>JAVEEG010000087.1 GCA_030840585.1 Frankiaceae bacterium | reverse complement strand
CCGCGCAAGGTGAACAAGCCGGACGCCGGGCACTTCGCCAAGGCGAACGTGCCGCCGCGCCGCCACGTCGTCGAGATCCGCACCACCGACGCGTCGACGTACGAGATCGGCCAGGAGATCACCGCCGAGGTGTTCGAAGCCGGCCAGCTCGTCGACATCGTCGGCACCAGCAAGGGCCACGGCTTCACGGGTGTCATGGCCCGCCACGGCTTCTCCGGTCTGGGTGCCGGTCACGGCGTGCAGCGCAAGCACCGCTCGCCGGGTTCGATCGGCGCGTGCGCGACGCCGGCGCGGGTGTTCCGGGGCCAGAAGATGGCCGGTCGGCACGGTGGCGTGAAGACCACGACGCTGAACCTCACGGTGCACGCGGTCGACGCGGAGAAGGGCGTCATCCTCATCAAGGGCGCCGTTCCGGGTCCGAAGAACGGTCTCGTTCTCGTCCGTACCGCGGCCAAGACGCCGGCGGTTCGCGGCGCGAAGGGTGTGGTGCGCTGATGGCCACCGTCAACGTCCAGTCGCCGCAGGGCGACCTGGCCCGCACGATCGACCTGCCCGACGCCGTCTTCGACGTCCAGGTCAACGTGCCGCTGATCCACCAGGTCGTCGTCGCGCAGCTCGCCGCGGCCCGGCAGGGTACGCACGACACCAAGACTCGCGGCGAGGTCCGCGGTGGCGGTCGCAAGCCGTACAAGCAGAAGGGCACCGGCCGGGCCCGCCAGGGCTCGACCCGCGCGCCGCAGTTCGCCGGTGGTGGCACGGTGCACGGCCCGACGCCGCGCAACTACGAGCAGCGCACGCCGAAGAAGATGAAGGCGGCGGCGCTGCGGGGCGCGCTGTCCGACCGGGCCCGCGGTGGCCGCTTGCACGTCGTGTCCGCCCTCGTCGAGGGTGACGCGCCATCGACGAAGGCGGCCGCGCTCGCGCTGGCGAAGATCGTCGCCAGCCGGCACGTGCTCGTCGTCGCCGAACGCGAAGACGTGGTGACGTGGAAGAGCCTGCGCAACGTCGACAACGTGCACCTGATCGCACCGGACCAGCTCAACACCTACGACGTCCTCGTCAGTGACGACGTGGTGTTCACCGAGGGCGCGCTGGCCGCGTTCTTGAACAAGCCCGGTACGACGCAGGGCAAGGCGCTCGGCGCCGCGGTCGAGACCCTCGCCGCCGAAAGTGCCCCGAAAGGTGGACGTCGTACGGCGGCGTCGGCGGAGGAGAAGCCCGTGACTGAGCCCGCAACCGACAAGGGCGAGACGAAGCCTGCGGGCGAAGACGTGTCCGACGCCGAGGCGGTCGCCGAGGTAGCGGAGCAGACCAGCCCCGACCTCGCGGTCGACCCGGCGGCGGAAGCCCCGGCCGAGGCCGCTCAGAGCAGTGAGACCGACGAGACCGATGACGACGCAGCACAGGGAGGTGAGGCGTAATGGCGACCATCGCCGACCCTCGCGACATCTTGCTCGCGCCGGTCATCTCGGAGAAGAGCTACGGGCTCATCGACGACAACAAGTACACGTTCCTGGTCAGTCCGCACGCGAACAAGACCCAGATCAAGATTGCGATCGAGCAGGTCTTCAACGTGCGGGTGACCAGCGTCAACACGCTCAACCGTAACGGTAAGCGCAAGCGGACCCGGTTCGGCATCGGCAAGCGCAACGACACCAAGCGCGCGATCGTCGGCCTCGCCGCGGGCGACCGCATCGACCTCTTCGGAGGGACTGTCTAGTCATGGGCATTCGCAAGTACAAGCCGACTACGCCGGGCCGCCGTGGCTCCAGCGTCGCCGACTTCGTCGAGATCACCCGCACCGAGCCGGAGAAGTCGCTCGTCAAGCCGCTGCACAGCACCGGTGGCCGCAACGTGCACGGCCGGATCACCGCGCGCCACCAGGGCGGCGGGCACAAGCGCGCCTACCGCATCATCGACTTCCGTCGTAACGACAAGGACGGCGTGCCGGCGAAGGTCGCGCACATCGAGTACGACCCGAACCGCACCGCGCGCATCGCGCTGCTGCACTACGCCGACGGCGAGAAGCGCTACATCATCGCGCCGGCGAAGCTGGGTCAGGGCGACCGGGTCGAGTCGGGTCCGGGCGCGGACATCAAGCCGGGCAACAACCTGCCGCTGCGCAACATCCCGGTCGGTACGGTCATCCACGCGATCGAGCTGCGGCCCGGTGGCGGCGCGAAGATTGCCCGGTCGGCTGGTGCGAGTGTGCAGCTCGTGGCCAAGGACGGCGGGTTCGCGCAGTTGCGCATGCCCTCCGGCGAGATCCGCAACGTCGATGTGCGCTGCCGCGCCACCATCGGCGAGGTCGGCAACGCCGAGCAGAGCAACATCAACTGGGGCAAGGCCGGCCGGATGCGGTGGAAGGGCAAGCGCCCGACCGTCCGTGGTGTGGCGATGAACCCGGTCGACCACCCGCACGGTGGTGGTGAGGGTAAGACCTCCGGTGGCCGGCACCCGGTCAACCCGGCCGGCAAGCCCGAAGGCCGTACCCGTACCCGGAAGGCGAGCGACTCCATGATCGTCCGCCGCCGACGGACCAACAAGAAGCGATAGGACGTAACCGATGCCTCGCAGCCTCAAGAAGGGTCCCTTCGTCGACGACCACCTGCTCAAGAAGGTGGACGCCCAGAACGACAAGGGCAGCAAGAACGTGATCAAGACCTGGTCGCGCCGCTCGACCATCATTCCGGACATGCTCGGCCACACCATCGCGGTGCACGACGGCCGCAAGCACGTGCCGGTGTTCGTGACCGAGGGCATGGTCGGGCACAAGCTGGGCGAGTTCGCGCCGACCCGCACCTTCCGGGGTCACATCAAGGACGACCGCCGGTCCCGCCGGTAGTCGCGCCCGAAGATCCGATGTTCACGACCGATCACAGCCAGATTTAAGGGATATCGCAGATGGCAGCCAACGAACCCGACGCAGCAGTGCGGACCGCCTTCGCGCGGGCGTCGCAGGTCAACGTGACGCCCATGAAGGCGCGCCGCGTCATCGACCTCATTCGCAACAAGCCGGCATCGGATGCGCTCGCGGTGCTGAAGTTCGCGCCGCAGGCAGCGTCGGAGCCGGTGGCGAAGGTGCTGGCCTCCGCGATCGCCAATGCCGAGAACAACTTCGACCTCGATCCTGCGACGCTGATCGTGTCC
>JAVEEG010000049.1 GCA_030840585.1 Frankiaceae bacterium | reverse complement strand
GCGGCGTATGCCGAGGCCGCACTGCTGACCGACAACGACGTCGAGCGGGAGTTCTTGCGCGGCCGATATGAGCAGGTACGAACCGCGTCCGGGCATTAGGGTGCGGCGCATGGCCGACGACTGCCTGTTCTGCCGGATCGCCACCGGGGAGATACCGGCCGACATGGTCGCGACCTCCGACGAGGCGTTGGCATTCCGTGACATCACGCCGGTGTCACCGACGCATGTGCTCGTGATCCCGCGGGCGCACTGGGCGAACTTGGCCGAGGTCGCGGCCGGCGCGCCGCAGACGCTGGTCGACATGGTCCGCCTAGCTGCGGAGGTCGCCGACCTCGAAGGCGTCTCGGGTGACGGCTACCGGTTGGTCGCCAACACCGGCCCGGCCGCGCACCAGACCGTGTTCCACGCGCACCTGCACGTACTCGCGGGCCGCTCGCAGGGCTGGCCGCCGGGCTAAACTGGCGCCTAACGATGGCCAACCCCACGTCAACCCGCATCGTCGTCCCCGGCGCGCACAGCATGGTGTCGTTGCTCGGTTCGAGCGATGAGCTGCTCCGGCTGGTGGAGCGCGCGTTCACCTGCGACATTCACGTCCGCGGCAACGAGATCACGATCAGCGGCGAGCAGGCCGAGGTCGACCTCGCGGCGAGGCTATTCGAGGAACTGCTGACCCTGCTCGAACGCGGTGACGTGCTCACGGCCGACTCGGTGCAACGATCGCTGGCGATGTTGCGGCAGCAGACCGAGGAGCGACCGGCCGACGTCCTGTCGCTCAACATCCTGTCGACCCGCGGCCGCACCATCCGGCCGAAGACGTTGAACCAGAAGCGCTACGTCGACGCGATCGACAACCACACGATCGTGTTCGGCATCGGGCCGGCGGGCACCGGCAAGACCTACCTCGCGATGGCGAAGGCCGTGCAGGCGTTGCAGGCCAAGGCGGTCAACCGGATCATCCTGACCCGGCCCGCGGTCGAGGCCGGTGAGCGACTCGGCTTCCTGCCCGGCACCTTGAACGAGAAGATCGATCCGTACCTGCGACCGCTGTACGACGCGCTGCACGACATGGTCGATCCCGACTCGATCCCGCGACTCATGGCCAACGGCGTGATCGAGGTCGCGCCACTCGGCTACATGCGTGGCCGCTCGCTTAATGACTCGTTCATCGTGCTCGATGAGGCGCAGAACACGTCGCCTGAGCAGATGAAGATGTTCCTCACCCGGCTCGGCTTCGGCGCGAAGATGGTCGTTACCGGTGACGTGACCCAGGTCGATCTGCCGGCCGGGACCAAGTCGGGCCTGAAGGTGGTGCAGGAGATCCTCGACGGCATCGAAGACGTGCATTTCTGCCGGCTCACCTCGCAGGACGTCGTACGGCATCGCCTGGTCAGCGAGATCGTCGATGCCTACGCGAAGTGGGACGCCGAAACGGCGAACGGCCCGCATGCTGCCAATCCGTCCGGCAGCACAACGCGCCGTCGTAGCGGCCGCTGATGAGTATCGAGATCGCGAACGAGTCGGGTTTCGCCGTCGACGAGTTTGCCTTGGAACATCTCGCCCGCCACGTGCTCGACGAGATGGGCGTACATCCGCTGGTTGAGTTGTCGATCAGGCTCGTCGACGTCGACGCGATGTCGGCGCTGCACGAGCACTTCATGAACGAGCCGGGACCGACCGACGTACTCGCGTTCCCGATGGACGATCTGCACGACCAGCGGGATGACGAGCACGACGAGGATGCGCCGCCGACGTTGCTCGGCGATGTCGTTCTCTGCCCGGTCGTCGCGGAGCGCCAAGCGGCAACGGCCGGGCACAGCACCGAAGCCGAGCTGCACCTGCTCTGTACGCACGGCGTGCTGCATCTGCTCGGCTACGACCACGGTGATGCCGCTACCGAACAGGAGATGTTCGGCACCCAGTCGCGACTGCTGGCGTCGTGGGCGACGGCGCGCAACGGATGAGCACCTCCAACACGGCCCTCGTCGCCGTCGCCGCGGTCCTCGTCGCGATCGCGGCCTTCCTCTCGATGGCCGAGACCGCGCTGTCGCGGGTCTCGCGCAGCCGGGCCGACGAGCTCGGCCAATCGGGTCGCCGCGGCGCCCGCCGGCTCCGGCTCGTCGTCGCCGATCCCGCGCCGCCGCTGAACGTGCTGCTGCTGTTGCGCACTCTCGCCGAGATGCTCGCGACGACGATGGTCGCGGTCGCGTTCGACCGGGTGCTCGACTCGGTGTGGCAGGCGCTGCTCGTCGCCGGCGGCACCATGACCGTCGTCGACTACGTCGTCGTCGGTGTCGGCGCGCGCACGATCGGCCGCCAGCATCCGGAACGCGTCGGCCTCGCGACCGCGGGACCGGCGTACGTACTGACGAAACTGCTCGGGCCGCTGCCACGGATCCTGATCGCGCTAGGCAACGCGTTGACGCCGGGCAAGGGCTTCCGGGAAGGCCCGTTCACGTCGGAGGCCGAGCTGCGCGAGCTGGTCGATCTCGCCGAGCAGGGCAAGGTGATCGAGAGCGAAGAGCGGGAGATGATCCACTCGGTCTTCGAGCTCGGCGACACGCTGGTCCGCGAGGTCATGGTGCCGCGCACCGACATGGTCTGGATCGAGCGCGGCAAGACCGTACGGCAGGCCTTGTCGCTCGCGTTGCGCAGCGGTTTCTCCCGGATTCCGGTGGTCGGCGACAACGAGGACGACGTCGTCGGGGTCGCGTACCTCAAGGACCTGGCCCGGCGCGTCTACGAAGACGAGGGCCGCAGCGAGAAGGTCGACGAGGTGATGCGGCCGGCGTACTTCATCCCCGACTCCAAGCCCGTCGACGAACTGCTCCGCGAGATGCAGGCGAAGCAGGTACACGTCGCGGTCGTGATCGACGAGTACGGCGGCACCGCCGGGCTGGTCACGATCGAGGACATCCTGGAAGAGATCGTCGGCGAGATCGCGGACGAGTACGACCGCGAGGCACCGCGCACCGAGTCACTCGACGACGGATCGCTGCGGGTCAACGTCCGGGTACCGATCGACGACGTCGAGGAGATGTTCGGGACATCGTTCGACGTCGAGGACGTCGAGACCGTCGGCGGGCTGCTCGCGTCCGCACTCGGCCGGGTGCCGATCCCCGGCGCGACCGTCACGATCCAAGGGCTGACGTTCGTCGCCGAGAGCGCGAAGGGCCGGCGCAACCGGGTCGGCACGGTCCTCATCACGCCCGCCGGGACATCCGGCCAATAGGGGCCGCCAATTAGGGTCGGGAGTCATGGAACTCGACCCCGAGGACGGCAAGCTCGTCACGCTGGCCCGCTCGGCCCGCGCCCGCACCGGCGCCGCCGAAGGTGCCGCGGTCCGTGACGACATGGGCCGTACCTACGTCGCCGCGACCGTCGCGTTGCCGTCGCTGTCACTGACCGCATTACAGGCCGCCGTCGCGGCCGCGGTGTCCAGCGGGGTGCAACGACTCGAAGCCGCCGCCGTCGTCACCGAGGCGACTGAGCTCGACGGCGACAGCCGTGACGTCGCGGCCGATCTCGGCGTCGACCAGCCGTACGTCGCCGGGCCGGACGGCGAGGTGCGCGGGTCGTGACCAGCTTGCGCAAGGTGACCGAAGCCGACCTCGACATCCTCGACCGGCAACGCACCGACCCCGAGGCGGCCGGCGAGTTCGCGTGGTACGGCTTCAAGCCCGGCGGCGTGCGCCGTCGGTGGGAGAACAACGAGATCTTCACCGAACACATGGGCATGCTCGCCGTCGTCGACGACGACGGTCAGCTCGTCGGCGATGTGGGCTGGCTCCGGATGCACAACGGCCCGCCGCCCAACGGCGACTGCTGGAACGTCGGCATCTGGCTGGTGCCGGAAGCGCGCGGCAAAGGTCACGGCAGCGCGGCCCAACGGTTGATCGCGGCGTACCTGTTCGAGCACACGTACCTCGAACGGATCGAGGCCGGCACCGAGGCGGACAACGTCGCCGAGCAGCGCGCGCTGGAGAAGGCCGGCTTCACCCGCGAAGGTGTGATGCGCAAGGCGTGCTTCCGTGGCGGTCAGTGGCGCGACATGGTCCTCTACAGCAAGCTGCGCGGCGAGCCCTAGTAGGAGCGCCTACTCCTTCCGTACGGCGACGGTCTTGCCGGTCACCGCGATCACGTAGGTGCTGCCGCCGACAATCCGGCCGTCCTGGCGCTGGATCACGTCGAGCCGGTACTGGTCACCGGGCTTCGCCTTCGGCGGCATTGCCACCGTCACCGCCGCGGTGACCGACGCTCGGGCCGCGATCGGCACTCGCGAGATCGCCGCCACCTGGAGCTTCCGGTCGGCCACGAGGATGTGGTCGTGGGTGAAGTGGGGCAACAGGTCGCGCAGCCGGTTGTGCCGCTCCGGGTCGTAGCGCAGGTGCGGCAGCACCGGCGGCTCGCCACTGTCCGGCTTGACGTCGATGGGCCGGAACATCTGCGTCGCGCGGTTGAGCCAGCCACCGAGACCGTGGATGACCGGGATGGTGAGCTTCACCCGCTCGTGCCGGGCGAACCCTTCGAGTGCCGCGCCACGGTCGATGTGCAGCCGCTCCGGCAGTACGACCGAAAGCTCGCCCGGGAAGTGCGACTTGTCGAAGACCATCTCGATCTCGGACTTCGCGTCCAGCACGTTGTTGAAGTCGACCACGAACGTCTGCGGCTCGGGCTCCGTCGTACCGCCGGGGGTCGTCCCGGGTGTCGTACCGGCCGCGACGAGGTGCACGTTGCGGTGCGCGACGTGCTTGTCGTGCATCGTGGTGTCGTCGAGGCTGGCCGTGTCACTCGTGAGGATCGGGTCGGCCGCCGTGGTGACGAACGCGGCCACGCAGACGTGGTCGGTGCCCGGGAACATCGTCGACAGATTGGCGACGTCGAACTGCACGACCTGCGGGTTGCGTACGTCGACCGCCGCGTTGAGGTAGCGGTACGGCGGGTTCGCGAACTTCCACGGGCTGCTCGCCGGCAGCCACGCGGGGGAGTCCGTGCTCAGGTCGTTGAGATGCGTGACGTAGTCGGTGGGCAGCGGCGGCAGGCCCGCCGCCGCGTCGGTGAGCAACACCGCGACCCGCACCAGGTTCGCCGCGACCGGTATGAAACTGCGGTTGTGCACCTGGACGAAGATCTGGTCGGTCCCGGTCGTGTCCGCGGTCTCGATGTCGGAGGTGTCCACGTAGTCGCCGATGTTGACGGCAAAGTCGAGGCCGTCGACCGGAGAGCTCAGCGGTGGCAACCCGGTCAGTGACGACCGGTGGATCTTGATGTCCGGACTCATCCAGTGGTAGACGTGCGCGCTGGTCCGGGTGGGATCGATCGCCCCTTCGACGAACGGATGCCGCGCACCGCCGACCATGCGGCCGCTGTCGGCGTAGTCGACCCGAAGGTAGATGTCCGGGTCCTGCTCCGATGTCGCGTCGACCGGGATCTCCCACACGCCGCGGCCGTGCGTCGCCGCGCGCAACAGGCGGGTCACCGCATGGAACTGCAGGTCGACGATCGCAACCTCGGGCAGCCCTTGCGAGAACACCGACCACGTCCATGTCGTCGCGGCCGTCTTGACGCCCTTCCAGCAACCGACGTCGGTGCCGACGTACACGATGTTGGAGTTGCTCGGGTCGACGACGACGGATTGCGCCGGGCTGTCGATCTGGCTGGTCGGCAATGCCACGTGCCACGCGGTGCCGTCGAAGTAGTAGAGGTGCGGGGAGCCCACGTACCCAAGGGATGCGTAGAACGCGCCGGTTGTAATGTCGGCCATCGCGAGACCGGTGATGTAGTGGTACGCCGGCAGTCCGGTCGTGGTGATCGCGGTCCGGGTCCACACGCCGGTCGTGGTGTTGCGATCGAACCGGAACACCTGCGCGTACGTCGCCGCCAGGATCACGTCGGCGCTCGGCATCGTGATCGCGGTGACCGTGTTGCCATCCAGCACGTCCTGCGTCGCCGACGGTGTCGCGGTTGCGTACGGGTTGGTGCCGGTCGGCAACGTGACCCAGTTCGCGCCCCAGTCGTCGGAGATCCAGAGTCGCTTGCTGCCGAACGCGACCCGGCTCACGGCCGAGCCTGCGGGCGCGGTCGCGAGCGGTGCGACGAACCCGACCCATTCGTCCTGCACGGCCTGCCGCTGTTCCGGCGTGTTCGCGGTGTACGGCGGCCAGTTCACTCCGCTGAACGTCGCTCCGCCATCCGTGCTCGCGGACAGGCAGCTGCTGAAGTAGTAGGTGCCGCCGTACAAGTAGAAACCGGAGCCGCCGGCGTACTGGTGCATGATCCGCGCCGGGTTGTTCTGGTCCATGGCGATGCCGCCGCCGTCGCCGCCGTCGACGAACTTCCACACCGACTCGCCGATGTAGCGCTCGGTGCCGTTGTCCTGCGCGGTGGCGAAGACAACCGCGTCGGTGTCGGCGCGTTGTGCCAAGTGGCTGTGCTCGGTGATCGCGAGCCCGGCGTTGCGAGGCACCCAGGTGTTGTTCGCGCCGCTCAACGTCGAGTGCCAGAGCCCACCGTCGTTGCCGACCCAGACGTTGGTCGAGTCGTGCGCCGTACCGGTTGCGTTGAGGGCGAAGGCGAATGCGTGCCCGTCCGGGTGGATGTTGTTGCCGATGAACGTCGGATCGTTGTACGGCGCAGCGGTGTTGGTGAAGCCGAACGAGTAGCTGGTGGGGCCACCCGTGATGGTGCCCTTGAACATCGCCAATCCGCTCATCGCCTGACCGACGAGGTAGACCGTGTTGGCGTTGCTCGGGTCGGCAGCGACGACCAGGTCGTACCAACCCTGACCGGTGATGAACATCACCGACGCGGGCGGGGTGGCGGCCACGACATGCCACGCGCCGGCGTTGAGCCGGGCCAGCGTGGCGTCGTCGCGATAGACGTAGACCGTGCTCGGGTCGCTTTCGGCAACGGCGAGCGCGAGCCGGGACACGCCGCTCGCAGGGGCAGCGGGCAACGTGCCAACCGCCGTCCACGTGATCGCGTCCGGGCTGCTGTAGACGGCGTTCTGCGACGGTACGGCGGCGTAGAAGAGCTTGCTGGCGCCGGTGCCCGCGACGACGAGATCGGAGACGGCCGCATTCGGCGTCGGCAAGCCTGCGGTCGCCTGGACCCAGTTGGTGGCGCTGCCGCTCGTCGGCCGGTGGTAGATACCGCGGCCGGTGCCGGCGACGACGAGCGCGGGCGTGTCCGGGTCGATGACGAGCGCGGAGATCGACGTACCCGCGAGGTTCGTCGCCTCCAGAGTCCAGGTGCCCGCCGACCCGCCCGACGCGGAGCGTTGCACGCCGATCCCTTGGTAGGCGTCGTAGCCGCCGCTGCCCTCGCCGGTGCCGACGTAGATGAGATCGGCCGCGGCGGATGCGCCGTACTTGACCGCGATCGAGCCGGTCGACTGTGAGTCCGCGCTGAGACCGGCGGTCGGCGACGAGGTGGCGAACTCGTCGAGCGGTGCCCACGTGCTGCCGGCATCGCCGGAGAACCAGACGCCGCCGTTCGCTGAGCCGGCGTAGACCCGGTTTCCGCCGGGGCCGACCGACAGCGCGGTGATCCGGCCCGAGTACGCGCTTCGGCCGTTGCCGAGGGCGAGCGCGGACGGTCCGAGCGGGGTCCAGTTGACGCTGCCAGGCGGGCCAGGCTGGCCGGCGATGCCACCGGCGGGGATGGTCCCCTCGGCCCGCGCGTGCCCGTTGTGCGTGTTGGCCCGCAGCTGCTCGCGTTCGAGGTGGCGGCGCTGGGTCGATGCGCGCAGGAACGCGTCCCGCGCCGGCGGGTGCTTCGGGTTGATCCGGCTGGCCGCGCGCCAGCGCTCGCGCTCGCCTGCGTCACCCTCTTCGCGATCGAGGTACTCGCCGGGCTTCGTGGAGTGCTTGCGGTGCGCCATCACATACTCCTTGGTACGCCGGAACGGCGATTAGTTGGCGGCGGGGCGGACGCGCCGCCACTGCAGGTATGTCGCGGCGGCCGAGCCGGCCGCGCAGAGGCCGAAGCCGAGCGTGATGGCGGTCTCCACCCAGCCGCTGTCGCGGTCGGGGTCGAGGCCGGTGAACGCCTCCAACCAGTCCGGCAGGACCAGCGTGAGCGCGAACAACACGGCGAATATTGCGGTGAGCAGGCCGCGGTGAGCCAGCGTGCGCGCAGCGGATGTGACGTGCGGCTTCATGCGTACCCCCGATGGGCCGGTGTGGGTCGCACGCAGCCTGCCAACCAGACCGAATCTGGATCAATCAGCTCAGCGTCGTAACTGTCGTCAATGCGACACAAGGAGGTCGAGCGTGACCTCTTCCCACCGGCTGTGCCGGCGGAATCCGAGCTCGTCGTTGACCGCGAGCATGTGCGCGTTGGACTCCGCGTTCCAGGTGACGACCGTCGTGATCGCTGGCTCCTGCTCGGTCAGCGCGAGCAGGTTGGCCGACTTGATCGCGAGGCCGAGGCGGTGGCCGCGATGCGCGCGGACGACGCCGGTGTCTTCCTGTGACGCGGTGCTTGGCCGGCCGGTCAGCAGCAGCACGGTGTAGCCGACAACCGACCCGCTCGGCGCGTGCACAGCGGCGGTCGTCAGGGTGCGATGGCCGAGGCCGGCCCAGCGTTCCTCGTGACCGCGGACCCGTTCGGCCGACCACACGGCGTCGTCGTAGGTCTCCGCGCCGTGCGGTGCGTCGTCCATCGCCGCGTGTGCTGCGGCGTACGCGTCGACCAGGTCGTCGGGGCAGCTGCCGGTCCACGTACTGAGCAGGTACGGCGATCGCGGCTGCGCGTCCGCTCGCAGCGCGTCACGATCGAGGGTCGTGACGTCCAGGACGTTCGGTACTTCGATCTGCGTCACCCGGGCGCCACGCGACGTCGCGAACGCCGATGCCGGGCTGCCGATGAGCACGCTCGAGTCGAGCCGGGTCCGGCCGTTTGCGCGCAGCAACTCTCTCGTTGCGTCGAGGAGTCTGGTGCCGACGCCGCGGCGGCGGTGTGCGGAGTCGACCAGCAGCCACGAGTACGCCGTATCGAGGTCTTCGAGCATCGACTCCTCGATCGCGATCGCGCCGACTAGCTGGCCGCCATCGATCGCGGCGAGGCCGCGGCGGTGGTAGGCGAAGTCGCTCAGCAGCTCGCCCCGTGACTCCGACGGTGTCGGCGGCTCCAAGCCGGTCAGCGTCTCCAGCGACACGTCGACGTCGAGCCGGTGCCAGGCGTCCAGCCACTCCGGTGGCGAGCCCAGATCGAAGTCGACGATGTCCACCGGCTCATCGTTGCCGGACCGGCGGCGATCGCGCGAATGGTTTGCCGCGACAATGGCCCGGTGCCGATCGACTACCGCGCCGGGTTCGCGTGTTTCGTCGGCCGCCCGAACGCCGGGAAGTCGACGCTGACCAACGCACTCGTCGGCACGAAGGTGGCCATCATGAGCGACCGCCCGCAGACGACCCGGCACGCCGTGCGCGGCATCGTCACCCGGCCGGACGCGCAACTCGTCGTGGTGGACACGCCCGGATTCCACAAACCCCGGACGCTGCTGGGGGAGCGGCTGAACGACGTGGTGAAGTCGACGCTGTCCGAGGTCGACGCGATCGGATTCTGCGTGCCGGCGGACGAGAAGGTCGGGCCGGGCGACCGGTACATCGCGACCCAGCTCGCGGCGATTGCGGCCCGTACGCCGGTTATCGCGATCGTGACGAAGGCTGATCTGGTTGGTCGCGACGTCGTCGCCGAACGGTTGGTGGAGGTAGCCGAGCTCGGTGAGTTCGCCGAGGTCGTACCGGTGTCCGCGCGGGACGGTTTCCAGGTGGGTCTGCTCGCCGATCTGCTGGTCGCGCGGATGCCCGAAGGCCGGCCGCTGTACCCCGACGGTGAGCTGACCGACGAGCCGGAGCGGGTGATGGTTGCCGAGCTGATCCGCGAGGCCGCGCTGGAGGGCGTCCGGGACGAGCTGCCGCACTCGATCGCCGTTCTCGTCGAGGACATGTGCCCGCGGGAGGGGCGCGACGACCTGGTCGACATCGAGGCGGTGATGTACGTCGAGCGCGACAGTCAGAAAGGCATCGTGATCGGCGTCGGCGGCGCGCGGTTGCGCGAAGTAGGTACGACGGCGCGCCGCCAGATCGAGGCATTGCTCGGCAGCCGGGTCTATCTCGATCTGCGGGTCAAGGTCGCAAAGGATTGGCAACGCGACCCGAAACAACTGCGCCGCTTGGGCTTCTGAGCAGTCTTCCGCTCTGAACCAGCATTCCCGCTCTGAACGGCAGCTGCCATTGGGCAGATAACCGGTCGGCTTCCGTCGTGTCGCCGGTTATCTGCCCAACGGGTCTTGCGGGACCCCGTTGACGATGAGTTCCCCCTGACCGGTATGCATCCCGGTATTTGGCAGAGTAACCGGACTGAATACCCGGCGCAATGGAGGTTGCGGATTCAGTGCGCAGGCTCGGCCGCGTTGGCCGTTTCCGCGTCGGCGACGGCCGACGGCTCGGCCGCGGCCTCGGCGAGGTAACGGTCGCCGTAGCGGATCGGGCTGAGCCAGAACGTGGCCGCGATCAGCGCGTCGATCGCGCCGATGGCGGCGTAGACGACGGAGACGTCGGTCGCCTGCATTACCGCCGCGCCGGTCAGTGCGCCCGCCGGGATCGCCGACCACGCCAGGACGCTGGCGACGCTCATCACCCGGCCCAGCAGCCGGTTCGGCACGATCGCCTGTCGCAGCGCGGACGTGTTGATGTTCAACAGCATCGCGAACCCGCTGCTGACCGCCCACAGCACGAGCGCAACGGCGTAGGTATGCGTCAGGCCCAGGCCGACGAGCGCCAGCCCGGACACGATCAGTGCGCCGAGCGCGACGACCGGGAACGACAGCCGCCGCCGGAGCCGGCCGGCGACCGAACCTACGACGACGACGCCGGCGGCCCCGGCGGCGAACATCCAGCCGACCTGCGAGTCCGACGCGTGCAGCGCGGTCTTGGCGAAGAACGCGAGCTGGGCCAACGTCGTCGCGGCGAAAAAGTTGATCAGCGCCATCATGATCGAGATGGACCGCAGCACCGGGTGGCGCCACACGTACCCGAGACCTTCGCGGACATCGCGCATCAGCCGCCGGAAGATGGACGCTCCGTCGCCCGTCGCAGCGCTCTCGTCGACGGCGTCGGCCGCGTTGAAGCTGCGCCGGATCAGTGTGAGCGACAGCGCGGAGACCACGAAGGTCGCGGCGTCGACGAACAACAGTGACGCCGGGGCGAGGAACGACACCAGCGCACCGGCGACCACCGGCCCGGCAACCTGGCCAGCGGAGTTCGCGGCCATGATCCGGCCGTTGGCGGTGACCAGATCGGCCCGCGACACCAAGCTCGGGATCGCGGCGAACTCGCCGGAGTCGAACAGGATGCCGAGGCTCGCCTGGACGAACGCGACGGCGTACACCCAGACCACGTCGAGCGAACCGGCGAGGTAGAGCACCGGGAGTACCGCGATCACCGCGGCCCGGCCGAGGTCGACCGAGATCATCATCCGGCGCCGGTCGACCCGATCGGCGACCGCGCCGAAGACCAGGCCGAACAACAGGTACGGCAGCATGTTGGCCGCCATCGTCAACGCCAGGTCGGTCGGCGATCCGGTCAGCTTGTAGACGAGCAACGGCAGCGCGAACAGGGTGAACGCGCTGCCGACGGTCGAGACCGCCTGACCGCCGAAGTACAGCCAGAAGTCGGCGCGGCGGGCGGGCATGTGTCGCGGGGTCAGCGAATGACGGCGGCGTCGAGCTGGACCGAGGTCGCCGTAGCGCTCGCGTGTGCGGCCCGCAGCGAGAGGGTTCGCTTCGCCCGGGTCGACGCGCTGAGCAGCGTCACCGGCACCAGCGTGTGAATCCGGTTGGTGGTCAGGCTGACCACGCGCAGCAACGTGTTGCCGTTGTAGATCGCGAGCTTGCCGCAACTCGCGCAGGTGGTGACGTAGACGACGAACAGCGATCCGGTGCCGGACACGGTCGCCGCGGCGTTCTGCAGGCTCGTGACGTGCCGGCTGCTCCGGTAGTAGCCGGACGATGCGATCGTCTTCCAGCCGGTGCCGAAGGCGAGGCTGAGGTCGTCGTACAGATGGGCGGTCGCGGTGGCCGACCGGTTCCCGGCCGCGTCACTGGCGACCACGTTGATGTTGTACGAGCGGTACGCACTCGCCGCGAACGTGACCGAGGTCGCGGTGGTCGTCGCGGAGTACAGCGTGCCGCCGCCGTCGACGATCGTGACCGTGTAGGTCGACTTGCCCGACGACGGCGCGGTATCGCTGCTGCCCCACGAGGCGATCGCCGTCGTCGAAGTGACCGGGCGCACCGAGGCGATCGCGACTGGCGCGACCCGGTCGAGCACCACGCTTGTCGTCATAACATGGCACGCACCGGTGCCACCGTTCGCGGCCGAGCCATCGATGCCGGCGACCGAGATCGAGTAGATGCCATCGGCGGCGCCCGCGCCGAGGTCGGCGCTGGCCGGCGGCGACGTGGCGGTCGCGGTGTCGCAAGCCGCCGCGGCGTTGACCGCCGCCGCAGACCAGCTGCGGTAGGAACCCGGGAGGCCGGGGGGCATCGCCACCGTCAACGGCACGGTGGTGCTCTTCGTGCCGGCCGGTGCGGTCAGCGTGAATCCGCCGAGCCAGGACACGATCGTCGACCACCGCGGCGCGCCCAGCCCGGTGACCAGATCGAAGCCCGGACCAGCGGC
>JAVEEG010000172.1 GCA_030840585.1 Frankiaceae bacterium | reverse complement strand
TCCTTGGCCAGCAACGTGTCGTCGAGGACCAACCGGCGGCTGGCACCGAAGCCAGAGACATATGCGTTCTCGGCCGTCGTACGGCGGCTCGCGTCCGCGACCAGTACGTCGTCGAGCGGCTGATGGTCGCGCACGGCCATCGTCAGGATTTGCGTTCGCAACTCACCGGCCGGCAACGAGTGGAAATTGTTGAACACCGGCTCGACCACGACCGGGTAGGCGAACGATCCGCCGACCACCAACGCCGCGCCGATCGACGCCGCACCGATCCACCAGCGCCGCGGAAAGCGCCGAGCGAGCCCCATGACGACGAGCAGTACGACGAGAGTTGTCACGAGCCCGACCGCGTAGCCGCGGCCAACGTCGCCCCACCAACCGGACCACCCCTGCGTGCTGAGACCGAATCGCCGCAGGATCACGTGTTCGCGCGCGGCGACCGGCAGCGAGACCAGCGTCACCAGAGCGGTCATGCCGATCGTCGCGGCGACGACCTGCACGATCCAACGACGACGGCGTAACCGATCGACCAGTCGCGCGCCGATCGAGGTGAACCCCACCACCGCCGGCACCAGCAAGCCGACGAACAGACCGGTCAGGCCCCACGGCCGGATGTCGTCGTGGAACGCCGTCTCGCGGGCGATCTGCGCCGGGGTGAAGTCGGCCGCCGGGTCCGGACGCACGTGCGGACCCGGCAACGGATGCCACGGCGTCAAGACGATCACCAGCACGGCAAAACCCAGCAACAGCAAGCACATCGTCACCGCGGCGGCGATCCGGGAGCGATGCACGCACGTACTGTGGCAGACATCATGGCCAACTACGACGCGCGCCTCAGCCGGCGTGCACTCCTCGCCGCCGGGCTCGGTGCGGCCGTCGCCGCCTGCGGTGGTTCGCGTCGCCGGCCGACCGCCATCGCGACCCCACCGCCGACGACCAAAGCGCCGACCACATCACCGTCGCCGACCGCGCCGCCGCGGGATCCGGCCACCGTCAAAGCGAACGAGCTCGGCGTGATCCCGGTGCTCATGCATCACCGGTTGATCGACAAGGTCGACAGCGAGTTCGACATGACGCCGGCATGGTTCCGGGCCGAGCTCGAACGCTTGCTCGCCGAGGGCTACTACCCCGTGACGACGTTGCAGGTAGCGCGGCGCGATCTCGGCCACGTGCCGGCGGGGCGCTCGCCGGTCGTGCTGACGTTCGACGACTCGAGCCGCGGCCAACTGCACTACGCGAAGGGCAGCATCGCCGCGGACTCCGCCGTCGGGATCATGCTCGACTTCGCCCGTGAACACCCGGAGTTTCCGGCCGTCGCGTCGTTCTACTTGAACAAGGATCCGTTCGCGCTCGGTGATCCGCATCGCGCCGTCGGCGACCTCGCGAAAGCAGGGATGGAAGTCGGCAACCACACCTACGACCACATCCCGCTGCGGTTGCCCGCGGCGCAAGTGCAGGCGCAACTCGGCGAGCTGGCGGCGATGGTCGGCACCGCGGTCCCCGGGCTCCAGCCGCGCACCCTGGCTCTGCCGCTGGGCGTCACGCCGTCGTTGCCGAAACTCGCCCGCGCGGGCCGCTGGCGCCAGACGTCGTACCGCAACGAAGCCGTACTTCTGGTCGGGGCCGAGCCGGCGCACTCGCCGTGGCACAAGTCGTGGGATCCCGGCGCGGTGCCGCGGATCCGTTCATCGTCGTACGGCGGCGGCAGGGGCGAGTTCCTGTCGACGTGGTGGCTCGACCAGATCAAGGCCGGCACCGTCACGCGTTACGTCGCCGCCGGCAATCCGGGACACGTCGCGTTCCCGAAGAAGTACGCCGACCGGCTCGCGCCGGCGTACCGACACATCGCCGTCGCGTACTGACCGAAGCGGTGGGAGGGTAGCCGCATGGCACCTCCCGACGAAGGCGAACGCGCGCGGCTGGCCGAACGGCGGGCCGAACTGAAGGACCGGTACGTCAAGCCGATCGCCGAGCGGCCGGCGACGAACGGCCGTGGCATCCACCACGCCGCGCTGATCTGCAGCGATGTCGAGCAGACGATCCGCTTCTACGACGGGCTACTCGGCTTCCCGCTCGTCGAGCTCACCGAGAACCGCGACTACCCGGGCTCGTCGCACTTCTTCTTCGACCTCGGCAACTCGACGTTGCTGGGCTTCTTCGACTTCCCCGGCCTCGGCCTGCAACCGGCCGAGGAGCGCATCGGCACCGTGCAGCACATCGCGATCGGCGTGCCGCCGGACAAGCACGCAGAGCTGCGCGCCAAGCTCGACGCCGAAGGCATCCCGTACGACGGCCCGCAGCGCGGCATCCCCGAGTCGATCTACCTTCGCGATCCCGATGGCATCGGTATCGAATTGCTCTCCGACGAGCTCATGTACTTCGGCGGCGCCTACCTCGACCGCTGACGGAACGCGAACTGCCCGCCCCGCGGGAACACGGCGGGGCGGGCAGTTCGGGTCGGAACAGGTCAGAGCATGGTCGGGCTGTTGTCCTGAGTGGCCGCGGTTCCGTTGGCCGACGCCGGCGCCGGGACGACCGGGGCGGTCGGCTGGGCGACGACCGGGGTGGTCTTCACCTTCGCGGCCGGGCTCTTCTTGGCGGCCGGCTTCGCGGTCGCCGGCTTCACCGTGGCCGGCTTGGCCGTGGTGGTGCTGGTCGCCTTGCCGCCACGCAGGTCGCTGACGATCTTCTCGCCACGCGCGGCGAACTCGTCGTAGAGCTTCTCGGCCTTGGTGCCGAAGCCCTCGCGCAGGCCCTTGGCCTGCTGCGCCAGCGTCGGGGCGAGCGCCGGCAGCGACTTGACCTGCGCCGGCATGGTCTTGAGCGTGGTCGGCAGCGCGGTCACACGGGTGCGCAGCCGGGTGAGAGCGGCTTCGCCGGCGCCGACGTAGGCGAAGAACGGCTTGGAATTCGGGACGGTGGGCATGCGATGAACCTCCAGATAAGTTTGGAACGTAAGGGTTTTCCTGCGGGTGAGACTCAGTCGGTGGTGCTGGCCTGCCGGGGTGCGCGGGCCGCGCGAGCGGCGCGGGCCCGAGACTTACCCGCGGTCTCGGCCGGCGGCTCCGCCGCTGGTGCGGCGGCGGGCGGGGTCTCGTCGTTCTCGCGCCGGAACGACTCGTAGATCTCCAGCAAGACCTGCTTCTGCCGCTCGGTCAGGGCTTGATCGCCCATGACCGCCGACGGCACGTCACTGTCGCCGTACCGCTCGTCGAGAATGCCGGCCTGGACGTACAGCGCCTCGGCCGAGATCCGTAACGCCTTGGCGATCTGCTGCAGGATTTCAGCGCTGGGCTTGCGGAGTCCGCGCTCGATCTGGCTGAGGTACGGGTTGGAGACACCGGCGGACTTGGCCAGTTGCCGCAGCGAGATCTGCGCACTGTTGCGCTGCTCGCGGATGTAGTCGCCCAGATTGCGGACGTCCAGCTTGGCCACGACCTGAACCTAGCGGCTGTTGCTAACTATTGCAAGCACCCAGCAAGCAGGGAGACGGTCAGACCGGCGGCTTGAGCGGCGTAACCCGCCCGAAGCTGGTGTACGACGTGGTCAACGTCACATTCGTCGAACCGGACATCGTCGTCACGACGAGCTTCGCCACGTGTCCGCTCGGACCGAGGGTGACGACAACCTGCGCCGGCGTGGACGCGACCGGGAGTAGCGCCGCCTTGGCCGCGGCCGGCGGCAGCGACCCGGTGACGACCTGCGCCGCACCCTCGGTGCGCAGCGACACGGCGGTCAATCCTCGGAGTACGGCGAGCAAGGTGTTCGCGGGATCGGTGACCGGGCGCGGCTTGCGCAGCTTCGACCACTTGCCGGGGACCGGCCGCACGTACGTCGCACCGGCGATGCGGACGACCTGTGACGTCCGGCCGTTCGCGGTGAGGGTGTAGCCGACACCTTGGCCGCGCACGACGCTGCCGCGCACCGATGTGGCGTGCGAGGCGTCGCCGGAGAGCAACTCGGTCGCGGTGAACCGGAACGACTTGGTCGACCGGACCACCGACTCAGCATGAGTGAGCGCGGCCGTGGCCGCGGCATCCACGGTCGGGCTGCTGCTCGCGCTTGGTGCCGGCGATCCGATCGCGGCCGGCGCGTTCGACGAGCCACTGCATCCGGCGCCGGCGAGTAGGACCGCCGCGGACAGCAGCAGGGGCGCGACCATTGGCCGCGCCCCGCTGCGCACTGTCGATACCGGCATGTCAGCTGTGGCCGCTGCCGTCGTCGGACCCGCCGCCGCTGCCACCCGAGCCGCTGTCGTCGGGCCCGCCGCCGGAGCCGCTGCTGTCGCCCGAGCCGGAGTCACCAGAACCCGAGCCGGAGCCGCTGCTGTCGCCCGAGCCAGAGCCCGAGCCGGAGGTCGTCGAGCCGGAGCCGCTGTTGTCGTCGCCCGCGTCGTGGGTGGCACCGTCGTCCGTGGCGTCCGTGCCGTGGTCGTCGCCGACGTCCTCGCCCTGGTCGTCCGTCGCGTCCGTGCCGTGATCGTCACCGGCATCGTGCCCGGCCGCGTCGTCGTGGTGGCGGCCCTCGGTGGGCTCCGCCGGGTTGTCGTCGTCGCCGAGCTGGGTCGCGTCCTCGTCGTTCTCGACCTCGGTCGCGTCGTCGTCGCCGGCGGCAGTGCCGTTGACCCCGCCGTTGTCGTCCATCAGGTCGCTGACGTCGACGCCGGTACCCGGCACCTCGGTCTTCACCACATGACTATGTGCGTGCGACGGGGAGGCGAGCGCGGCGGTCACGCCGAGCGCCCCCGCGCCGGTCGCCGTGAACACTCCCATGGCGATAGCCATGGCCGCCTTCGAGGGAACTCGCATCGAAACCTCCGCTGTGTGGGTGTCGCCGTGTACTCACGCACGCCATCGCTGGCATCGACCGTGGGGATACGGCCCAACGGAAATTCGCTCGAACGGACTCCGAGAGCACCCGCGTCGACTGTGACATTTAGGGCGTTATCCGTCCCGAATTACGCCTCGAACGTCACACTCGACAGCCTCGGCGTAACGATCGCGACTACTGCTCGCGGACGCGCACCGTGCCGACCGGCTCGCCATGCCCGAGCACCGGCGGCACCAGATCCCGCAATGGCTCGACGTCGAGACCGAGTTCGGCGAGTCCGTGCAACAGCAACGGCAGCCGGGCCCGCGCAGCACCGTCGTACACCTTGATCGCGACGGCACCACCGTCGGCGGTCGCTGCGGCGTAGACACCTTCCGCGCCGTCCTTCGCGACCAGTCCGGGTACGGCGGACATCAGCCCGGTGACGTCCCGGCCGGTGCCGCCGACGAGGTCGGGGTGGGCCAGCATCGCGGCCGCGACCGCCGTACCCCGCAGCCGGATGAAGCCGCGAGCCAGCGCGGTCA
>JAVEEG010000010.1 GCA_030840585.1 Frankiaceae bacterium | reverse complement strand
TACTCGTCGCTGGTGCACCTCAAGCGGCTGCCGGTGAGCGAGGTGAAGATCGACCGCTCGTTCGTGTTGCGGATGGACGTCAACGAAGACGACGCGGCGATCGTCCGCTCGATCATCGACCTCGCCTCCGCGCTCGGCCTGCGGGTCGTCGCCGAAGGCGTGGAGACCCAGGAGTCGTGGGACCGGCTGTCGGTCTACGGCTGCGACGCGGCGCAGGGCTGGTACCTCGCCAAGGCGATGCCGGCCGACGCGGTCACCTCGTGGCTGGCCGACTACGGCCGCAAGGCGCGCTCCGCCACGGTGCCGGCGCAGGACCACCCGGGAGAACGCAGAAGCGCGCTCGCCTGACCGTCACTACGATGTCGGCGTGACGACCGCCATCACCAGAGATGACGTTGCGCATCTCGCCCGGCTCGCCCGGATCGCAATGACCGACGACGAGTTGGACGCGCTGGCCGCGCAGCTCGACGTCATTCTCGGCGCGGTCGCCCGGGTCCAGGAAGTCGCGGCCGCCGACATCCCGCCGACCTCGCACTCGCTCGATCTCGCCAACGTCTATCGGCCGGACGAGCTGGTGCCCTCGCTCGGCGCGGACGGCGCGCTCGCCGCCGCCCCGGCCGCCGAGGCCGGCCGGTTCCGGGTCCCGCGCATCCTCGACGAGGAAGCATGAACGCGCTACTCACGGCGACCGCGACCGAACTGGCCGCGCGAATCGCGAGCCGGGAGGTGTCCGCGGTCGAGGTCGCGCAGGCTCATCTCGACCGGATCGCCGAGGTCGACGAGAAAGTGCACGCGTTCCTGCACGTCGACACCGACGGCGCGCTGGCGCAGGCCCGCCGGGTCGACGCCGGTGAGATCACCGGACCGCTCGCCGGTGTGCCGCTGGCGCTGAAGGACGTCATCGTCACCAAGGGCGTGCCGACGACCGCTGGCTCACGCATCCTCGAAGGCTGGATTCCGCCGTACGACGCGACGATCGTCGAACGGATGCGCGCGGCCGGGATCGTCGTACTCGGCAAGACCAACATGGACGAGTTCGCGATGGGGTCGTCGACCGAGCACTCGGCGTACGGCCCGAGCCGCAACCCGTGGGACCTGACCCGCACGCCGGGCGGGTCAGGCGGTGGATCCAGCGCGGCGGTCGCGTCGTACCAGGCCCCGATCGGAATAGGCACCGACACCGGCGGATCGATCCGGCAACCCGCCGCGGTGACCGGGACAGTGGGCGCGAAACCGACGTACGGCGGGGTGTCGCGGTACGGGCTGATCGCGTTCTCGTCGTCGCTCGACCAGGCCGGGCCATGCGCGCGGACGGTGCTCGATGCGGCGCTGCTGCACGAAATCATCGGCGGCCACGACCCGCGCGACTCGACCTCGATCGACGCCGGTGTGCCGCCGGTGGTCGAGGCCGCGCGGCACGCCGACGTGAGTGGCATGCGCGTCGGTGTCGTCACACAGTTCAAGGGCGATGGCTACCAGCCCGGTGTGCTCGCGCGGTTCGACGAAGCCGTTGCGGTGCTGGAGAAACTCGGCGCCACGGTTGAAGAAGTCTCCTGCCCGCACTTTGACTACGCGCTGCCGGCGTACTACCTGATCGCGCCGTCGGAGGCGTCGAGCAACCTCGCCCGCTACGACGCGATGCGCTACGGCCTGCGGGTCGGTGACGATGGTGACGTGTCGGCCGAAGAGGTCATGGCCGCGACCCGCGACGCGGGCTTCGGCGCCGAGGTCAAGCGGCGGATCATCCTCGGCACGTACGCGCTGTCAGCCGGTTATTACGACGCCTACTACGGCCAGGCGCAGAAGGTGCGCACGCTGATCAGCCGTGACTTCGCCGCGGCGTTCGAGCGGGTCGACGTACTCGTCTCACCGACGACACCAACGACCGCATTCACGTTGGGGGAGCGGGTCGACGATCCGATGGCGATGTACCTCGCCGACCTCTGCACGATCCCGTCCAACCTATACGGCGGTCCGGCGTTGTCGGTGCCGTGCGGATTGTCCGACGACGGACTTCCCGTCGGTCTGCAAGTAATGGCGCCGGTGCAGGCGGACGAGCGGATGTATCGCGTCGCCGCCGCGATGGAGGCCGCACTCGGATCCGACCGCTTGCTGGAGAAGGCGCCCGCGCTATGACGACCACGACGACGAGTTACGACGAGGTGCTCGACCGCTACGACCCGGTGCTCGGGTTGGAGACGCACGTCGAGCTCGGCACCGTGACGAAGCTGTTCTGCGGCTGCTCGACCGAGTTCGGCGCCGAACCCAACACGCAGGTGTGCCCGGTGTGCCTCGGCCTGCCCGGCAGCCTGCCGGTGACCAACGGCGCGGCGATCGACTACACCGTGCGGATCGGTCTGGCGTTGCAGTGCCGGATCGCCGAGTGGTGCCGGTTCGCGCGCAAGAACTACTTCTATCCGGACATGCCGAAGAACTACCAGGTCTCGCAGTACGACGAGCCGCTGTGTGTCGAGGGCTACCTCGACGTCGACGTAGACGGCGAGACGTTCCGGGTCGAGATCGAGCGGGTGCATCTCGAAGAGGACACCGGCAAGTCGATGCACGTGGGTGGATCGACCGGGCGCATCCACGGCGCGACCCACTCACTGGTCGACTACAACCGGGCCGGCATCCCGCTCGTCGAGATCGTTACGAAGCCGATCACCGGTACCGGCCATCGCGCCGCCGCCGTCGCTCGTGCCTATGTCACCGAGTTGCGGGATCTGCTGCGCGGCCTCGGGGTTTCCGACGTACGGATGGAACAGGGCAGCCTGCGTTGTGACGTCAACGTGTCGCTGATGCCGCGCGGCTCATCGACGTTCGGCACTCGCAGCGAGACGAAGAACGTCAACTCGCTGCGCAGTGTCGAGCGCGCGGTTCGCTACGAGGTGGAGCGGCAGGGCGCGCGGCTCGACGCGGGCGAACGCATCGTGCAGGAGACCCGGCACTTCCACGAGGACAGCGGTACGACGAGCCCCGGGCGGAGCAAGGAAGAGGCGCAGGACTACCGCTACTTCCCCGAGCCCGACCTGGTGCCGCTCGCGCCCGCGGTCGAGTGGGTCGAGGAGTTGCGCGCGACGTTGCCGGAGCCGCCGAGCGTCGCCCGCCGGCGGTTCGCGACCGAGCACGGGTTCACCGATCTCGAGTTGACCCAGATGACCAACGCCGGTGTCGTCGATCTCGTCCGCGAGACGATCGCGGCCGGCGCGGCGCCGGGCAAGGCGCGTGGCTGGTGGCTCGGCTACCTCGTCGGCCGGGCCAACGATGCCGGCGTCGACGCGGCGGCGCTGCCGATCACGCCGACGCAGGTGGCGCGGGTCAGCGCGCTCGAAGACGACGGCACGTTGACCAACAAGCTCGCCCGCCAGGTCGTCGAGGCGGTGGTCGCCGGTGAAGGCGATCCGGACGCGGTGATCGAGGCGCACGGGTGGAAGGTCGCCGGCGAGGATGAACTCGTCGCTGCGATCGACGCCGCGATCGAGTCGATGCCCGACGTCGCGGCGAAGGTCTGCGAGGGCAACCAGGGCGCGCTCGGACCGCTGGTCGGCGCGGTGATGAAGTCGACCGGTGGGTCGGCCGACGCCAAGCGCGCCCGCGAGCTACTGCTCGACCGCCTCAGCGCCCATTGACTGTGACGTTCATGGCGTTATGACGCCCGAATAACGCCTCAAACGTCGCAGTCGACGGCCGCCTCGCCCAGCGCTGCGCGCTCGGCTAGGCGGCTGAGTTCGTGGGTGATTTCGGCGGGGAACTCGATCGGTAGGAAGTGCGAGCCGGGCAGCACGTGCAGTTCGGCGTGCGGGATCTGTGCCGCGGCTTCGATCATCGAGTGCATCGACGTGAGCACGTCGTACCGGCCGGCGACGAGGGTGACCGGCGCGGTGACGAACGACAGGTCCATCGGGTGGTGGTCGGCCGCGCCGACCGCGAGGGTGAAGTACCAGCGAAAGTCGTGCTCGCGAAACTCCTGCAGCGTTGGCATCAACCGATCCGGCGTCGCGCCCGGCAACACGAACCCGCTGTGACTGATCGCCCGGCTGGTGAACCGGTTCACCGGCACGTGCGAGGACAGCCAGGACAGCTGCGGACCGATCCGGCGGCCGAGCTTCGCCGCCGCGACACCGACGTCATGGCGGAACCGGCGCGGTACGCCGAGCGGGCCGAACATCGCCTTGAACGTGCCGCCCGGAACACCCGCCACGGCGAGGATGCCGGCGACCCGATCCGGATGCGCGCGGGCGAACTCGAACCCGACGTTCACCCCGAGCGACCAGCAGGCGATCAGCGCCCGATCGATGCCTTCGTGATCCATCAGCGCGAGCAGATCATCGACGTGATCCGCGATCCGCACTCGCGACTCGTCCGCGGGTCGGTCGCCGCCGCCGGTGCCCCGGTAGTACCAAGTGACGACCAGGAACCCGCTGTCGTCGCGGGTCACCTCCGGCCAGGCCGACGGTGGCGTGCCGAGGCCGTTCGAGATCACGACCGCGGGCCCGCCCGTCGCCTCGTTGCGCCAGCCCATGACGCAGGTTCCGTCGGCACTGTCGAACCGGAATTTGCCCACGAGAGAGGATGCTCGCATGACTGATCGCGAGTTCGACGTAGTCCTGTACGGCGCGACGGGTTTCGTCGGCAAGCTCACCGCGGAACATCTCGCCGCGCACGCACCCGACGGAGCGTCGATCGCCCTCGCCGGTCGGTCCGCGACGAAGCTCGAGGCGCTGCGCTCGTCACTGCCCGAGCGCGCGCGCGAGTGGCCACTGATCGTCGCCGACGCCGGCGACCCGGCCGCACTCAGCTCGCTGGCCCGCCGGACCACCGCCGTCGCGACGACCGTCGGCCCGTACCTCTCCTACGGCACGCCGCTCGTAGAGGCGTGCGCGGAGAACGGCACCCACTACGCCGACCTCACCGGCGAGGTGCTGTTCATGCGCCGGACCGCGGACAAGTTGCACGACGTCGCGGCCGCTTCCGGTGCGCGGATCGTTCACGCGTGTGGCTTCGACTCGATCCCCTCGGATCTCGGCGTGCTGTTGTTGCACGAGCTCGCGGGTGACGACGCGCTGACCGATACGACGCTGGCAGTGACCGAGGTGCGCGGCGGGTTGTCCGGCGGCACGTTCGCGTCGATGAAACACACGCTGGCCGAGGTCGCGAGCGATCCCGATGCCGGCCGGATCCTGGCCGATCCGTACGCGTTGAGCCCGGCCCGCGAACTCGAACCGGATCGGGCGAAGCCGGGCTGGGCACCCGAGCGCGATCTGCGCGGCGTTGCGCATGACGCCGACCTCGACGCGTGGCTGGCGCCGTTCATCATGGCGCCGTCCAACACCCGCGTCGTACGGCGTACGAACGCGTTGCTGGACTGGTCGTTCGGCCGCAGCTTCCGTTACCGCGAGGTGATGGCGTTCCGCGGCGTGACCGCACCGCTGGCGGCCGCCGGTCTCACCGCCGGGCTGGCCGGTTTCGTCGGGTTGATGTCGCTGTCGCCGACCCGCTCGCTGATCGACCGGGTCCTGCCCGAGCCCGGCGAGGGACCGTCGGAGAAGACCCGGCAGAACGGCCGGTTCCGGATCGAGATCGTCTCCCGGACCGAGTCGGGGCGGCGGCTGCGCGCGATCGTCGCGGCAAAGGGCGATCCGGGTTACGCCGCGACCGCGGTGATGCTCGGTCAGTCGGTGCTGTCGCTGGCGCTCGACGGTGACCAGTTGCCCAAGCGGGCCGGCGTACTCACACCGGCCACCGCGATCGGGGTGCCGCTGGTGGAGCGGTTGCGCACGCACGGGTTCACCTTCACCGCGGCGGATGCATGACGGATCTCAAGCCGCGCAGCCGGGACGTCACCGACGGTTTCGAGCGCGCGCCAGCCCGGGCGATGCTGCGCGCGGTCGGGCTGACCGACGACGACTGGGACAAGCCGCAGATCGGCGTCGCGTCGTCGTGGAACGAGATCACTCCGTGCAACCTGTCGCTGGATCGGTTGGCGAAGGCGGCGAAGGTCGGCGTACGCGATGCCGGTGGGGTGCCGTTGGAGTTCGGCACGATCTCGGTCTCCGACGGCATCTCGATGGGGCACGAGGGGATGCACGCGTCGCTGGTCAGCCGCGAGGTCATCGCTGACTCGGTCGAGACCGTGATGTTCGCGGAGCGACTCGACGGATCGGTGTTGCTCGCCGGTTGCGACAAGTCGTTGCCCGGCATGCTGATGGCGGCCGCGCGGCTCGATCTCGCGTCGGTATTCCTGTACGCCGGCTCGTCGTTGCCGGGCCGGTACGGCGACCGCGACCTGACGATCGTCGACATGTTCGAGGGCGTCGGGGCGTGTGCGCTCGGCCGGTTGTCGACCAAGGAACTCGACGCGATGGAACGCGAGACGTGCCCGGGGGAGGGTGCGTGCGCTGGCATGTTCACCGCGAACACGATGGCGTCGGCGGCCGAGGCGCTCGGTATGTCATTGCCTGGCAGCGCGTCGCCGATGGCGATCGACCGGCGGCGCGACGACTTCGCGGTGCAGTCCGGTGCGGCGGTCGTGGAGTTGCTGCGGGCCGGCATCACCGCGCGGCAGATCCTGACGAAGCCGGCGTTCGAGAACGCGATCGGTGTGGTGATGGCGCTCGGCGGATCGACCAACGCCGTACTGCATCTGCTCGCGATCGCGCGCGAGGCCGGGGTCGAGTTGTCGCTTGCCGACTTCGCCCGGGTCGGCGCACGTACGCCGCATCTCGCCGACGTGAAGCCGTTCGGGCGCTACGTGATGTCCGACGTGGATCGGGTCGGTGGCATTCCTGTCGTCATGCGGTTGCTGCTCGACGCCGGACTGCTCGACGGCGATGCGCTGACGGTGACCGGCAAGACGGTCGCGGAGAACCTCGCCGTCGTTGACGTGCCGGCGCCGGACGGTTCGGTCATCCGCGCAATGGCGGAGCCTTTGCACGCCACCGGCGGCATCACGATCCTGCACGGTTCGCTCGCGCCCGAGGGCGCGGTGGTGAAAACCGCGGGCTTCGATCGCACGACGTTCGAGGGCCGGGCGCGGGTGTTCGACACTGAGGCGCCGGCGATGGAGGCGGTGACCCGCGGCGACCTCGCGGCCGGCGACGTGATTGTCATTCGTTACGAGGGGCCGCGTGGCGGGCCGGGGATGCGCGAGATGCTCGCCGTCACGGGTGCGATCAAAGGCGCGGGGTTCGGCAAGGACGTGTTGTTGCTGACCGACGGCCGGTTCTCCGGCGGTACGACAGGCTTGTGCATCGGCCACGTCGCGCCGGAAGCCGCGGATGGTGGCCCGATCGCGCTGGTCCGCGACGGCGACCTGATCCGGCTCGACGTGGCCGCGGGAAAGCTCGACCTGCTCGTCGACGACGCCGAGCTCGACAAGCGCCGCGCCGACTGGTCGGCACCCGAGCCGCGCTACCGGACCGGCGTACTGGCGAAGTACGCCAAGCTCGTCGGCTCCGCGAGCACCGGTGCCGTCTGCGGCTGACTGATCCGGCCAACGCAGGACGAACGTCGTAAACCGACCTGGTACTGTCGGAAACGGACAATGTGTCGTCGCCGACTCCGGCGGAGCGCATTGGATCTCTTCCGGACCCCGAGGGACGCCATCTCGCCGCTTGGTGTGGGCGGTTTCCGAACTCATCCGAAGGCGAATCACGCCGTCGGCCTGGAAGGAGCACCTCGTGTCCCGTTTCGCCATCCCGTCAAGGGTCAGCAGGAAGTCCGTGGTCGCGCTCGCGTCCGTGGCTCTCGTCATGGCGGCGTCAGCCGCGCAAGCAGCCCCGTCGAAGGGGTTGAAGACGTTCGGCACCGGCGACGTCACCGCGACATCCGACAGTGCCTCGATCGTCAACGACCCCGGCGAGTACGGCGGCGTCTACCTGAGTTCCAAGAGCCAGAGCGGCAAGTCCCTCAGCGACGTCGTCTTCGAGTTCCGGAACGCCAACGGTGACGTGGCCGGCGGCTCGCCGCGCCTGAGCATTCCGATCGACACCGACAACACCGGCGGCACTGCCGATGGCTACGCCTTCCTCGACGTCGCGGGCTGCGGCGGGACGTCCGGCGACAACACGGTCGTGAGCACCCAGAGTGCGACCTGCGCGGTCAACTTCCAGGGCGTGGACTACGCGAACTGGGCCACGTTCGCGGCGGCGAACCCGACCTACCGGATCGCGCCTGGCTCCATCCCGTTCATCATCGCGGACACGGCCGGCCACTACGCGGTCGACCACATCGTCCTGCGCTAGTTCCGTTCAACATCAGAAGAGACGCCCGTCTCGAAAGGCGAGACGGGCGTCTCTTCTGCTTGACAGTGCTTGCAATTGTTTGCGAGCGTGACGCCCATGCGGAAGATCGTCGTACGCTGCGAGCGTGTGGGCTGACCTGACTTAGCCCGCGCGCTCACCCCTCCGTGCCTGGCACGAAGGGGTTTTTTGTTGAATGGCAAGCAACGAAAGGGTGCTCGTGACTGACAACGTGACCGGGGCGCAGGCGCTCGTGCGTGCGATGGAGCGCCTCGACGTCAATGTCGTCTTCGGCATTCCGGGCGGCGCGATCCTGCCGGCGTACGACCCGCTGTTCGACTCGAAGACGGTGCGCCACCTGCTGGTCCGGCACGAGCAAGGTGCGGGGCACGCCGCGACGGGCTACGCGCAGGCGACCGGCCGGGTCGGCGTCTGCATGGCGACCAGCGGCCCCGGCGCGACCAACCTCGTCACGCCGATCGCCGACGCCTACATGGACTCGGTCCCGATCGTCGCGATCACCGGCCAGGTGCCGTCGAAAGCGATCGGCACCGACGCGTTCCAAGAGGCCGACATCTGCGGCATCACGATGCCGATCACCAAGCACAACTTCCTGGTCCAGAACGCCGACGACATCCCGCGGGTGATGGCCGAGGCGTTCCACATCGCCAGCACCGGCCGGCCCGGGCCGGTACTCGTCGACATCGCCAAGGACGCGCTGCAGGCCGCGACGACGTTCAGCTGGCCGGTCGAACTGAACGTGCCCGGGTACCGCCCCGCCGCGCGACCGCACGGCAAGCAGATGCGCGAAGCCGCCCGCGCGATCGTCGAGGCGAAGCGCCCAGTGCTCTACGTCGGCGGCGGCGTGCTCAAAGCCCACGCGGCGCGCGAGCTGCACGCCTTCGCCGAGCTCGTCGGTGCGCCGGTCATCACGACGTTGATGGCCCGTGGCGCGTTCCCCGACTCGCACCCGCAGCACCTCGGCATGCCCGGCATGCACGGCTCGGTCGCGGCGGTCACCGCGTTGCAGAAGTGCGATCTCATCATCGCGATCGGCACCCGGTTCGACGACCGCGTCACCGGCAAGCTGTCGACGTTCGCACCACTCGCGACGGTGATCCACGCCGACATCGACCCAGCGGAGATCTCGAAGAACCGGGTGGCCGACATCCCGATCGTCGGCGACGCGCGCGAGGTGCTCACCGAGCTCGCGATCGCGGTGCAGACCGAGATCGCCGAGGGCCGTACGCCGGACTACACCGCGTGGCGCCGGCAGTGCGACGGCTGGCGCCGTACCTACCCGCTCGGCTACGACACACCGGCCGACGGTGCGCTCGCGCCGCAGTACGTCGTCGAGCGGCTCGGCCGGATCGCGGGTTCGGACACCGTGTTCGTCGCCGGGGTCGGCCAGCACCAGATGTGGGCCAGCCAGTTCGTCTCGTACGAAAAGCCGTACACGTGGATCAACTCCGGCGGCCTCGGCACGATGGGCTTCGCGGTCCCGG
>JAVEEG010000006.1 GCA_030840585.1 Frankiaceae bacterium | reverse complement strand
AACGCGGTGATCGGTCCGATGACGATGCCCCGTCAACTCGACATCGTCCGCGAACACATCGAGGAAGCACTCGACCGCGGCGCCCGCGCTCTCGTCGGCGGCCGCGAGTCGGTGCACCCGCCGTACGTCGATCCGGTGATCCTCGTCGACGTGCCGGAGGACACCAGGGTGATGCGCGAGGAGACGTTCGGCCCGGTGCTGCCGGTGACCCGGGTCCGCGACATCGACGAAGCCGTGGAGAAGGCCAACCGCACGTCGTACGGCCTCGGCGCTTCGGTGTTCGGCAAGAAGCGCGGGTACGACGCCGCGCGCCGGCTGCGCACCGGGATGGCGAGCGTCAACTCGGTACTCGCGTTCGCCGGCTTCCCGTCGTTGCCGTTCGGCGGTGTCGGCGAGTCCGGGTTCGGCCGGATCCACGGCGAGGACGGGCTGAAGGAGTTCACCCGGCCGAAGGCGATCGCCCGGCAACGGTTCGCGACACCGGCGGAGATGATGTCGTTCGAGCGGCCGGAGTGGTTGCCGAAGGTGGCGGCCAAGCTCGGCGAGCTGCGTTACGGCCGCCGCCGCTAACTGGTCTTACACGCGACGCAACACGAGCACGGTCACGTCGTCGTCGTGCGCGCGGTCCGCCGCCGCGACCCGAGTGACGTGGTGCAGCAGCGTCTCGGCGTCCCAGCCGAACGCGCCGGACAACGAATCGACCAGCCGCGCAATGCCCTCGTCGATGTCCTCACCGCGCCGTTCGACCAACCCGTCGGTGATCCCGACGAGCGCCGCGCCCGGTGGCAGGGTGACCGACACCACCTGGCGCCCGGGCAGCGTGACGCCGAACGGCGTACCGGCGGACGTCGGGATCTCACGGCATCCCGCCTCGTCGACCAGCAGCGGCGAGAGGTGCCCGGCGTTCGCGATGTGCACGATGTCCTGGTCGCTGTCGGCGACGACATACAGAACCGTGACGAGCTGGTCGAGCTCGAGCCGGTCGAAGAAGTTGTCGACCGCCTCGAACACCTTCACCGGATCCGGATCGGCGATCGCGTACGCCCGGATCGTGGAGCGGATCTGCGCCATCGCCGCGGCCGCTTCGACCCCTCGACCCATGACGTCGCCGATGACGGCGACCACACGGTTCTCGCTGATCGGCAGTACGTCGTAGAAGTCACCGCCCGCCTCTTGGTCGCCGGCCGGGCTGTAGTACGTCGCGATCTCCCAGCCGGGGATGCTCTGCGGATCCCGCGGCAGCAACGCGCGCTGCAACTCCAGCGCCGCGCGCCGCTCGGCTTGATAGACCTCGGTGCGCTGCAACGTCTGCCCGGTCAGGGCGGCGAGTGCCATGACGAACGAGCGCTCGTCGTCGTCGAACAGCTTGCGGGTGGAGAAGCTGAACCGCAGCGCGCCGATCGAACGGTCCCCGACGATAAGCGGCACTGCGCACATCGAGATCGTCGATCCCTCGAAGCCACGCAGGGCGGGGAATCGCGCGTCGCGCTCTTCCCGCGACTCCAGCCACACCGCTTCACCGGTCCGTAGCGCGGTCGCAGCCGGTAGCGGGGCGTCCATCCGCTCCTCGCGCAGCGCGTCGATCAGCTGTACGCCGTACCCGACCACACCGGGCAGGGCGAGGTGTACGCCGTCGCCGGCCGGGACGAGCAGGCCACCACCGGAGGCGCCGAGCGCGGCGACACCTTCGGACACGACGACCGCCGCGACGTCTTCGGGGGTGCGGGCGCGGGCGAGCGCGGCGGTCGCGCGCTGCAGCCGGGCGGCGCGGTCACTTACTCGTTGCGCGTCGGACAGGCGGCGGATCTCGACGACCAGCCGCTCCTCGAACCCGAGCGCCGGCTGAGCCGGAAGGCCGCTCGCGAGTTGGCGCAGCTGGGTAGTCACGGCCTCGACGTACCAGTGCCGGAACAGCCGGTGCTCCGGAGGCGTCTCGAGCGTCAGCAGCCGGACGGCGCGCGAGTATTCGTCCGCCTCGTCGAGAGCCTTCAGGTACGCCTCGCCTGCCTCTGCGGCGGACAGCGGCAGGTTCAACGTCAGCCGGGTGCGCGGGTCGCCCCGGCCGGCCGCCGCGAGCGCCTGTCGCTTGATCGCGTCGCGGGCCTCGGAGAATCCGGTGACGACGCTTTCGATCAGGTCGGCCAGATGCTTCGGCACCTCGGCGTTGCCGGTTTCCCCGGACGTCGCGGCGAGCTGAAACTCGCGTACGACGTTGTCGACGTGCGCCTTCGCCTCGATCAGCAGGTCGGTCGGAACGTCACCGAGCACGACCGTGAAACGCTCCGGCGCGAACGGCACGTCGTCGTCCCATGCCGCCAGCAACGCATCGACGTCGATCGGCTCGTCGGGCGCCGGAGCACCGGGCGACACGACCTCGGCCCAGACTGTCTTCCCGCCGGCCGGGACGCGCTCGACCCCCCACCGCGCCGAGATGGCCTCGACGAGAGCGAGGCCGCGGCCGGTCATGTTCGTCGCGCTCTCCGCCGGCCGGACCGGGCTGCGCGGGTTGGTGTCGGTGACCTCGATCCGGACCAGGTCGGCGCCACCCGCAACGCAGACCGTGACCGGCGGGATGCCGTGCTGGTGGGCGTTGGCGAGCAACTCGGCGGCAACCAGCGCTGCGTCGTCAGCGGTCGCCGTCGCGCCGCGCGCGATGACCTGATCGCGGACGAAGTGCCGGCCGACCCTGATTGCCTCGACGTCGTCACCGACCGCCTGGCAGGTCCGGTTCATCCGTGCGCGGGGCTTACCGCCGGGCTTCGGCGGCGTCCGCGACGGTTGCTCGGCCACGCGACGAGTGTTCCACAGCGGGCGACCGCCGCCGGGACGTGCCCTCGGCCCGAAACCGGTGCAAAACGCGACAATCGCGGGGGTTTACCTCGCACCCGCAGCGGTGAGAAGACGATGCATTCGCTCGAAGAGCACCGGGTTGGCCGCGAGCATGACGCCCGCACCGAGCGGCCGGCCGTCGAGCCCACCGACCTGCGCGCCGGCTTCCCGCGCGATCAGCGTGCCGGCGGCCCAGTCCCACGGGTGCATGCCGCGCTCGTAGTAGGCGTCCAGCCAGCCGGTCGCGACGGCACAGAGATCCAGCGCGGCGGAGCCCAGCCGGCGGACGTCGCGGACCTGCGGCAGCAGGTGCGCGAGCACCTTCGCCTGCTCGATCCTGGTCGTCGCGGAGTAGGCGAAGCCGGTGCCCACCAAAGCCATCGCCGGGTCGGTTTGCGTCGTACATCGCAGCTTGTGTTCATTACGCGTGGCGCCCTGGCCGCGAACGGCGACGTACGTGTCGTCTCTCGCGACGTCGACCACGACACCGGCGACCACGTCATCCCGGATCGCTGCGGCGATCGACACGGCGTACTGCGGGAGGCCGTAGAGGTAGTTGACCGTTCCGTCGAGCGGGTCGACGTACCACGTGACCTCGGCGTCCCGATCGTTGTCGCCACTCTCCTCCGCGACGACACGATCGTGCGGCCGTTCGGCCCGCAGGCCGTCGAGAATCAGCGCCTCGGCCCTCCGATCCATCACCGTGACGGCGTCGGTCGGGGTCGACTTCGCGTCGGCGTGCAGGTCGGTCGGCCGGTTGCGCAGCTCTGCGGCGGCCGCGGCGGCGAGTCGCGCCGCGATCGCCAGCAACTCCGCGCCGTCCGTGCTCACCGCGCCATCCTGTCCGACCCTGCTTACGATTCGGGCGTGACCCTCCCGCACTCGGCCCTGCTCGACTACATCCGCGCGGGAGTCATCGGCGACGACACGTTGATGGACGGGCCGTACGGGCCGCGGCGGGTGACGTACGCCGACTACACGGCGAGCGGCCGGTCGCTGTCGTTCCTGGAGGAGTTCATCCGGCACGAGGTGCTGCCGCGTTACGCGAACACGCACACCGAGGCGAGTGGCACCGGACTGCAGACGACCCGGTTACGCGAAGACGCGCGCCGGATCATCCGGGACGCGGTCGGCGGCGACGACGAGACGCTCGTCATCTTCACCGGGTCGGGCACTACCGGTGCGATCGACAAGCTGATCCGGATCCTGCGGTTGCGCGAGGGCGCCGCTGTCGGCGGTGATGGTCGTCCCGTTGTTTTCGTCGGCCCGTTCGAGCATCACTCCAACGAGTTGCCGTGGCGCGAAAGCGCGGTCGACGTCATACAGATCCCGGAGGACTCCGACGGTCATCTCGACTTGTCCGGGTTGGAGGCGCGGTTACGCGAGTACGCGGACCGGCCGTTGCGGATCGGATCGTTTTCGGCCGCGTCCAACGTGACCGGCATCGTCACCGACACGATGCGGGTCGCGCGGGTGTTGCACGAACACGACGCGTTGTCGTTCTGGGACTTCGCCGCAGCCGCGCCGTACGTCGACATCTCGATGGCTGGCGACGGCTCGGATCCGTTGACCCGCAAGGACGCGGTGTTCCTGTCGCCGCACAAGCTGATCGGCGGCCCGGGCACGCCGGGTGTTCTGGTCGTACGCCGGTCGCTGGTGACCAACCCGGTGCCGACAGTGCCGGGCGGCGGGACGGTCGCGTACGTCAACCCGGTCGAGCACGTGTACCTCGACGACCCGATCGCGCGGGAAGAAGGCGGTACGCCGGACATCGTCGGCTCGATCCGCGCCGGGCTTGTTTTCCAACTCAAGCAGGCCGTGGGCGTACCGATGATCCGCGCGGCGGAGGAAGCGCTGTTACGGCGCGCCGTCGTGGCGTGGTCGGACGAGCCGGCGATCGAGATCCTCGGCAACGTCGATGCGGAGCGGCTGTCGATCGTGTCGTTCGTGATCCGGCGACCGGGTGGGCGCTACCTGCATCACAACTTCGTCGTCGCGTTGCTGAACGATCTGTTCGGCATCCAGTCGCGCGGCGGGTGTTCGTGCGCGGGGCCGTACGGGCACCGGCTGCTGGGCATCGACATCGAACGGTCGCACGCGTTCGAGCGCGAGATCACCCGTGGCTGCGAAGGCATCAAGCCAGGGTGGGTGCGGGTCAACTTCACCTACTTCCTCGACGAGACGGTCGCGGACTACATCATCGACGCGGTGCGGTTCGTCGCGCGGTCGGGCTCGCGGTTCCTGGCGGACTATGCGTTCGACGAGCGGACCGGGCTGTGGCATCACCGGCTCGGCCCGGTCGAGCCGCCGTTGCGGCTCAGCGATGTGTCCTATGACACCGGCGAGATGTCGTACCCGCGGCACGAGGTGACCGCGCCGGTGTCGATGCTGCGCGAGCACTTGGCCGAGGCGGAGGCGCTGGCCGCCGTGCGCCCGGAGCCGAGCTGGGATCCGGGGCACACGCTCGGCGGAGACTTCGAAGCGCTCAGATGGTTCGAGCTCCCCGAAGCCTGCCTGCCCTGACCCCGCCCCACGAGCCAATCGCGCGCTGGTTCGCTTCTAGGCGAACCACAGCGCGATTGGTGTCCACAGATGTGACGGACGGCCGCACCACCATTTCGTCCAGCCGCAGCATGGTGCCATGCCACGCACGATCGCCATTCCGGCTGCGGCGAGCGGCCTCATCGATGCGCAGGACGGAGTCGTGGCGACCTGCCAACTCGCCGAGCATGGCCTGGACCGCGGCTATGTCCATCGTCGGCTTGCGGCCGGCCATTGGCGACGAATGTTCCCCGGGGTGGTGCTGACGCGCAACGGCGAGCCGACGAGGCGCCAGCAACTCGTCGCTGCGCACCTCTGGGCGGGCGCCGAGTCCGCCATCGATGCCGAGGACGCCTGCGTCTGGTACGGGCTGCGCCCCGTTTCGTTCCGCCCTGATCTCGTGCATGTCGTCGTGCCTGCCTCAAGCGGAGCACGTACCCGGCCGGGTCTCATCGTTCGCCGCAGTATCGGCGAGATCGTGGTCGCCGAGCGGGGCCTAGTTCCTTACGTCGGCAAAGCCACCGCCGTCATCTCTGCGGGCCGTAATGCCCACTCGACAGACTCCGCTATCGCATTGTTCTCGAACGCACTCCAGACCGGTCTCGTGACGGTGGATCAACTGATCGCCTCGCGCGCGGCCGTCGGGGCCAAGTGGTGCGACCGCGTCGACACGGCGTTGCTGGCGGTGGGGGTTGGCGTCCGGTCACCCGCCGAACGGGATGCGTTGCTCCTTTTCCAGCGCAGTCACGTCCTCCCGTCACCGCGGCTCAACGTCTGGCTAGAGCTGGGCGACGGCTCGCCGCCCGTCTGTGTGGATGCACTGTGGGCGGACGCCGGGCTCGTCAATGAAGTCAACGGTCGTCGTTACCACGCGTTCGCAGACCGGTTCGAGCGCACCGAGGCCCGACGGGCGCGACTCGTCGCGGTCGGATTGGTTGTAATGAGCTGCACTCCGACCCAGCTCCGGCGGTCCGGCTCAGATGTCCTCGAACGGTTGGAACGCGCGTATCTCGCCAACCAAGGCCGAGGGTTGCCGCCCGGGGTCAGCATCATTGACCCGCCCACTCCCCGAGCAATCGCGTGCTAGTTCGCTTCTAGGCGAACGGGCGCGCGATTGCCTGGGCGTGACCCTGACCTCGCGCTACTTGTGCTTGGAGCGGCTGCGGCGTACCGCCCAGGCGAGGAAACCTATGCCCGCGGCGGCCCCGACCGCCGGAAGCGCGGTCTTCGCCTTTCCGGCCACGCTGGTGTGTGCCGGCTCCGCTGCCGGAGTCGTCCGGGCCACCGCTGAGGACGCCGCGGGTGCGGCGACGGACGCGGCGGCTGCCGCCGGCGCGTTCGGCGCGGTCGGCGTCCGCGACCCAGGTGTCACGCCACCGGGTCGCTTGATCGGCGACGGACCGCTGCCACCCGCCGGCCCGACCACCCGGCGGTCCTTGCGCCGACCGATCCGCAAGCCGAGGAACACCGGGTCGTACTTCGTGTCCACGACCCGCTCCTTCAGCGGGATGATGCCGTTGTCGGTGATGTGAATGCCCTCGGGGCACACCTCGGTGCAGCACTTGGTGATGTTGCAGTAGCCGAGCCCCTCGGAGTCTTGCGCCATCTGCCGCCGGTCGAGCGTGTCCAGCGGATGCATGTCGAGTTCGGCGTACCGGATGAAGAACCGCGGCCCGGCAAACGCAGGCTTGTTCTCCTCGTGGTCACGGATCACGTGACAAGTGTTCTGGCACAAGAAGCATTCGATGCACTTGCGGAACTCCTGGCCCCGCTCGACGTCGACTTGCGCCATCCGGAACGCACCGCCGCTGTTCGACGACCCCGGCGCGAACGCCGGCACCTCGCGCGCCTTCTCGTAGTTGAACGTCACGTCGGTGACGAGGTCGCGGATCACCGGGAACGTCCGCATCGGCGTCACCGTGATGGTCTCCGTCGGGTCGAACGTCGACAGCCGGGTCATGCACATCAACCGCGGCTTGCCGTTGATCTCGGCGCTGCACGATCCGCACTTGCCGGCCTTGCAGTTCCACCGGACCGCGAGGTCCGGCGTCTGCTCGGCCTGCAGCCGATGGATCGCGTCGAGCACGACCTCGCCTTCTTCGACCGGCACGACGTACGACGCGAAGTCACCGCCGGACGCGTCACCCCGCCACACCCGCAGCCGCAGGTCGTATCCCACGTCAGTGACCTTCCTCGAACAATGTCTTCAACTCGCTCGGCATCGTCGGCAACGGCTTGCGGTCGAGTTGCACACTCCCCCGCTTCTCGGTGAGCACCAGGTTGATCGTGCCCCACTGCGGGTCGGCGGTCGGGTAGTCGTCGCGGGTGTGCCCGCCACGACTTTCGGTCCGCTCCAAGGCCGCTTTCGCGATGCACTCCGACACGGTCAGCATCGCGCGCAGATCCAGCGCCGTGTGCCAGCCCGGGTTGTACGCGCGCCCGGTGCCGCGCACCGAGACATCCTTGGCCCGCGCCTTGAGCTGCTCGATCTCCTTGAGCGCCTTCTCCAGCTCGTCGCCGCGCCGGATGATGCCGACGAGCGACTGCATGTGCTCTTGCAGGTCGTGCATCACGGTGTACGGGTTCTCCCCGCCCGGATTGCTGAACGGCGCCAATGCTTCGCCGGCCGCGCCGTCCACGTCGGACTCGCGCACCGCCGGACGCGAGGGCAGGTGCGCGACGTACTCCGCCGCGTGCTCGCCCGCGCGCTTGCCGAACACCAGCAGGTCGCCGAGCGAGTTGCCACCGAGCCGGTTCGACCCGTGCATGCCACCGGAGACTTCACCGACCGCATAAAGGCCCGGTACGACGGAGGACTGCGTGTCCGCGTCAACCTCCACGCCACCCATCACGTAGTGACACGTGGGCGCGACCTCCATCGGCTCCTTGGTGATGTCGACGTCGCCGAGCTCTTTGAACTGGTGGTACATCGACGGCAGCCGGCGCTTGATGTCCTCCGGCGTACGGCGGGTCGCGATGTCGAGGAACACACCGCCGTGCGGCGATCCCCGGCCGGCTTTGATCTCGGAGTTGATCGCCCGCGCCACCTCGTCGCGCGGCAACAACTCCGGCGGCCGGCGGTTGTTGATGTGGTCGGCGTACCACGCGTCGGCCTCGGCCTCGTTGTCCGCGGTCTCCGCTTTGAAGAACTCCGGGATGTAGTCGAACATGAACCGCTTGCCCTCGGAGTTGCGCAGCACGCCACCCTCGCCGCGGACCGACTCGGTGATCAGGATGCCTTTGACGGACGGCGGCCAGACCATGCCGGTCGGGTGGAACTGAACGAACTCCATGTTGATCAGCGACGCCCCGGCCCACAACGCCAGCGCGTGCCCGTCGCCGGTGTACTCCCACGAGTTCGAAGTCACCGTGTAGGACTTGCCGATGCCGCCGGTCGCGAGGATCACCGCGGGCGCGGTGAAGGTGATGAACGACCCGGTCTCGCGCCAGTAGGCAAAGGCGCCGGCGACGCGGTCACCGTCAAGCAGCAACCGGCTGACGGTGCACTCCATGAACACGTCGATGCCGAGGTCGACCGCGCGCTGCTGCAGCGTGCGAATCATTTCCAGGCCGGTCCGGTCGCCGACGTGTGCGAGCCGGGCGTACTTGTGCCCGCCGAAGTCGCGTTGGGAGATCTTGCCCTCGTCGGTGCGGTCGAACAGGGCGCCCCACTCTTCGAGCTCCCAGACCCGCTCCGGCGCCTCCTGCGCGTGCAGCTGCGCCATCCGCCAGTTGTTCAGCATCTTGCCGCCGCGCATCGTGTCGCGGAAGTGCACCTGCCAGTTGTCCTCCGCCCACACGTTCGCCATTGCCGCGGCGATGCCGCCTTCGGCCATCACCGTGTGCGCCTTGCCGAGTAGCGACTTGCAGACGATCGCCGTACGGGCACCGGACTCGTGCGCCGCGATCGCCGCGCGCAGGCCGGAGCCGCCGGCACCTATGACGACGACGTCGTAGTCGTGTCGTTCTGTCTCTGTCACGTCCCCGCCCGCCTAGAAGATGTGGTGGTAGTCGTGGAACGTCCCGTTGGCCACCAGCCGGATGTAGCCGTCCGAGACCGCGACCCAGATCAGCGAGGCCCACGCCCACTGCATGTGCTTGCCATTGAGCTTGCTGACGAAGCCCCAGAACTTGTAGCGCACCGGGTGCTTGGAGAAGTTGTTGATCCGGCCGGCGGTGATGTGCCGGCAGGAGTGGCAGCCGAGCGTGTAGCCCCAGATCAGTACCGCGTTGACCAGCAGTACGAGGCTGCCGACGCCGATGCCGAACGAGCCGCCGAAGTCGAACCCGAGCACGGCGTCCCAGGTCAGGATGCCGGCGAAGATCACCGCGAAGTACCACGCGTACCGGTGGATGTTCTGCGCGACGAGCGGGAACCGGGTCTCGCCCGTGTAGGTCTTGTGCGGCTCGGCCACGGCACAGGCCGGCGGGGACAACCAGAAGGACCGGTAGTAGGCCTTCCGGTAGTAGTAACAGGTTGCCCGGAACGCCAGCGGGAAGATCAAGATGTAGATCGCCGGGGACAGCCAGGTCCAGATGTGCAGGTCGGCCCAGCGCGCCTCGGGCGGGCAACCGGTCGTGAAGCAGGGCGAGTAGAACGGCGAGAGGTACGGGTCGGCGTAGAAGATCCGGTGGTTCGTGCCGGCGACGATCGGGTGGTTGAAGGCCGCCCAGGTCGAATACACGACAAATGCGGCGAAACCGATCCCGATGATGAGCGGCTGGAGCCACCACCGATCCTGGCGCAGCGTCTTCGCCTCAATTGCAGCCCGCGGACGGGTAAGGCTTTCCGTAGACATGGCCGACATTCTTCCGTGACGTGGTGGGAAACAACACACCGGGTCCAATGGGAAGCGACCGCTCACGATGGGTGTTGGATAGGGACGTGATGACAACCACAACCGCGACTCCACCGGTCTCCCCGGCGGAGCGGTGCGACCGCTGCGGGGCGCGTGCCGCCGTACGGGCGATCTTGCCCGGCGGGACCGACCTGCTGTTCTGTGCCCATCACGGTCGCCAGCACGTCAAGCAGTTGCGTGAGGTGGCCGTGGAGATCCGCGACGACGAGGGTGTGCTCGGCGCCGTCTAGACCGACGTTCGATCGACTGGAGCCGCGTCCCGATCAGGGGCGCGGCTTCGCCGTTTCCAGCCGGCGTAGGTCCTCGAGCTGGGTGGACAGCCAGCGCTGCACGTCGTTGCGCCGTACCGTCTCGGCTGCGGCGGTCAGCATCTCCCGGCGCCGCTCGGCCGGCATCGTCAGCGCCGTGTACATCGCGTCGGCCTGCTGCTGGAGGTCGAATGGCTGCACAGTCAGCGCGTACGGCCCGAGCTCCTCATGCGCCCCGGTGTTCTCGCTCAGCAGCAGGACGCCGTCACGCTGGTTGACCAGCACCGCTTCCTTCGCGACGAGGTTCATCCCGTCGTTGACCGCGTTGACGACGAGTACGTCGGCGAGCTGGTACGCGGCCATCGCGAAGGCGAGATCCTCTTGGAGCCGCAGGTCGATCGGCTGCCAGCTCTCGGCGTGGTGGCGGGCGTTGACCTCCGCGACCACCGCGCCGACCTGGGCGAGGTAGTCGGCGTACTCGGGTACGTCGGTCCGGCTCGGCATCAACGAGGCGAGGAACGTGACCTTGCCGACCAGTTCGGGATGTTCGTCGAGCATCTGGCCGAACGCGCGGAAGCCGCGGACGATGTTCTTCGACGGATCGGTCCGGTCGACGCGGACGATCAGTTGCCGGTCGTCGGCGATCAGGCTGCTCGCCAAGGCCGCTCGCCGCTCGGCCACCTCTTCGCTCGCGGCGGTCTTCTCGACGGCATCGACGTCGACCGAGATGGGATACGCGCGGGCGGCGACGGTCCGGTCGCCGACCCGGACGGTGCCGGCTGGCATGTCGACGTCGAGGCCGAGCAACTCCTGCGCGCAACGCAGGAAGTTGCGGGCGAACCGGGTGGTGTGAAAGGCGACGACGTCGCAGCCGAGCAGGCCGGTGAGCAGCCGTTCGCGCATGTCCGTCGGCAGCACCCGCCAGGCGTCCGGGCCGGGCCATGGAATGTGCACGAAATGGCTGATCACGGCGTCCGGGCAACGGCGGCGGACGATCTCGCCGACAAGGTAGAAGTGGTAGTCCTGCAACAGCACGATCGCGTGCCCGCCGCGGCTCTCCACTTCCTCGACGACCGCATCGGCGAACTGCTCGTTGACCGCGACGTAACCCTCGGCGAACGCGTGATGAGTTGCCGCGGAGATGTCCGGCTGGGTCGCCAAGCCGTACAGCTCGTGCTGCACGAACCACAACAACGGGTTGGCGATCTCGCCGTAGAACATGTCGTGCCGGTCACTGTCGACGTCGACATAGCGGACGTTGAGAGTGGGCGCGTCGGCGTCGGTGTCCGCGTCGACGAGTTGCGGTTCGGGGTCGAACGCGATCTCGACCGGATGGCCCTCGTGTTCGGCGGCGACCGCCGCGTCCGCCTCGGTCGCGGCGGCGCACACCCATACCGCTTCGTCGAGGTGCTCGGCCAAACCCATCAGCGCGGTGACAAGACCGCCGGCGCCACGCTTGACCGTCAGCCCCGTCGCCGTACGGCGAAACGACGCCGGACCGCGATGGGACAACAGGACAACCGGGAGCACACCTTCTACCCTGCCCGAAGGCTCCCTAGGGCAACCGGAGCAGGGCGGCGCGGGCGGTGTAACGGTCGCCGTGCCGATGCACCCGCAGCGGCAGCCCGAAGCACGCCGACAGGTGCGCGGAGGTCATCACGTCGGTCAGCGGACCGGCGGCGACCACCGCGCCGTCACGCAGCAGCAACGCGTGGGTGAAGCCAGCTGGAATCTCCTCGACGTGATGCGACACCAGTACGGTCGTCGGCGCGTTCGGGTCGGCGGCCAACCGCGACAGCGTGCGCATCAACGCTTCGCGGCCGCCGAGGTCGAGACCGGCCGCGGGCTCGTCCAGCAGCAGCAGCTCCGGGTCGGTCATCAGCGCCCGGGCGAGTTGGACCCGCTTGCGCTCGCCTTCGGACAGCGTGCCGAACCGCCGCTCGACCAACGCCCGGCAGCCGAGTTGCAGCAACAGGTCGCGAGCGCGGTCCTCGTCGATTCCGTCGTAGCGTTCCGCGCCGCGCCGCACGGTCGCGTACGACGCGGTGAGTACGACGTCGAGGACGCGCTCGCCGGCGGGCAGCCGGTCGGCGAGGGCGGCGCTGGCCCAGCCGATCCGGGGCAACAGGTCGTCGAGGTCGGCGTCTTCGAGCGACTCACCGAGCAGATCGACCCGCCCGCTCGTCGGACGGATCGAGCCGGCGGCGACCTGGAGCAGTGTCGTCTTGCCCGCGCCGTTGGCGCCGAGGACGACCCAGCGCTCGCCGGCGTTCAGCTGCCACGAGACGTCGCGCAGCAACACCGCGTCGCCGCGCACGACCTGCACCCGGTCGAGCCGGGCGACCGGCTCGGTGAGCAGGGACATATCGGCGACAGCGGTCACATGCGCCAGTGTCCCGAACACGACGACGCATGGGGGTCGCGACACGCAGCCGCCGGGCGCGAGGTCACTGAATGTGACGTCACGGTGGGTAGCCCCCGGCCGCACCGCTGCCGCCGACCTAACCCCGTGGAGCTTGACTCAGCCTCTGGCAGCTTGGACTCAAGCCTCCCCGGGGTTGAGTCAACCCCCACAAGGCTTAGGTGCGGGCGGAGGCATTCCCCCGGGGGCCACGCTGCGTGACGGCTGCGGCGCAGATTGGCGGCGGGCCTCAGCGCAAGGGGGCCCCAGCGCAAGGGGGCCCCAGCGCGCGGGTGGGCGCTACAGCGGGAGCTTTGCCAGCGCCGCGATGCGGGCTTCCAGTTGCTCGGCGCTCGCCGCTGCGGCCGACGGTCCGCCGGTGCGGCGGCGTAGCTCGGCGTGGATCCACGCGTGCGGCCGGCCTGAGGCGAGTGCATACGACGAGACCATCGCCGAGAGCCGGCGGCGCAGGCCGGCGATCTGCTCGTACGCCGACAAGTCCTCCTCCGGTTCGTCCCGGACGGCTGCGCTCGCCCTGCGCCGGTGCTCGAGGTCGCGCTTCGCCAACAACGCGGCCGTCTGTTCCGGCGTCAGCAGTCCGGGCAGGCCGAGGTAGTCGTCGTCGTCCGGGCCGGCGGCCGGCGCCGCGACCACCGCCCGGCCACTGTGCAGTAGGTGCGCGAACTCGGCCTCCGACTCGAGCGCCTCGTACCCGTCACCCACACCCGTCGGCTCCGGCCGTTCGAGGTCGTCGGCGTCGAACAGATCGGCGCCCGGGGCCGGCGGCGGGATCACATGGTTGCGCTCGGCTTCCAGTTCGGCGGCAAGCGCGAGCAGCGGCCGGACCGCCGGCAGGAAGACGGTCGCCGACTCGTGCGCCGCCCGGGCGCGGACCACCCGGCCGACGGCCTGGGCGAAGAACAACGGCGTGCGGTAACTCGTCATCCAGGCGAGGCAGGCCGCGCGCGGCACGTCGACGCCCTCGCTGATCATCCGGACGCAGACGGCGATGCGCTCGTCGGACTCGGTGAACCGGCCGATCTTCGCGCTCGCCTTCGGATCGTCGGACAGGATCACCGCAGGTCGCTCGCCGGTGACCTTCGCGACGATGTCGGCGTACGCGCGGGCGTCCTCCTGATCCGAAGCGAGGACGAGACCGGCCGCGTCGGCCATGCCCCGGCTGCGCAAGTGCGTGATCCGTTCGTCCATCGCGGCGATCACGTGCGGCACCCAGCGGCCGCGCGGGTTGAGCGCGGTCTTCCACGCGGCGGCTTCGGTCCGTTTCGTCGCGGCTTCGGTGAGCGACGCGGCCATCACCTCGCCGGCACTGTTGCGCCACCGCGAAACCCCGGTGTACGCCGCGAACACGACCGGGCGCACGACGCCGTCCGCCAGCGCCTCGCGGTAGCCGTACGTGTAATCGGCCGCACTCGACAAACCGCCGTCGGACTCTGCGTCGTACCGGACGAAGGGGATCCGCTCGTCGGCCTTGGTGCGAAAGGGCGTACCGGTGAGGGCGAGCCGGCGCCGGGCCGGACCGAACGCGTTGGCGACCGCGTCACCCCACGACAGCCCGTCGCCGGCGTGGTGGATCTCGTCGAGTACGACGAGGGTGCGCTTGTTCTCCGTCCGCGCGCGGTGCAGCATCGGCGCACCGGCGACCTGCGCGTACGTCGTCACATAACCGCGCATGTCGGCGCGGACCGGGCCGACCGCGTTGGACAGCGTCGGGTCGAGGGCGAGATTGACGCGGGCGGCGGCGTCCGCCCACTGGGTACGCAGGTGGTCGGTCGGGCAGACGACGATCACCCGATCGATCGCCCGGCGGCCGAGCAGCGTTGCCGCGACCGCGAGCGCGAAGGTCGTCTTGCCGGCTCCGGGGGTCGCCGTGACGAGGTAGTCGGTGGCGTCGGCGTGCAGGTAGCGGGCGAGGGCTTCGCGTTGCCAGCCGCGCAGCGGGCTCGACGAGGGCACGCCGACGGAAGGTTGGGCACTCATGGGATGCGCCGAGCCTAACCGCTCGCGTTCAGGAGACGCGCTTGTACACGCGAACTGCGAGCGGCGCGAAGACCGCGAAGATCGCGACCAGCCAGACCGCCGACAGCCACAGGTCGTCGTGCAGCGGCAGCCCGAGGGCGAGCGCGCGCATCGCGTTGACCACATGGGTGATCGGCTGGTTGACCGCGAACGCCTGCAACCAGCCGGGCATGCTCGAGACCGGCACGAACGCCGACGACACGAACGTCAGCGGGAACATCCAGATCATCCCGAACGCCTGCGTCGATTCCTCGTCTTTCAGCCACAGACCGATCGTGGCCGAGATGCAGCACACGGCCGCGCCGAGCACGATCGCCAGCACGACCATCGCGACCGCGCGACCGAAACCGCCGTGGAAGCGAAAGCCGACCGCGTAGCCGACGCCGACGATGACGAGGATCGTGACCGTCATCCGCACGACGTCGGCGAGCAGCCGGCCACCGAGGAACGCCGAGCGCGCCATCGGCATGGCGCGCATCCGGTCGACTACGCCTTTCTGCACCTCGACGGCCAGCGAGATGGCCGTCGCGAACGAGGCGAACGCCGCGGTCTGGCCGATGATGCCCGGCAACAGGTAGTTGACGTACCCGCCCGGCACGTCGGCGTGGATCGCGCCGCCGAAGACGTAGCGGAACAGCAACGTGAAGATCGTCGGCTGCACGAGGGTGAACACGAGGTACGCCGGCACCCGCAGCCACACCGTGAGGTTGCGCTTCGCCATCACCCATGTGTCGGAGATGGCCCAACTCAGGCTGCTCACGCGCTCTCCTCCTCGGCCACGTGACCGGTCAGCGCGAGGAACACGTCGTCGAGCGAGGGTCTCCTGATCCCGAGTCCGGAGACCGCGATGCCGGCCGCGTCGAGTCGCCGTACGACGTCGAGCAGCGCCTCCGAACCGCGCGATCCAACGGCAACGCTTATGTCCAGGCCGGTAACCGTCGGCGGGCCGTCGCCGACGTTCGCGATCGCTTCGACCGCGTTCGCGGTCGCGTCGTCCGACATCACGCTGAACGCGACGACGTCGCCGCCGACCCGATCCTTGAGTTGATCCGATGTGCCCTCCGCGATGACCTTGCCGCGATCGATGACGACGATGTCGTCGGCGAGTTCGTCCGCCTCGTCGAGGTACTGCGTTGTCAGCAGCAGCGTCGTCCCTTCCCGCACCAGGCCACGGATGACGTCCCACATCGCCAGCCTGCTGCGCGGATCGAGACCGGTCGTCGGCTCGTCGAGGAACAACACCTTCGGCCGGCCGACCAGACTCGCGGCGAGGTCGAGGCGCCTGCGCATGCCACCGGAGTAGGTCTTCGCCGTACGGTCGGCGGCGTCGACAAGGTCGAACTGTTCGAGCAGCGCGCGCGCTCTCGCCTCGGCTTCCGCTTTCGCGAGGTGGTGCAGCCGGCCCACCATGACGAGGTTCTCCCGGCCGGTGAGCTCGTCGACCAGCGCGGTGGCCTGGCCGGTCAGGCCGATGAGCTCGCGGACCGCGGCCGCGTCGCGAACAACGTCGTGGCCCTCGACGTAACCGTGGCCGGAGGTGGGGCGCAACAGTGTCGCGAGGATCCGCACCGCGGTCGTCTTGCCGGCGCCGTTCGGGCCCAGCACACCGAGAACACTGCCGCGGGCAACAGTGAGGTCGATGCCCCGCAGGGCATCGACCTCACCGAATGACTTCATTACGCCCTCGAGGACGACCGCTTCGTCAGGCACGGCGCCGAGGGTATCGACCGATCACGCGTGCGTGATCTCGCAACCGCCCTGGTTGTTGTTGAAGTCGTTGCCCCAGGTCGACTGCACCGCGAACGAACCGGTGGCCAGGGTGATGTTCTGCGACGCGCCCTGACCGGAGGAGATCCAGGCGCACTTGTCTGCGTTCTCGCTGCCCTGGAAGTCGGTCCAGCCGCCCGCCGGGAACTGGTCGGTGATCGTCTCGGCGTACTCGTGCCCGAAGACGATCGTGAACCCGTCCGTGTTGCCCGCGGCGCCACTGTTCACGAAGTTCTGGCCACAGCTGCCGCCCATGTCGAACTGGTACGGGTCGTTGGCGA
>JAVEEG010000360.1 GCA_030840585.1 Frankiaceae bacterium | reverse complement strand
GCGGCGATCGTGTCGAGCGCCGTCGAGCGGCCGCTGCGATAGGGCCCGATGACGACGAAGTGCGAGTCCGCGAGCGATGCGCTCACGGGGGCGAGGTCGAGGTCGTCGACGGCGAACGTCGCCGTCCAGGGGCCCGCGGGGACGGGCAGCCCGGACGCCGGGATGTCCAGCGGCAGCACCTCGATCGGCGCCGCGCGCTCCGTCGTCGCCGCCGCGAGCCGGGCGGCGAGGGCAGCGAGCGCCGTGGCCTCCGCGGCGGCGTCCGTCGAGCCGGCGACGGTCGCGATCTGCACCTCGCGGCCGTCGTCGAGGAAGCCGCGGCCGGGCGGGACGACCGCGCCCTTCACCATCTTGGCGTCGAGGCCGAGCATGAGGTAGTCGTCCTCGCTGGCCATCCGCAGGATCACGCGCTCGGCGATGAGCGAGGCGACGGTCGCGGGCACCGCGGAGCGGCGGTCGGCCGTGATGACGAAGTGCACGCCCGCGGTGCGGCCGTCGGCGACGAGGCGCGGCAGCGCGTCGACGAGCGCGCCGACGTCGACGCGGTCGTACGTCTCGACGAAGCCCGCGTAGGAGTCCAGCAGCACGACGATCCGCGGGAGCTGCACCTCGGGGTGCAGCCGCTGGTGGTCGGCGAGGCTCGCGACGCGCCGGTCGGCGAAGAGCCGCGAGCGCGTGTCGATCGTGCGCCGCAGGAGGTTGACGAGCCGCGCCACGCGCTCCTCGTCCTCGCCCGGCACGACCGAGCCGCAGTGGGGGAGCGCCTCGATCGACTGCAGGCCGCGGCCGGCGAAGTCCAGGCCGTAGACGTTGAGGTCGCGCGGGCTGTGCGTCGAGGCGAGCGTCGCCGCCATCGTGCGCAGCGCCACCGTCTTGCCCGCGCCGCTGGTGCCGAAGACGAGGAGGCTGCCGGTCGACGGCAGGTCGATCGTCAGCGGGACCTGGCGCTGGAGGTGGGGCTCGTCGACGACGCCGATGGCCGCGATCCCGGGCGCGCCGGCCCAGAGCACGCCGTCGAGCTCGATCGCCGGTGGCAGCGCGGGCAGCCACGGGCTCGGCGGGGGCGCGATGCCGAGCTCGGTGGTCGCCTGGTCGATCGCGTCGACGAGCAGCTCGAGGTCCGTGACCTCCTCGTCCTCGCCCGCGTGGGCGTGCGCGACCGCGCTCGGCGCCCGCGGCGCGATGTCGCGGATCTCGATCGGCCGGCTCGACTCGCCCGAGCGCGTGCGCCCGCCGACGTAGCCGGTCTGGAAGAGCGCGAGCTCCGTCGGCCCGGTCCGCGCGAGCGCGCGGCCGGGGACGGACTTCGGCAGCCGCGCGGCGTCGGGCGAGCCGATGACGTCGTCGCTCTCGGCGGTTCCCGCGACGCGCAGGGCGATGCGGAGGTTCGTGTTCGCGCGGATGTTCTCCGTCACCGCGTTGCCGGGCCGCTGCGTCGCGAGCACGAGATGCACCCCGAGGCTGCGCCCGCGCTGCGCGACGTCGACGACGCCGTCGACGAACTGCGGCACCTCCTTGGCGAGCGTCGCGAACTCGTCGATGACGATGACGAGGCTCGGCGGCGCGCTCGCCGGGTCGCGGCGCTCGAGCTCGCGCAGGTCCTTGGCGTCGAAGCGCTGCAGGATCTGCTCGCGGCGCTTGAGCTCGGCGTTGAGCGAGATGAGCGCGCGCCGGACCTGGTGCTCGTCGAGGTCGGTGACCATCCCGACGCTGTGCGGCAGCCCGACGCAGTCCTTGAACGCGGCGCCGCCCTTGTAGTCGACGAGCAGGAAGGCGATCCGGTCGGGCGGGTGCGAGGCGGCGAGCGCGGCGATGAGCGACTGCAGCAGCTCGCTCTTGCCGGCGCCCGTCGTGCCGGCGACGAGCGCGTGCGGACCGTCGGTGCGGAGGTCCAGGGAGAACGGGCCGTCGGCGCCGGCGCCGACGACGGCGTCGAGCGTCCGGCCGCTGCGCCCCCGCCAGCGCGCGGCGATCCGCCCGCGGTCGGGGTCGACGAGGCCGAGGAGCTCCACGAGCGAGACCGAGCGCGGGACGCTCGCTGCCGCGCCGCCCGCGGTCGTGTCCTCGACGGGGGCCAGCGCGCGCGCGATCGCCTCGGCGATCGCGGGGCCGAGAGCGTCGACGGACGCCTGCTTGACGGCCCGGCCGGACTGCGTCCACGTGACGTCGGCGACGGCGCGCTCGGAGGAGACCTCGACGATGACGCCGCAGCCGCCCGGCAGGTTGCGGCGCTGGCGCGCGAGCCAGACGGCGGCGATCTCGAGGTCGGCGCAGCCGTCGAGGAGGTTGTCGACGACGACGGCCTCCGGCGCGACGTCCTCGTCGACGAGCATGACGATCGTCGTGCGCCGCCGCGCGCGCTTGCGCGTGTCGCCCTCGCCGCGGCGCTCGGTCGCGACGGCCTCGATGCGCCGGAGGAGATCGCGCGAGGCCTGCTCGCCGATCGCGATGTGCTCGCCCTCCAGCGGCGACGCCGGATGGTCGACGTGCGGCAGCCAGGTCAGCCAGCGCCAGTCCTCCGCGCGCTCGTGCGAGAGCGCGGCGGTGATGACGACGTCGCGCGGGCTCTGCAGGGCCGCGAACTGCAGCATGATCCAGCGCGCGACGCCGTCGACGGCCCGCGGGTCGCCGACGATGCCGA
>JAVEEG010000340.1 GCA_030840585.1 Frankiaceae bacterium | reverse complement strand
AAGGCGGCGTCGCTCCCGGCCCGCTCGGCCGAGGCGAGGGCGAGATCCTCGTGATAGACGCAGGTGCGCGAGCGGCCGCTGGCCTTGGCGTGATACATGGCGATGTCGGCCGCCTTCATCAGCGGAGTCAGTTCCTCGCCATGCTCCGGCGAGAGGGCGATCCCGATCGAGGCGCCGAGCCAGGTCGCCGTGGCGCCGGAGCCGAACGGCTCGGACAGGGCCTGCACCGCCCTCGCGGCGATCCGCTCCGCCTCGGCGCGGTCTACGCCCGGCAGAAGCATGGTGAACTCGTCGCCGGCGAGCCGCGCCAGAAGCGGCTGCCAGGGACCGGACCCGGTCTCGGCCTGGAGGACGATCCGCAGCCGGTTGGCGACCATCACCAGCACCTGGTCGCCCTGGGCATGGCCCAATCGGTCGTTGACCTCCTTGAAGCCGTCCAGGTCGATGAACAGCAAGGCGGCGCGGCTTTCCGGCCGGGTGGCAGCGAGCAGCCGCTCGGCCTCCTTGCGGAAGTGGATCCGGTTGGGGATGGCGGTGACAGGATCGTACATCGCCATGGCGTGGACGTCGTCGAGCGTCGAGCGGACCTGCTCGAACAGCCCGTCGACGGCGGCGGCGAGCGCCGGCATCTGCTGGCGGACGATCGTCGGCGCGGGCGAGGCGAGGTCGCCGCGGCCGACCGCGAGCAGCCGGGCGACGAGCGCGTCGACGGCGCGGACGTGGTCGCTGTTCGGGCGCTCCGCGGCGAGGCGGACTACGGCCAGCGCGAAAAAGCCGATCAGAAGCGAGGCGGCGACCTGCTGGTTCAGCGTGCCGAGCAGCAGGAAGCCGAGCAAAGTGAGGGCAAAGGCCGCCACTCCGGCCACTGCGGACAGGAGGCGGTTGCTGATCTTCTGCACCGTCGTGACCAAGGCCGGTGGTTCCCTTGCCGAGCGCGTCGACCCCACAGGCGTCGCGTCGGGCCCGCTTTTAAGACCGGCGGCGTTACGATTTGGTATCCGTCAGCGGCGGCGGCGAAGGACGATGTAGAGGGCTCCGGCGCCGCCGTGGCGCGGGTGGGCGGTGCGGACCGCGGCGACCGCGCCGGAATGGCGCGACGCGGCAAGCCAGTCGCCGATGGCGGCCCGGATCGCGCCCCGCTTGATCGGCCGCTCGGGACCGGGCGGCTTGCCGGTCACCAGCAGCAGCAGCCGCGCCTCGGCCGCGATCGCCTGCTCGAGCCGGCGGTCGAGCAGGTGCCAGGCGGTGGCGAGGTTGTGGCCGTGGAGGTCGACGACCAGGTCCGGAGCGACGGCGCCGCGCGAGAGCCGGCGGTCCCAGGTGCCGTCGAGGGTCGTTCCGGGCGGCTTGCGAACGGGAGCGGCCTTGACCGCGGCGAGCTTCGGAGGTGCCGGCTTCTCCTCCTTAGGCGCGGGCTCGGGCGGCAGCGGCGGGGGAGTCACGCCTTCGAGCGGGCGCACGGACGCGACGACTCGCGCCCACAATCTCTGCTCCTCAGCGCCGAGCCGTCGCATGGAGGCGCTTCACAGTCCCCTTGGGCACCAGCAGCCAGGCCCTCCCCCTCGCCTGCAGCCCGCCGGCGATCCGGGCGGCCTCCTCACCGGCGCCCCAGAAGGTGTCGAAGCGGTTGCGGCCGCGGATCGCTCCGCCCGTGTCCTGCGCCACCCAGAGGCCGCTGGCGTCGCCCGGGTCGAGCTGGAGCAGCACCGGGGCGCCCAGCGGCACGAACTTCGGGTCCGCCGCCACCGTGGCGCGGGGAGTCACCGGCAGGTTCAGGGCACCGAGCGGGCCGGGGCCGGTCAGCTCCTTGAAGAAGATGTAGCTCTTGTCCTCGCGCATCAGCGCCTTGCCCTCGTCGGGATGGTCGCGAAGCCAGGCCTTGATGTCCTGCATCGACGCATGGCCCGGCTCGAGCAGGCCGCGATCGCGCATCAGCCGGCCGATCCCGACATAGTCGCGGCCGTTCTGCCCCGCATAGCCGATCCGCATCACCGAGCCGTCGGGGAGCAGCAGCCGGCCCGAGCCCTGGATCTGGAGGAAGAAGAAGTCGACCGGATCGGCCGCCCACGCGATTTCGAGGCCGCGATTGGCGAGCGCGCCGTCCTCGATCTCCGCCCGCTCGGAATAAGGGACGAGGATTCCGTTCTCCATCCGGCCGCGGCGCGGCGTGCCCTGTGCCGCGGCGGTCGCCGCGTCGATTTCGACGAGGTCCGGGGGCCTGGCGTAGATCGGCACGTCGTAGCCGGGGACATGGGTGCGCGAGCCGGCGATCTGCGGCTCGTAATAGCCGGTGGCGAAAGCCGCGCCGTCGCCGACCTGGACCAGCTCGAAGCGGGTGCGGAAGAAGCGTTCGGCGGAACGGGCGTCGCCGGCCGGCAGAGTCGCCGCCTCGGCGCAGGCGGGCTGCCAATCCTCCTTGCGGGTGAGGCCGCTGGCGTCCTGGCGGCGGAGCAGCGCGGGACAGGTGGTGAGGAAGGCGCGCTCGGCCCTCAGCGCCGACTCCGGATCGAGCGCCGGGAGCTTCGGGCCGGCGACGACGCCCGCCGACAGCGCGTTGTCGAGAACGCCCGGCACCGGCGCGGGCGGAGTCGTGCGCGGGATGCAGCTCGCCAGGACGGCGAGCAAAAGCACGAGCAGCGGAAGGCGGCCGCTCCGGTCGCCGTTCCGCCTCGCTCGATCCGATTCGCGCGTCGCCATCCGCCGAGCGTAGCGCCGCGGCGGGGGCTTGGGAAAAGGCTTTTAGGGAAGGATCAGTCGACCTGGTCGGTGTCGACGAGCAGCCAATTGGGGTCAGCGCTGCCCAGCGTCCGGCGGAAGGTCCAGACGTCGCGGCTGGGAATCGCGTCGCTCATCGTGCCGGCGACCAGATTGCCCTCCGAGTCGCGGGTGACCGCGGCGATATCGGCGTCGAAACGGATGTCGATCTCGGCGGTCCGGACGACGAGGCGGGCATCCTCGATCACGGTCCGCTCGATCGTCACCAGCCGGTTGTCGAGCCGGTGGCCCGCCGACTCGCGGTCGGCGATGGCGTGCTCGAACGCCTCCAGCACATGCCCCCCGACGAGGTGGCGCAGCGACTCGCGGTCGCCCGCCCAGAAGGCCTCGAGCACCATCCGGTACGCCGCTTGCGCGCCTTCGAGGAAGCGGGCGACGTCGAACTCCGGATCGGCGGTGACGATGGCTCGGATGCCCGGCGCGGCGGGCTCTTCGTAGACCAGGCCGGTGCGCTCCGGGCGCTCGGCGGGAAGCTCGGCGAGCGGCGCCGGGGCCTCGGCCGCCGCGGGCGTCTCCGCCGGCCGGAGGATTGGCTGCTGCTCGTGCCCGGTGCGCCGCCCGAGCACGGCGTAAAGCCGCAACCCGACGAACAGGGCCACCAGGGCGAGCAGGACGATCGTGACCACCATTTTCTCCGAAGGATAGACGCTCGCCCTTAACATAGGCTGAGGGGGGAAAGTATTCAAATGGCGCCGGGTTCCCGCCGCCGCGCCGGTTGCACGGATGGGCCGCGCCTGCTACCCGCCCGGCATCTTTTCGGGAAGGACCCGCGCGGCCCCCGGCTCAATCTCATGAAGGCAGAAAAAATGGCCGAAGAACAAGGCGCTGGTGGCGACCAGCTGACGAACGGCGAGGACAATCTCCCCCAGGTCGGCGTCCTTTCCCAATATGTGAAGGACCTGTCGTTCGAGAATCCGAACGCGCCATCGTCCTACCAGTGGCAGAACCAGCCGCAGATCGGGGTCGACTTCAACATCGGCGCGGCCCGCCTCAACGACGATCTGCACGAGGTCAGCCTCAAGATCGAGGTGCGCGCCACCACCGACGGACAGACCGCCTTCGCCGTCGAACTGCTCTATGCCGGCCTGATCGGCATGCGCAACGTGCCGGAGGACCAGGTCCAGCCCTTCCTGCTCGCCGAGGCACCGCGAATCCTCTTCCCCTTCGCCCGCCAGATCATCTCGCAGACCGTCCAGGACGGCGGCTTCCCGCCGCTGATGCTCGATCCGATCGACTTCCACGCGCTCTACCTCCAGCGGCAGGACCAGGCCGCGGCCGAAGGCGGCGCGGGCGCGGCGACCAGCGGCGAGATCGGTCAGGCCTGATTTTCTCAGGACAATTTGCAAAGCCACCGTTCGGTCCCGGACTAGATCCGGGATTGTCGAAGCCCTTTCTTTCGGTTCTTAGTCCGCACGAGAAGGGATGGGCTTCGACAGGCTCAGCCCGAACGGATTCGGGGTGCATGTGCGGGTGAGCATCTTCGGGAGCCTCTACGCGTGAACCTCGCCCGCTCGCTCGGCTCGGTCGGCGGCATGACGCTGGCGAGCCGCGTCCTCGCGCTCGTCCGAGACACGCTGCAGGCGACCTTTGTCGGCGCCACCTTCGCGTCCGACGCCTTCTTCGTCGCCTTTCGCCTGCCCAACATGTTCCGCGCCTTCTTCGCCGAGGGCGCGTTCACCGCCGCCTTCATCCCGATGTTCAACCGCAAGGTCGGCGAGGCCGGCGAGCTCGATGCCGGGCTCGATTTCGCGGAGCGCGCCCTGGCGGTGCTGTTCCCGGTCCTCGTGCTGTTCACCGCGGCGATGATCCTTGCCGCCTGGCCGGTCACCTGGGCGCTTTCCGGCGGCTTTGCGAAGCAGCATCCGACCCACGACCAATTCGCCTTCGCAGTGCTGCTGTCGCGCTTCACCATCCCCTATCTGATGCTGATCAGCCTCGCCTCCCTGCTCGGCGGAATCCTCAACTCGCTCGACAAATTCTGGGTGAACGCGGCGGCGCCGATCCTGCTCAACGTCGCGATGGTCGCCGCGCTCTGGTTCTTCCACGGCCACGGACCGGAGGCGGCCTATACGACCGCTCGGGCCCAGGCCATTTCGATCCCCGTCGGCGGCGCCCTCCAGCTCGGCTGGCTGATGCTCGCCTGCCGGCAGGCCGGCGTGTCCCTCCGCCTCCGACGCCCCCGCTTCGATGCCGACATCAGGCAGCTGATGAAGCTGATCCTCCCCGCCGCCACGGGCGCGGGGGCATCCCAGATCAACCTCCTCATCTCGACTTCGCTCGGCGGCTACCTGCTGGCGGCGGGATCGATCTCATCGATCAACTATGCCGACCGCCTCAACCAGCTGCCGCTGGGGATGATCGGCATCGG
>JAVEEG010000250.1 GCA_030840585.1 Frankiaceae bacterium | reverse complement strand
ACAAACCGATCGTGCCGCCGGGCCGCAGCACCCGACGTATCTAGGCCAGCGCGACCGGCGGGTCGAACCAGTGGTACGCCTGCCCGACCGTCACCGCATCGACACTGACATCCGGTAGCGGGATCGCCTCCGCCGTCCCGTCGAGCACATGAGCCGCAGCGGGCAAGGCCGCGCGCATCTCCGCCGCCGGCTCGACCGCGTAGACGTCGAGCCCGAGCTCCAGCAACCGCTCGGTGAGCTTGCCGGTGCCGGCGGCGAGGTCGAGCACCGTGCGCGCGCCCTCGGGCAGGGTCCAGCGGACGGCGTCGAGCGGGTACGACGGCCGGCCCGCGGCGTAGTCCGCGGCTGCGGTCCCGAAGGCGAGCCGGCGCTCGGACCAGTTGTCGACAGCCATCGACCCGACCCTAATGCCGCGTCCGTTGCGGCAGAGCCGTGGTCAATTCGCCGGGAAGCTCCAGAACGTGACCTGCGTGTGCGCTTCCGCTGCGGGTGTTTCACCGTCATTAAACGCGCCTATCTCAGATCGGCCGGCCGAGAGCAGTCCGCCCGATTCGAAATCACTCAGATACGTCGCGCCACTGGAGTCGCGGTCGTCCTGGGATTGGCCACTGACGCTTCCGACGTTGATGTCCTCTGTTGTACACGGAGCCTGGTACGGCTTCACCGCCCACGTTGCGGTTCCATGGATCAGACACAGTCCGACTGTGTTCGCTGATCGCGGAACGGTCAGTCGTTTCCACGACACGAGATGCTGGAGTCCGCCGTTGGGACCGACGTTCACAGCCAGCCCGGACGCATACATCGTGAGTTGCGGTCCCGAGTCCGTCGGAGCAGGTTGCGCGATGGTAGGTGCCCATGCCGTACCGCGGGTGACCGTCGACCGACCGGAAGGACCGAGGCGAAACTGTACGGTCACCGGCCGCGCGTCGGCTACGACATAGAGTCGGTAAACCCCGGCGGCCAATATGGGCTCGGACCCGGTGCCGCCGACGAGGCCATCCACACCGAAGAAACCGCTCGATGAGCATCCGATGCTCGTGCAGTGCCCAGAGGTGAGGCCAAAGAACACCGGTTGGTTGGTTCCCCGGCCGACCTTGCGCAGCGCGAACCCGAACTCACGACCCTGCCCGATGAGGTGTATGGACTGGATATCGACCTTCGCGGCGCGCGCGATGGTCACAAGCTTGGTGTACGAGTGCGTCGCGGTCACAGTCACAGCGCCGGAGAGGATGGTCGGTGCCTTCGCCGCTGCGGGGGGCAGGCCAGTCATCGCCGCGATCACGGCGATGACCGGCCACACCCGAGCTTGCTTCACGGCCCTAGTTGAAGCTGATGGGGACAGTGATGACCAGTGGCTGCTCACAGACGTATCCGACCGGGCGGTGGAAGACGCCCGCGTCGTAATACCCGGCCCCCATGCACAGGACGTACGACGGCGACGAGAGGACGGATGCCGCGAACGAAGCGGTCGTGTTGGAGACCTGACCATTCGTGAGCGCGTCGGTTGCCCAGTGAACGTCGCCCTTCGTGCCTTGGATGTAGCACGACGCGATCGTCGCCGAGACTATAAACGGTGTGACCGCTTGGCACGCGACATCAATGCTGTTGCCGCCGATCCCCACCGTGGGAACGGACTGCCCTTCGCCCTCACAGGTTTGCGAATATCCGCAGCTGACCGTCACGCCGTCGCTTCCGACGTAGACGTCATCAGCGCTCGCCGGTAGCGCGGTGATCATGACTGCGCTCGCTGCGGTGATCGCGCAGATAACTAGCTTTCTGAGTTGCATGGAACCTGGCCCTCCGCGGTCTGCGTCGTCCGCACTGAACGCTGACTGAAGTGTGACGAATGCATACCAGTCGGTCAACAGAGGTTGGGCCGGAGTACTCGGCAAACGCGGACGTGGCGGGCGTACCTTGCGGCATGGGCGCACCAACGCCAGTGCTTTCTAGACCGCGGACAGCGGCCGGCGGATCGCATGCCGGGCGCGCTCGACCGCCAGGCAGCGATCCTCGACGTACAGCAACCCGGCTTCTTCGGCGATCGCGCGGGCTTCGGCGGAGACGATGCCGAGTTGCAGCCAAAGCGCCTTGGCGCCGGCCGCGACCGCTTGCCGGGCGATGTCCGGGCAGTCCGCGGCCGGCCGGAACACGTTGACGAAACCGACCCCGCCGGGCACGTCGCCGAGCCGTCGGTAGACCGGCTCGCCGAGGATCGTGTCGGCGTGCGGGTTCACCGGGATCACCCGCCAGCCGTAAGCGCGCATCGCGGCCGGCACCGAATGCGCGCTCTTCATCGGGTCGACCGACAGGCCGACCACCGTGATGGTGTTGAACTCTTCGAGGATCTGCTTGGTCAGTTCGCTAGTCCGGTCCACGCATACACCCTTCCCATATCTCGCTCAGGGAAAGACGACGGTGCGTTGCCCGTCGACGAATACCCGGTGCTCGAGATGCCAGCGCACCGCCCGGGCCAGCGCGACGCACTCCAGGTCGCGGCCGACCGCCGCGAGTGCGGCCGGCGAGTGCGCGTGCCCTACCCGCACGACTTCCTGTTCGACGATCGGGCCTTCGTCCAAGTCGGCAGTGACGTAGTGCGCGGTCGCGCCGATGAGCTTCACCCCGTGCTGGTACGCCTGCTCGTACGGCTTGCCACCCCGGAAGCTCGGCAGGAACGAGTGATGGATGTTGAGGATCCGCCCGGCCAGGCGAGCACACACATCCGCCGACAGGATCTGCATGTACCGAGCCAGCACGACCAGCTCGACGTCGAGCTCGTCGACGAGGTCGAGAATGCGCCGTTCCTGTTCGGCCCTGGTCTCGGCCGTCACCGGCAGGTGGTGGAACGGCACGTCGTACGACGCCGTCAACGGCTCGAGGTCGCGATGGTTGCCGGCGACGGCCGCGATGGTGCACGGGAGATAGCCGCTGCGCCAGCGGTAGAGCAGGTCGTTGAGGCAATGACCCTCGCGCGACACCAGCACCAGCACGTTGGGCCGGTGCTCGGTGGAGTGCAGCTCCCACTGCAACGCAAAGCTTTCCGCCAGCGTCGCCAAGCCGGAGCGCAACACCTCCGGCGGCACCGGCGACATGACGTGTACGCGGAGGAAGAACGTCGATGTGGTTGGGCTGCCGTACTGCTGCGAGTCGAGAATGTTCGCGTCGTGTGACGCAAGCAGGCCCGACACCGCATGCACGATGCCGGGCCGGTCCGGACACGACAGGGTGAGGACGAGCTCGTACGACGGCACGCCCTCACCTTGCCATGGGAGGAACTATTACGAAGCGCGCTTCACCGCGGAGATGTCGAACTCGAGCTTGACCTTCTCGCCGACGAGCACGCCGCCCTTGTCGAGGCCCACGTTCCACTGCAGGCCCCAGTCGCGACGGTTGACGGTCGCCTTGCCCTCGAAGCCGATCCGGAAGTTGCCCCACGGGTCGTTCGTCGTACCGGTGAGTTCCCACTCGACCGCGACCGGGTTGGTGACACCGTTGATGGTGAGGTCGCCGATCAGGGTGTAGAGGTCGTCGTCGCTCTTCTCGACCTTCGTGCTCTGGAACACCAGGGTCGGGTGCGCCTCGATGTCGAAGAAGTCGCCGGTCAGCAGGTGCTTGTCGCGGTCGGCGTTGCCCGAGTCGACGCTGGCGGCCTTGATCTCCAACCGGATCCGGCTGTTCGCCGGGTTCTCCTCGTCGAGGTAGACATCGCCGGTGTAGTCGGTGAACTGGCCGCGCACGGTCGTCACCATCGCGTGCTTGGCGGCGAAGCCGAGCCGGCTGTGCGTGGGGTCGATGTCGTACGCGCCGGTCAGCGACTGGGTCTGGGTGCCGGTGTCGGTGCTGGTGGTCATGGCGTTCCTCCTAGAAGTTGTATTCGCAACTGTTGAACAAGACATTAACTCCAAGAAGGTTGCGGGCGCAAGTATTCCGGGTAAACTTTCGACTGTGCCGAGCACCCGCCCGCTCAACGCCCGGGAGATGGCGGCGTTCCATGCGCTCATCCGAGCGCACGCGCGGGTCGTCCGGCGGTTGGAGGCCGAGCTCGAGTCCGAGCAGGCGCTGTCGCTGCCGGCGTACGAGGTGCTCTCCCACCTCTCCGAGGCGCCGGATCGTCAGCGGCGGATGACCGAACTGGCCGCCTTCGCGGTGCTGACGCCGAGCGGGCTGACCCGGCTGGTCGACAAGCTGGTCCGCGACGGGTTGGTCGAGCGGCGGCGCTGCGGCACCGACGCGCGGGTCGTCTTCGCTGCGCTCACCGACAAGGGCTTCGACCGGCTGGTCTCGGCTTACCCGACGCACCTGCGCGGCGTCCGCCAGCACCTGGTCGACCAGCTCACGCCGGAACAGCTCGACGCGATCGCCCAGGCCCTCGGGCCGCTCACCGACGATTCCCATCCGCCGGACGACTGCTCGTGACGTTCACGATCTCGCCGGCCCGTACCCCTGACGTCGCCGGCATCCGCCGGCTGATCGATCTCTACGCGCCGGGCCGCATCCTGCTCGACAAGCCGACGGTCAAGCTCTACGAGGACGTGCAGGAGTTCCTCGTGGCGCGCCGCCTCGGTGGCGGCGACGAGCTCATCGGCTGCGGCGCGTTGCACGTGATGTGGGAGGACCTCGGGGAGGTCCGGACCCTCGCAGTCGACCCGGCCGTTCGCGGTCACGGCGTCGGCCACGCGCTGCTCGAGCAGTTGCTCGACCGGGCTCGCGGCATCGGAGTCAGGCGGGTGTTCTGCCTGACGTTCGAGGTCGACTTCTTCGCCCGGCACGGCTTCGCCGAACTCGACGGCTCCCCGGTCGAGCCGGACGTGTACGACGAACTGCTGCGCTCTTACGACGAAGGTGTGGCGGAGTTTCTCGGGCTCGAACACGTCAAGCCGAACATCCTCGGCAACACGAGGATGGTTTTAGAGCTTTAGGTGCCGACGACGCCCTTGCCGAGGCTCGGGCCGTTGACCTGCTTGACCAGGATGGTCGACGTACGCGCGTTGTTCGCGCCACTGTCGGCGACACCCGTCGCGGGACCGTCGGAGGCGAACACCGCCCACATCTTCCCGTCCGGGCCGATCGTGTTGTCGATGTAGTCGAGCAGGTTGCGGTTGTTACCGAAACCCGGCGCACCGCAGAGGATGCCGTCGAGGCAGATGTCCGCGTTGTGCACCGGCTTCGCGACCACTCGCTCGCGCAGGACGTTCGGTTTGCCGGTGTCGGCCTTGGTCACCCAGGCCATCGTGGCGTACCAGTTCTGCGCGGTGTTCGCGTCGCTGCCAGTGCCCTCGTAGTAGACGAGACCGACGTTGCCCTTCGTGCCACCGGTGATCGCGCCGTACACGCTGGTCCGCGCCGGCGTGCCGATGTCGACCAGTGTCGACCACGTCTTGCCCTTGTCCTTCGAGTACGACAGCCACGGCGCCTGGTGGCTGCCCTGGCCGTTGGAGTGCTTGCCGTTGCCGACGACGTACAGCGTGCCGGCGGCGTCCTCGGTCATCCAGTTGAAGCCGGCGTAGAACGCGTCCGCGGCAGTGCCGCCACCGGGAGTCACCGGGTGCGAAATCATCGAGCCGTTCTCGAGGTGCGCGACGTAGAGCCGCGACGGCGCGCCGAGCGGCGGGTTCGACGGGTACGACTCCGGCGGGTCGATGCCGTAGAGCACGAACACGTCGCCGGTCTTCGGGTCGACGGTCAGGTTATCGACGTACGCGTTCTGGTTGGTGACCAGCGCCTCGACCGGCGTCGGCGAGGTGCCGCCGGCCTCCGCCGGCAGCGGGCCGGTGCCGTAGAGCGGGATCGGCAACGGGTCGAAGGTCTTGCCGAGGTCGTGCGAGGAGTAGAGGTACGGCACCGCGTCGAAGCCTTTGGCGACGAGGTAGAGGTTGTTGCCCTTCGCGCCGATCCACGGGCGGTCGTAGACGTCCATCGCGACCGTCGACTCGGACCAGGTCGCACCCGCGTCGCGGGAGACGTCGACGTGGATGCCGACGCCGAGGTCGAGGTCGGCCGCTACGACGGTCTGCTCGGAGACGAAGTGCATGTCCCAGTCACCGCCACCGCCTTTGCTCGGCACGTGCGGGACGGTGAGGGTGAAGTGCTTGCCGTAGTCGGTCGAGCGGTAGAGCGTCGCGGGGGACTCCGAGCCCAGGCCGTCAGCGAGCACGTACTTGCCGCTGGGCGAAACCGTGATGTTGGGCTCGCCGCCGGCGTTCAGGAAGGTCTGGGCGCTGGTGCGGACCGCGTTGGTCGCGGTCGCGTGCGCGACCACGGGGACGGCGATCGCGGCGGCGCCGGCGACGGCCAGCAGCGGGAGGTGACGGCGCACGGGGCTCTACTTCCTGAGTTCGGGCTGGGTCGGGACGCTTCTCGACCGCTCAACGAGCGAACCCCTGCGCGGTCACGGCTGACCTTCGCCGCCGCGCGCCGTTCACCTGCCGCGCACGCTCAGCGCGGCGGCGCCTCCACCAGCAGCAGGTGGTTGCCGTCGAGGTCGCGGAAGAAGAACATCGGCGGCACGGTGCCGCCGCCACCCATCAGGTCGTCGCAGTCGACGCCCTTGCCCCGGAGCTCCTCGTGCGCGCCCTTGACGTCGTGCGAATCCAGCGCAATCCCGGTCATCCCGCCGACGTCATGCGCCGGGTGCGGCGGCACCAGTGCGAGGTTCGCGATGCCTTCGGGCGCGGAGATCTCGACCCAGCGGTCGCCCTCGCCGAACGGCACGTCCACCGCAAGGGTGAAGCCGAGGTTCTCGCCGTACCACGCGATCGCCTTGTCCTGATCGGTCACCGGCACCATCACCCGGCCGACGTACGCAACTGCTCCCATGTCACTCACTCCTTGGTTGTTCGCTCACCCGGTACGACGACCGCCCGCGACCGAACTCATCGGTCGCTCGCGGCTCAGGCCGTGTCGAAGACCCAGAAGCCTTCGGCGACCCGGCCGGCCGGCAGGCCCGCGGCGGCCGCGTTCGCGCCGTTCCACATCCGCATCCGCTCGTCGAGCTGATCCGGGAACTCGATCTGCGACGCGTGCGAGAGCAGCGCGGCGATCTTGCGGTCCCACGTGTCGGTCACATCGATGTAGCGGTTGATCTTCTCGTAGCCCTGCACCCACGTCTCCGCGACCGACCACGCGGGCAGGTCGGCGAGCTCGGGGTAGGCGAACGGGTTGCGCGCGTCCGGATAGATCGCACAAAGCGCGGCCTCGCCGGCGGCCAGATGGTCGGGATGGCTGGCGGGGATCCGGAGCATGTTGCGCTGCGGGCTCTGGCACACCACCCGCCTCGGCCGTACCTCGCGGATCACCCGCGCGATGTCCCGGCGTAAGTCGAAGGTCACCGCGAGCCGGCCGTCGGGGTAGCCGAGGAAGCGGACGTCAGAGACGCCCACCTGCTTGGCCGCGGCGAGTTGCTCCTCGCGCCGGATGCCGCCGATCTCGCTGCGGGGAACCGCGGGATCGAAGCCACCGGCATCGCCGTCGGTCACGATGCAGTAGGTCACCTCGATGCCCGCATCGGTCCACTGCGCGATCGTTCCGGCCGCGCCGAAGTCGACGTCGTCGGGATGCGCCATGACGGCAAGAACGCGTTCGATGTTGAGATCAGCCACGTCCGCGAGCGTACGACGTGCCTCCGACGTTGCGCCGTGAGCGGGAGATAGATGTCGCGCTGACGGCGATGATCATGGGGGCGGCGGCGTCAGATCGTGGTACTGATGCCGCCGTCGACCGGGATGACTGCGCCGTTGACGTACGAGCCGGCTCGCGAGGAGAGGAACACCGCGACGCCGGCCATGTCGTCGGGGCGGCCGATCCGGCCAAGCGGGTTCGACGCCTCGATCAGCTCGCGCGTCCCCGGGTCGTCCAGCGCGAACGCCATCATCTTCGACTGGAACGGCCCGGGCGCCACCGCGTTGACTGTGATCCGCCGGGCCGCGAGCTCGCGCGCGAGCACCCGGGTCAAGTGATGCACGGCGGCCTTGCTGGCGGAGTACGGGTAGTGCGGCATCGGGTTGACGTGCAGGCCGTCGATGCTGCCGATGTTGATGATCCGCGCGGGATCCTCGTCGCTCGCGGCCTTCTCCAGCAGCGGCAAGAACGCGCGGGTCAGGAAGAACGGCGCCTTCAGGTTGACGTCGATGACCTTGTCCCACGCCGCCGCAGGGAACTGCTCCAGCGGCTCGCCCCAGGTCGCGCCGGCGTTGTTCACCAGGATGTGCAGCCGGTCCTCGCGTTCGCCCACCTCGGCCGCGAGCCGCAGGCACTCCGGCTCGTTCGACAGGTCGGCCGGGATCGCGACCACTTCGCCGTACGCCGACAGTTCCTGTTGCGCGGTCGCGCACGCGTCGGCTTTGCGCGACGAGATGTAGACGCGAGCGCCGGCTTGCAGCAGGCCGCGCGCGATCATCAGCCCGATGCCGCGGCTACCGCCGGTGACCACGGCGACCTTGCCTTCGATGCCGAACAGTTCCACGCGGGCTCCCGGACACTAGGCTCAACCTGGCAATGACCAGCCTGCCTGACGATCTTCCCGATCTGCCCGACGAGCCGCGCGAGCGGGTCCATCGGCAACGGCTGCTGGTCGACGCGCAGGAGCTGCTCGAAGCACTCAACCCGCAGCAGCGCGCCGCCGTCGTACATCAAGGTGGACCGCTGCTGATCGTCGCTGGCGCGGGCTCCGGCAAGACCCGGGTACTGACGCATCGGATCGCGTGGTTGATCGCCGAGCGTGGCGTCAGCCCGGGGGAGATCCTCGCGATCACGTTCACCAACAAGGCCGCGGGCGAGATGAAGGAACGGGTGGCCCGGCTGGTCGGTGCGCGGGCCAAGGCGATGTGGGTGTCGACGTTCCACTCCGCCTGCGTGCGCATCTGCCGGGCCGAGGTGAAGCGGCTCGGCTTCACCTCGACGTTCTCCATCTACGACGCGGATGACTCGCGCCGGTTGATGACACAGGTCTGCCGCGAACTCGACATGGATCCGAAGCGGTTCCCGCCGCGCGGTGTCGCCGCGCAGGTCAGCAATCTCAAGAACGAGCTCATCGACTACGAGGACGCCAAGGCCAAAGCAGCGAGCCACATCGAACGCTCGATCGCCGAGGCGTACGAGAGTTATCAGAACCGGTTGCGGCGCGCGAACGCGCTCGACTTCGACGACCTGATCATGACGACGGTGACGTTGCTGCAACTGTTCCCGGACGTCGCCGAGCATTACCGCCGGCGGTTCCGGCACGTCCTCGTCGACGAGTACCAAGACACCAACCACGCGCAGTACGTGCTGGTGCGGGAACTCGTCGGAGTGACCGAGCAACAGTCGGAGTTGTGCGTCGTCGGTGACGCTGACCAGAGCATCTATGCGTTCCGTGGCGCGACGATCCGCAACATCCTGCAGTTCGAGGCCGACTATCCCGACGCGACCGTCGTACTGCTCGAACAGAACTACCGCTCGACGCAAACGATCCTGTCTGCGGCGAACGCGGTCATCTCGAAGAACCCGGATCGCAAACCGAAGCGGTTGTGGTCGGAGCAGGGCGACGGGGCAAAGATCGCCGGTTACGTCGCGGAGAACGAGCACGACGAAGCCGCGTGGGTGGCCGGCGCGATCGAGCGGCTCAAGACCGATCACGGCATCCGGCCGTGCGACGTCGCGATCTTCTACCGGACCAACGCGCAGAGCCGCGTGTTCGAGGAGATCTTCATCCGGGTGGGGTTGCCGTACAAGGTCGTCGGCGGCGTGCGCTTCTACGAACGGCGCGAAGTTCGCGACGCGCTCGCGTACCTGCGCGCGGTCGTCAACCCGCTCGACGAAGTGTCGTTACGACGGATCGTCAATGTGCCGAAGCGCGGCATCGGCGACCGTGCGCTCGAACAGATCGACGCGTACGCGAACCGGCAGCGATTGAGTTTCATCGACGGGCTTCGTTGCGCCGAAGATGCGCCCGGTCTCACCACTCGATCGATCAACGCGATCCAGGAGTTCGTCACGATGATCGACGAGCTGATCGCGATCGTCGCGAACGGCGCACCGCCCGGCGACGTGCTCGAAGCCGTGCTGGACAAGAGCCGGTACGTCGCCGAGTTGCAGGCGAGCGAGGACTTGCAAGAGCAGGGCCGGGTGGAGAACCTGCAAGAACTCGTCGGAGTGGCGCGCGAGTTCGAGCAGAACCGGCCGGACGGCACCGTCGATGACTTCCTGGAGCAGGTGTCGCTGGTCGCGGATGCCGACGAGGTGCCCGATGCCGACGAGGCCGGCGGCATGGTCACGTTGATGACGCTGCACACCGCGAAGGGCTTGGAGTTCCCGGTCGTGTTCCTGACCGGGCTCGAGGACGGCGTGTTCCCGCACATGCGTTCACTCGGCGACCCGAAGGAGCTCGAAGAGGAGCGCCGGCTCGCTTATGTCGGCATCACCCGGGCCGAGCAGCGGCTGCACCTGTCCCGCGCGCTGGTGCGGTCGTCGTGGGGGGCGCCGCAGTGGTACCCCGCGTCGCGGTTCCTCGACGACATCCCGGACGAGTTGACCGAGTGGCAGGGCAACCTCGGCGGCGCGCCGTCGCAGGCGGTGGTCGAGCGGGCGAACCGCCGCGGCCGCACGGCCGGCCCGGGGCTGCGTCCGATCCTCGCGCTCGACGTCGGCGACCGGGTCAATCACGACGCGTTCGGCCTCGGCCGGGTGGTCGCGATCCGCGGCGCGGCGGAGTCGGCCGAGGCCGAGGTCGACTTCGGCGGCGACGTAGGGGTCAAACGCCTACTGCTCCGCTACGCCCCCCTCGCCAAGCTCTAGTCACTGGCCGTTGAGTGCGACGTTCTTGGGCATTTTCGGGCCCAAATCGCCCAACAACGTCTCACTCAACGAGGGAGCTAGAGGTAGATGCCTCGTTTGGCGAGGAAGGGGACTGGGTTCACTGGCGTGCCGCCGATGCGCACTTCGAAGTGCAGGTGCGGGCCGGTCGCGTCGCCGGCCGAGCCGACCCGCGCGATCGCCTCGCCGGCTTTGACGCAGCCGTAGTGGCGGATGAACGACGACATGTGTCCGTAGACGGTCTCGGTGCCGTCCCAGTCGCGGATCCGCATCACCTCGCCGTAGCCGGACATCGGCCCGGCGTACTCGATGCAGCCCGCGGTCGCGGCGTAGAAGGTCGAACCCCACGGGCCGGCGAGGTCGACACCGGCGTGCAGCCGGCCCCACCGGTAGCCGAAACCGGAGGAGAAGACGCCGTAGTACGGGCGCACCCAGCGGTGTGGCGACGGCGCGGGCGCCTGAGCCAGCGCGACCCGCCTGGCCGACCGGGAGGCCCGCTCCATCACCGACGGCGATCGGCCGCCGCTGAGGACGCTGAGGGCGTCGGTGACGTCCGGCAGCGGCGCGACGGTCACGTGCGAACGGGCCGCCGGAGCCGGCCGCGAGTCGGCGGCGACGCGTACCCCGCCGCTGCGGCCGGACACGATCAGCGCCGCTACGAAAAGGCCGAGTACGACGACGGCGAGTGCGGAGCGAAGCGCGCTGGGCAGCACAAACCACCGGCGGGACGTCATTTCTGGCGTGGCTCCTCGTCGCGGTGGTCACGCCGGTCTTCGCCGCCGTACCGGGCTCTCCTGCCCGGTCAGCGCAGCGAAAACAGGACGTTCAGCCGGATGCGGCGCGAAGGTGGCGGGTTCCGCCCGGCGTGTCACCGGCGGAGTTGAGCTGGGCCAGCAGGGCGGCGATCTCGTAGGTGACCCGCCGGTCGATCGGCAGCGACATGTGGCCGACGCCCGGCACGAACACGTTGCGGGCGAGCAGGTCCGGGTGGTCGATCCGGGCCGCCCGCTTCGGCGAGATGAGCGCGTCGAGGTCGCTCCAGAACGCGACGAACCTCGTCCGGCACTCCGGCGCCGGCGCGGCCAGTTCGGTGACGATGTCGCTCGACGGGGTGAGCTGGCGGCAGACGCCACGGGGAAGCAGGTGCGCGGCGCGGGTGCCCGCGTGCGGCGAGCCCAGGGTGACCAGCGTGTGCACCCGCGCGTCGCCGCCCATCCGCTGCACGTAGTAGCGCGCGATCACGCCGCCCATCGAGTGCCCGATCACGTGGATCCGCTCGTACCCGGTCTCCTCGCAGATCGCCTCGACGGTCGCGCCCAGCCGCCGGGCCGCGGCCCGTACGTCGTGGGTCAGCACGTGGTAGTTCATCGTCGCGATCCGGCCGAAGCCCCGGCGGCGCAGCGCCCGGCGCAGCAGGGTGAACACCGACCGGTTGTCGACCAGCCCGTGCACCAGCAGGATCGGCGTACCGGCGGCCTCGACGTCACCGATCAGCAGGCCGCGGCGGACCGGTGGCAGCCCGGCCAGCGTGAACCGCTCCTCCGCCCGCCGCTCCCGCTCCTGTGCGACCCCGAGCGGGTAGGTCGCGAGGTGGGCGGCGATCCAGGCCAGCTCGACCGCGGTCCCGCGCACGCCGGTCGGGGACAGGACCGTGCGGACTCCGCGACCGACCGACGAGACACCGGCGACGACACGCTTCAACCCATGACCTCCGAACGCCGCTGCGGACGCTATCCGATGAACCCCCTACCCGCCGGGAGGTCCGGCGAGTCGCCGTGTCCACCGATCCCGGCGTACGCCGGTCCCGCGCAGCTGATCGACCTGCGCGACCAGCCAGCCGCGCAGCGCGTCCGGCTCGGCCGGCGCCATCGCGTCGGCGAAGCCGGCGGCGAGCAGGTCGCCCGGCGCGACACCCATCAGATCGGCCGCCTCCGGCGGGGTCGTCCGCAGCGTGGCGGCCGCGCCCTCCGGCCCGAGCGCAGCGAACCACCCGTCGGGCGTCACCCCGACGACATCGCAGACCGCCGCGGCGAGCGCGCCGCCTGAGCCGCCCTCGCCGTGAACCACCGCGACCGTCGGCGCGGCGCAGTCGAGTACGGCGGACATCGCCGTGCCGATCACTCCCGCCGTACCCGCCTGCTCGCTGTCCGGGAGCGGATCGGCGCCTGGCGTGTCGACCAGGGTGACCAGCGGTACGTCCAGCCGGCCGGCCAGCCGGGCCGCCCGTTCCAGCAGCCGGTAGCCGGGCGGGGCGACCCGCAGGCCACGACGCGCGGCGACCGCGGCGACGACCAGCCGGCGACCCGCGATCCGGACGATGCCGGCCGCGACCGTATGGTCGCCGCCGAGCAGCGGCACGGGGCTAGTGCCGGTCCCGGCCAGCAGGCCCAGCAGCGCGGCCCCGTCGAGCCGGCCTACCTCGCGGGAGTGCGCGACCTGCTCCCAGCCGCGGCGGCCCGGCACCGGCACCGGCGCCGGCAACCCGAGCGGCTCCGGCCGGTCCGGGGCCAGCGTGGCGAGCATCGCGTCGAGCGCGGCCGGCACCTCCTCGCCCTCGACGACGTCGTCCACGAGACCGGCCGCGAGCGCGGACTCGGCGGTGTTGGCGCCGGGGCCGAGCGCGACCCCGGTCATGGCCTCGATCGCGCGGGCGCCGGAGAACCCGACGGTCGCGCCGGCCACGCCCAGCCGGATGTCCGCGGCCGACCCGACGACCCAGACCCCGCCGGTGGTCGGCTGGTCGACGACCGCGACGTGCGGTACGTGGGCCGCGGCGACCTCGCGCAGTGCGAGCAGCGCGCGCGGGATGCCGACGAGCGCTTGCATGCCCTGGTGCAACCGGGTGCCGCCGGATCGCAGGAAGCTCACCAGCGGGAGGCGATCGCGGGCGGCCAACCGGGCCGCGGAGACGAACACGTCGGCCTCGTCGACGCCGAAGCTGCCGCCTCTCACCGCGAAGTCCCAGGCGACCGCGACCACGGCCTGATCGCCGAGCTCGAAAACGCCGGCTCGGACGGCGTCGCTCGTCGGGCCGTCCGGCAGCGGCGCCAGTCCGTCGAGCAGCGGTTCGCGCCAGTCCGTCACAGCCGGTTACTCTCGCAGGCGTGCCAGCACCGATCCGCGTGGTGATCGCAAAGCCCGGACTCGACGGGCATGACCGGGGTGCGAAGGTCGTCGCCCGGGCGCTGCGCGACGCCGGCATGGAGGTCGTCTACACCGGCCTGCACCAGACCCCCGAGCAGATCGTCGAGACGGCTATCCAAGAGGACGCCCGCGCGATCGGGTTGTCGGTGCTGTCCGGCGCGCACATGACCCTGTTCGCCCGGGTGATCGAGTTGCTGAAGGAGCGGGACGCGACCGACATCGTCGTGTTCGGCGGCGGCATCGTGCCCGACGCCGACATCGCGCCGCTGAAGGAGATGGGCGTCGCCGAGGTCTTCACCCCGGGTACGACGACGACGGCGATCGTCGAGTGGGTCACCGCACACGTCTCGCCCGCCGACGCCGCCTGACCCGCCTCGGCCACTCAACCAATCGCGCGCCTGTTCGCTTCTAAGCGAACCAGCGCGCGATTGCTCCGGCATTGGTCGGTAGCCTCGCCAGCCGTGGACCTCTTCGAATGGCAGGCCAAAGAGCTGTTCGCCAAGCACGGCGTACCGACGACTCGCCAGGTCGTCGTCTCCAGCCCGGATCAGGCCGCGGCGGCGGCGGACGAGCTCGGCGGCGGGCCGGTGATGGTCAAGGCTCAGGTCAAGGCCGGCGGCCGCGGCAAGGCCGGCGGGGTGAAGTTCGCGCCTGACGCGAGCGCCGCCCGCCAGCATGCCGAGGCGATCCTCGGCATGGACATCAAGGGCCACACCGTGCACACCGTGCTGATCTCCGAGGCCGCGGACATCGGCGAGGAGTACTACTTCTCGTTCCTGCTCGACAGGGCCAACCGCGCCTACCTTGCGATGTGCTCGGCCGAGGGCGGCATGGAGATCGAGCAGCTCGCGGTCGAGAAGCCGCACGCGCTCGCCCG
>JAVEEG010000322.1 GCA_030840585.1 Frankiaceae bacterium | reverse complement strand
GCAGCGTCACCGGCGGCGCGAGCTCCGTCAGCGTCCGCGCGAGCGGGATGCGGTCCATGAGCTTGGAGCGCTGCAGCCGGGCGGCGAGGCCCGAACGGCGGTAGGCGACGAGCAGCGGCACCGTCGCGCGCAGCCGGCCGGGGTGCGGGAACGTCGCGAAGAGGACGCGGCGCAGGAGGCGCTCGCCGCGCGTGCGCGGGTGCAGGCGCTCGACCTGCTGGCGCGTGTCCTCGATGAGCAGGTCGTAGCGCACGCCCGACGGGCAGGCCGTGACGCACGCCATGCAGCCGAGGCAGTTGTCGAAGTGCCCGGCCATCGTCGGCGTGAGCTCGCTGCCCTCCTGGAGGCCCTCGCCCATGAGGACGATGCGCCCGCGCGGGGAGTCCATCTCCTCGTTCCACAGGACGTACGTCGGGCATGTCGGCAGGCAGAAGCCGCAGTGCACGCAGTCCTCGATGAGCTCGCGCTCGGGCGGCTTGTGGTCGTCGAAGGCGCGGTCGATCGGGGTCTTCATCGGGCTGCTAGATCCCGCCGGCGAAGATGCCGGGGTTGCAGGTCGCGGTCGGGTCGAAGCGCTGCTTGACGCGGCGCATGAGCACGAGCGCCGGGGTCTCCGGCTGGTCCCACGGGTCGAGGTGCGCGCGCACGGGGGCGGGCGCGTCGAGCACGACGCAGGGCGACGGGTGCAGCACCTTGCGCAGCCGCGCGATCGCCTGCACGAGCTCGCCCGGCGCCGCGGCCGGCAGGGCGATCCACGAGAGCCCGAGGGCCGCGCGGCCGACGACGGTGGCGCCCGCGATGTCGGCCGCGACGCAGACGTCGTGCAGCTGCGTCGGGCGCCCGGAGACGCGCACGACCGCGCCGTCGGCGCTGCGCTGCGCCGCGCGCTGTGCGGCCCACAGCGGCGCGTCGTCGTCGACGAGGCGCGCCTGCATGCCGGCGCCCGCGAGCAGCCGCTCGGCGGCCTCCGCCTGCTGTGCCGCCGCGACGCCGGCGAAGCGCGCGAGGACCATCCCCTCCCCCGCCTCCCAGCGCAGGTCGAGCGTCTGCGCCTCCAGCGGGCTGGACGCCAGCGCGATCGCGGCGTCCTGCAGCCGCGCGGCGCTGTCCGTCGCGCCGGCCGCGGTCGCGTGGGCGGGAGCGCGCGGGTGCAGCCGGACGGCGACCTGCGTGATGAGCCCGAGCGTCCCGAAGGCGCCGCTGAAGAGCTTCGCGAGGTCGTAGCCGGCGACGTTCTTGATGACCTTGCTGCCGGCCTGCGCGACGCTGCCGTCCGACAGCGCGACGGTCACCCCGAGGACGAGGTCGCGGGCGGCGCCGTAGCGGTGGCGCAGCGGGCCCGAGTCGCCGGCGGCGATCGCGCCGCCGACCGTCGCGCCGTCGCCGGCGCCGAGCGGCGGGTCGAGGGCGAACATCTGGCCCGCGGCGGCGAGCGCCTCGTCGAGCGCGCGCAGCGGGACGCCGGCCTGCAGGACGGCGGTGAGGTCGCCGGCGTTGTGCTCGACGATCGCATCCATCGCGCCCGTCGCGAGCAGCACGCCGCAGTCGGCGCCGGGCAGGCCCCAGTCCTTCGTCGCGCCGCCGGCGATGCGCACGCCGGTCTGCTCGGCGGCGCAGGCGCGCAGCAGCTCGGCCGCGTCCTGCGCGCTGTGGGGGGTCTCGCGGCGCAGCGTGCCGATCGTGCCCATGGCGCTCAGAACCGCTCCGCGACGCCGTCGCGCTCGAGCGGATGGCGGCGGTAGGGGCCGGGGACCTCGCCGCACAGCCGCGGCGTCGGCATGACCTTGCCGGGGTTGGCGAGGCCGCGCGGGTCGAAGGCGCAGCGCAGCATCTGGAAGGCCGCGAGGTCGGGCTCCTCGAACATCCGCGGCATGTAGCGCTTCTTGTCGACGCCGACGCCGTGCTCGCCGGTGATCGACCCGCCCGCGTCGACGCAGGCCTCGACGATGCGCCCGGCGAGCTCCTCGGCGCCCGCGGCCTCCTCCTCCCCGTCGTAGAGGACGAGCGGGTGCAGGTTGCCGTCGCCGGCATGGAAGACGTTGGCGACGCGCAGGCCGTACTCGTCGGCGAGCTGCGCGATGCGCGTGAGGACCTCGGGGAGCTTCGTGCGCGGGATGACGCCGTCCTGGACGTAGTAGTTCGGCGCGAGCCGGCCCATCGCCGCGAAGGCGGCCTTGCGCGTGCGCCAGATCGCGGCGCGGTCGGCGGCGTCGCGCGCGATGCGGATGCTCAGCGCGCCGTTGCGCTCGCAGACGGCGACGACCTCGTCGAAGCAGGCCTCGCACTCCGCCGTCGAGCCGTCGAGCTCGACGATGAGCGCGGCGCCGACATCGGTCGGGAAGCCCGCGCCGACGGCCTTCTCGGCGGCCTGGATCGTGAGGTTGTCCATCATCTCGATCGCGCCGGGGATGACGCCGCCGGAGACGATCTCCGACACCGCCTCGCCGGCCTGGCTCGTCGTGTCGAAGAACGCGACCATCGTCTTGATCGCCTCCGGCACGGGCACGACGCGCAGCGTGACCTGCGTGCAGATCCCGAGCGTGCCCTCGGAGCCGACGAACGCGCCGAGCAGGTCGTTGCCCGGGTGGTCGAGCTCCCTGCCGCCGA
>JAVEEG010000163.1 GCA_030840585.1 Frankiaceae bacterium | reverse complement strand
GGCTCGAGCAGCACGACCTCGTCGCCGGTCTCGCACAGCGCGAGGATCGCGGCGCTGATCGCCTCGGTCGCGCCGACGGTGACGAGGATCTCGGTGTCGGGGTCGTAGGCCAGGCCGTACCTCGCCTTGCGATGCGTTGCGATCGCCTGCCGCAGTGGCGGCAAACCGGGGCCGGGCGGGTACTGGTTCAGTCCGCCGCGGATCGCGTCGACGGCTTGCTCCAGCATCGCGTTCGGGCCGTCGGTATCGGGGAAGCCCTGGCCGAGGTTGACCGCACCGGTCTGCTGGGCGAGCGCGGTCATCTCCGCGAAGATCGTCGTCCCGTACGAGCGCATCCGCTCGACGAGCGGCTCGCTCAGTGTCCGGCCCACCGCTTGCTCCACCAGGTAGCCGCGTTGACGACGGTCGCGTAGGTCGCCCAGAGCAGGTACGGCAGGAACAGCATCGCGGCCCAGCGATGCCGGCGGGCGAACTCGACCACCGTCACCGCGACCGCGATCCAGAGGACGCAGGCGTTGAGCAGCGCGATCGCCGGCTTGCGGAAGCCGAAGTACCACATCGCCCACGCGACCGAGAGGCCGAGCTGAGCGCCGTACGCCGTGAACGCCGGGACGTCGTACTCGCCGCGGGACGCGTCGGAGCGCCAGACCAGCCAGGCCGATACCGACTGGGTCGCGTACGCGAGCGACCACATGGCGTGGAACTTAGGCCCGGGCTCGGCGAGCCGGCGCAGCAGTACGTCGGCGCGGGCGTTGGCGGACATGGCCGCAGTCTGCCACCGCGGACCCCGCTCGCGAGGCCAACCCGGCAGACGAGGCAGAATGCCGTTCGAAATCGTCACGAACTTTGGGAGCGACAAGTGTCCGAGATCTCCTTCGACGGCCGGGTAGCGATCGTCACTGGTGCGGGTGGCGGCTTGGGCCGCACGTATGCCCTCGACCTCGCCCGGCGCGGCGCTCGCGTGGTCGTCAACGACCTCGGCGGATCGGTCAACGGCGAAGGCGGCAGCGACGCCGCGGCGCAGCAGGTCGTCGACGAGATCAAGGCGGCCGGCGGCGAGGCCGTGCCCAACTACGACTCGGTGTCGACGCCCGAAGGCGGCGAGAACATCGTTCGCACCGCGGTGGAGAGCTTCGGCAAGGTCGACATCGTCATCAACAATGCCGGCATCCTGCGGGACAAGTCGTTCGCGAAGATGACGTGGGACGACGTGCACGCAGTGCTCGACGTACACCTCAAGGGCGCGTTCTACGTCTCGCAGCCGGCGTTCAAGGTGATGAAGGAAAACAACTACGGCCGGTTCGTGCACACGTCGTCCAACTCCGGCATCTTCGGCAACTTCGGCCAGGCCAACTACGGCGCCGCGAAGATGGGTCTCCTCGGGCTGTCCAACGTGCTCGCGATCGAGGGCGCGAAGAGCAACATCCTGTCGAACTGCATCGCCCCGGTCGCGCGCACGCGTATGACCGACGAGTTGCTCGGCGACTTCGGAAAGGTGCTTGACCCCGAAGGCGTGACGCCGATGGTGGTGTTCCTCGCGTCCGAGCAGTGCACGTTCACGCACGAGGTGTTCTCGGCCGCGGGCGGTCGCTACGCGCGCATCTTCGTCGGCCTGTGCAAGGGCTGGTACTCCGGCAAGGACACCCACCCGACCGCCGAGGACGTGCTCGACCACATCGACGAGATCGAGAGCCAAGAGGGCTACATCGTGCCGAACAACTCCGGCGACGAACTCGGCCAGCTCCTAGGCCTCCTCGGCGCCTAGGTCCTCCCACCCCGTTGAGTGTGACGAAACTCGTCTTCTGAGCCGCTGAGAAGACGAACTTCGTCGCACTCAACGTGGGTTAGGTGCGGAAGGCGCGGACCGTCTCGATCGTGTCGGCTTCGGCTGCGGTTTTGTCGTCGCGGTAACGCAGCACCCGGGCGAATCGCAGCGCGACGCCGCCGGGATAGCGCGACGACGTCTGCACTCCGTCGAACGCGATCTCGACGACCAGCTCGGGCCGGACGAACACTTGCCAGTCGTTGCGCTCGACTTCGCGGGCGAGCAACTCCGCGGTCTGCCAGCGCAATAACTCGTCGGTGAGCCCCTTGAAGGTCTTGCCCAGCATCACGAACCCGCCGGAGTCAGGATCGCGGGCGCCGAGGTGCAGGTTGGACAGCCAGCCGCGCCGCCGGCCATGACCCCACTCGGCCGCGAGTACGACGAGATCCAGCGTGTGCACCGGCTTCACCTTGAGCCAACCGGCGCCGCGGCGGCCGGCCTCGTACGGCGCGGTCAACGACTTCGCGACGACACCTTCGTGCCCGCGCCGTACCGTCTCGTCGAAGAACGCCGCCGCCTCGTCCGCCGACGCGGTGACGATGCTCGGCACCTGATGCAGCGCCGGTACGACGTCCGCGAGTACCTCGCGTCGCGACGACAGCGGCTCGTCGAACACGTCCGCGCCGTCGGCGTGCAGGACGTCGAATACGAACAACGACAACGATTTCGGTGTCTCCGTCGTACGGGTCGCCGCCCGCGCGCCGGTCTCTTGGAACGGCCGCGGCCGGCCGTCGTCGCGTAAGGCGATCGCCTCGCCGTCGAGCACAAGAGTCCGCGCGGGGAACGCCGACACCGCGGCGACCAGTTCGGGCACCCGAGCGGTCACGTCGTCGAGCGACCGGGTGAACACCGCGACGTCGTCGCCGTCCTTGTGCAATTGCGCGCGGATGCCGTCGAGCTTCCAGTCCAGCGCCGCGGTGCCGAGCTTGCCGATCGCCTCGCCGACCGACGTGGCCGTACCGGCGAGCATCGGCTGCACCGGCCGACCCACTTGGAGCCGGAACTCGGTCAGCGCGCCGGCGCCGCCGCGCAGGGCCGCCTCGGCCACCGGCGCCACGGCGCCGCAGAGCATCGCCGCGCGCCGTACGTCGGCGACCGGCACCTCCGTCGCCCGGGCCACCGCCTCGATCATCACGCCCTCGAGCGCGCCCTGGCGCAGTTCGCCGGAGATCAGCCCGACCAGCAGCCGTTGCTCCGCGGCGGTGGCCCGGCACCAGATGTCGTGCACGATCCGGCGCCGCTCGGCCGCCGCACCTGCGCCGGCGACCTCGGCCAACAAGGCGAACGCCGCGTCGACCTCGCGGACGGTCAATCTCGGCGCGTCGGCCGGCGGGGGCGCGTCCCGCAACGTGGCATAGCCGACGCCGGTACGCCGCTGCCGCAGCTCGCCGGACAGCCACGGTACGACGACCGCCGCCTCGTCCGGCCCGGCGTGCCGGAGCAGCGCGGCCACCCGCTCGGCCTTCGCCGTCCGGCTGCTCGTCGCGCCGACGTCGGCGGACGCGCGGACGACCTCGTCGAGCAGCAGCACGAGCCCATTCTCGCCGGACAGACTCACAGGTGACATTCGGGCGAATCGGCTGAACCCGGCGGCCGCACCGGTCGAGAATCCCTGCATGCCCGCGCCCAGCAGCCGCCGTCGCGCCATCGCCGCCACCGGAGCCGGCGCGCTCCTGTTCGCCGGCGTACAAGCCGCGAACGCGGTCAGCGGTTCCGGCGGCATCGCCCGCGCGGCCGACGAAGCCGCGACGCAATCTGCGGCGACGGTCACCGCGGTGCAGCCGCGCACGACGTCGACGCTGGACGCCAACCTCACCAACGGCGTCCGCGCCCGGATGGCGACCTCAACCGCGCACGCGTGGTCGGTGGTCATCGACATCGCCGGCCGGGGCCGGGTCGTCGACGTCGCCGGCGCCACCGGGCTGCGGCCGGCATCGACCGAGAAGCTGTACACGACGCTGCCGGTACTGCTGAACCAGCCGACCCACCGGCTCGGTACCGCGATCGGATCCACCAAGGGCCCGAGCCTCGGCGTGCTGCACGCGGATCTGATCGTCCGCAGCTCCGGCGACCCGACGCTGTCCGGCCCGGACATCGACCGGCTCGGCCAGCGGCTGCACGACGCGGGTGTCCGCAAGGTCACCGGCCACCTCGTGCTCGACATCGGCAGCCTGCCGACGACCCGGGTGCGCTCCGGCTGGAAGTCGTCGTACGTCCCGTCGGACGTCGCGCCGCTCTCGCCGTTCCCGATCGGCGGCGACCGAATCAGCTCGTCGTCGAGCTACCTGTCCGCACCGACCGCCGGCAACCTGGCGTACCTGCGGGCCCGGCTGAAGTCGGCCGGAGTCGGCATCGTCGGCTCGACGGTGGTCGCCCGGCACGTCAGCATGCCGCGGGTGTTCACCAGCCACAGCTCGGCGACGCTCGCGTCGATCGTGCGTACGACGTTGCTCTACTCGGTGAACTTCTACGCCGAGCAACTGCTCAGCATCGAGGGCCG
>JAVEEG010000216.1 GCA_030840585.1 Frankiaceae bacterium | reverse complement strand
CGGTCACGGCGCTGACCGGAGCGAACGCCGATCGCGAGGCCGCGCAGCTGTGGTACCAGCTCGGTGCAGAGCTCGACGAGGTCGGCGACGGCAGCGGCGCGTGCGACGCCTATCGACGGGCCGGCGCATCGCTAGGACTGCGGGCCGGCGCCGCCGTACCGGAAGCTGTCTCTGCCCGCGGCGACAGCGGCTCCTAAAGCAGGAGGACGCCCGCCGTACGGCGAATTCCCGGCTATGTCCCGTCGCAACGTCGCCGTCCTTGCCTGTCTCGCCGTCGGAACCTCTCTCGCGGTCGCCGCCACGCAAGCCAACGGCAGCGCGCTGGACCGCACGACCTTCGGCGCCGCACCGGCCGGCTTCGCCGCGTACCACGCGATCCGGGTTGCCGCCGACCCGAAGAGCCCGGTGACGGTGCTGGCGAACAAGCCGATCGCCTACCACGGGCCGAAGCTGGTTCTCGCGCAGAGCTACGTCGGCCGCAAGGCCGCGGAGCCGACCCTCGGCATCGACCACAAGGGCGCGATCTACACGGTCGCGTCGGCATTCGACGCGCTGCCCGGCAACCCGCCGAAGAACGAGCCGCGCACCCTGGTGATGCGCTCGACCGACGGTGGCCGCAGCTGGCAGAACCAGCAGCCGAGCGTCGCCGGCCAGAACTCGATGGTCGTCTCGACCGACCCGTACATCTTCGTCGACCCGAACGTGCCGCAGAGCGCGGGCCGGATCTTCGACATCGACCTGCAGGGCGTCAACGGCGCGCACCTCGCGTTCAGCGACGACCAGGGCAAGACGTGGACGCAGACGTTGCTCAGCAGTGCCGGCGTCAACGACCACCAGACGCTGGTCAGCGGCGTTGAGCCGAAGGGCGTGCCGATCCCGCTGACCGACCCGGCGTACCAGAAGGTCCTCTACTACTGCGTCAACCAGATCGCCGACGGGTCATGCATCCGGTCGTTCGACGGCGGCAAGACGTTCGCGCAGGGCAACCAGAGCGGCTACCAAGCATTCAACGCGCAGTACCTCGCCGGCTTCGACGACAGCCACAACGAGGGCATCTGCGGCTCGCTGCACGGGCACGCGGTCACCGACAAGGACGGCCGGCTGTTCGTCCCGCGCGGTTACTGCGACATGGCGATGGTCGCGATCTCCAGCGACGCCGCGACGACGTTTCACACCGTGCAGGTCTCGAACGTGAGCATGTACGGCGAGCAGGCGTCGGTCGCCGCCGACCGCAACGGCACCCTCTACTACGTGTGGCAGGGCGGCGGCCGCAACCTGCCGTTCCTGTCCATCAGCAAGGACCACGGCGAGCACTGGAGCACGCCGATGATGATCGCGCCGCCGGGGGTCCACGAGGTCAACTTCCCGACCATCGACGTGGGCGACCCGGGCCGGATCGCGATCACGTTCCCGGGTACGACGTCGACCGGCGGCGACAAGGACAAGACCCGGCCGTGGAACAGCTACGTCGTGATGTCCACCGACGCGCTGTCGTCGAACCCGTTGTTCCTGTCGAACATCGCCAACCCGACCTACGACCCGGTGCACCGCGGTGACTGCGGTGGCGAGTCCGGTGGCCGGTGCGGGCGCATGTACGACTTCCTCGACATCGTGTCGTCGCCGGTCGACCAGGGCCGCATCTTCGCGACCGCCGTCGACACCTGCACGACGTACCTGTCGTGCAGCACGAAGCGGGTCGAGGGCGAGAACGACGACGACACCGTGTCCTACGAGGAAGGCACCACGCACGGTGCCGCCGACGACATGCAAGGTGTCGTGATCCGCGAGGTCAGCGGTCCGGCGCTGCGCGGTCCGTCGCGCTACATCACGCACGACAGCCCGCGCCGCTAACAGCGATCAGGCCCGGACGTGTGACGACCGGGCCGCAGCGACGTAAGTGTTGGTGTGCTGCGAATTCCGGTCGCCTTCCGGTTGCTTGGCGTCGCCGCCGTGCTCGCGACCGCCGTCCCGGCTGCTGCCACGGCGCCGCGGGCCGGGGGAAGCGGCTGCGACGTCGGCGGTCACCTCCGCCCAGCCGGTGGTGGCTGGCTCGCGCTCAGCCCGACGTTCAGCAGCGGCCCGAGCGAGGTCACCCTCGCCGCGTCGCCGTCCTTCGACGCGGACCTCATCTACGCGAGCAACGGTGCCCAGCTGGCCCGCAGCACCGACGGCGGGTGTAGCTGGCGGGTCGTCCTCGATGCGGCCAGCGAGGCCGCGGGCAGCCTGCCGGCCGTGCCCCAGACCGTCGCCATCACGTCACTCGCGACACCCAGCTCGGCGAACTCGTCGTCGTACGTCTACGTCGGGCTGACCGCGTCGGTCGCCGGTCTCGCCCGGCCGGTCGTCGCGGTGAGCGGGAACCGCGGCAGCACCTGGACCGCGGCGTCGAGCGCGGCCGGGCTGCCGCTAACCGGGAGTGTCGACCTCGCGGCGGTGACCGCGGACATCCCGCAGAACGCGTTCGTCGTCGTCTCGACCGCCGCCGCCAGCGTCACCGCCGACCGCGCGGTGTACGCCACCAACGACGGCGGCCGGACGTGGACGCGGCGGACCAGCCCCGGCACGTCGTACGGCGGCAGTTCGCTGCTGGCCAACCCGCTGGTTCCCACGGAGCTGTACGGCGTCGTCGGCGGCACGTTGTCGGTGAGCGAGGACGGCGGCGCGTCGTTCGCGCCGCTGAGCGGGCCACCGGCGGGAATCGGATCGGTCGACCTGGCGGCCGGCGCCGGCGGGGTCCGGATCGCCGCGGCCAGCACCTCGGCGCCGGTCGTCGACGTAGCCGAACCGGGTGCGGGCTGGCGCGGCTGGCTCTCGCCCGCGATCGCCACCGATGTCGCGATCGGTCCGCTGCAGCCGTTGCTCGCGATCACCGGTTCGGGCCAGACCTTCCTGCTGCGCAAGGGCAAGGTCGGGGTGCGGGTGACGCCCGGCGTCGGCGCGCCCGAGCAGCTGTCGGTGTCCGCGCCGACCGCGGCCGGTTACGACATCACCGGTGTCGCCGCGGGTGCGGTCGTGCGCGCGACGGTCGTCCCCGGTTCGACCCGGCCGACGACACCCGTTGGCCTGCGACCGGTCCGGCTGCTGCCGGCCGGTGTCGTCAAGCAGTTCCCGGCGCTGCTCACCCCGTTGACGCCGACGGTCAAGCTGCCCGCCGGCCGCAGCACCGACGTGCCGTACCAGTTGCTGTTGCCGCGGATCCCGACGCCGCTCGACGTCATGTTCCTCGTCGACACGACCGCCAGCATGCAGCCGGTGATCGACGGGCTGCGCCAAGACATCACCGCGATCGCCAGTGCCCTCGACGTGAGCGGTCTCGACGTACAGGCCGGCCTCGGCGACTTCAAGGACTACCCGGATCCGTACGGCGGTGGCGATCCGACCGACTACCCGTACCGTCGGGACGCGGCGATCCAGCGGCCGGGCCTCAGCCTGCAGAACGCGATCTCCAACCTGACCGCGACCGGTGGCGGCGACGGACCGGAGTCCGGTCTGACCGCGCTCTACCAATCGACGACGGGCGCCGGTGACCGCATCCCCGCCCACGACTTCGTGCCACCGGGGCAGCAGGCCGGCTACCGCGCGAAGGCGTTGCGGCTGACCGTTCTCGCGACCGACTCGCCGTTCCACCGCGGCGGTGAGCGGACGACGAACGAGCATGGCGTGACGGTCTCCAACCCCGGCCCGACGATGCTCGGCACGATCACCCAAATGCTCCGCAACCGCGTGTATCAGGTCGGACTCGCCGCCACGTCCGAGGCGACGCCGGATCTCACCAAGGTGGCGTTGGGCACGCGCACCCTCGCTCCATCCGGCGGCGTGGACTGCGACGGCAACGGCACGGTCGACGTACCGGCCGGCGCGCCGCTGGTATGCCCGGTTTCCGGTGGTACCGGGGCGCCGGTCAGCGTGAGCGCGCCGGTCGACACTGGTCCGAGCGGCGCGTCCGCCGTACCCCTGACCGGCGCGGTCGTCGGGTTGGCCGAAGCGCTGCCGGACCGGCAACCGGTCGGGCTGGCGGTGACCAGCGGTACCGCGGTGGCGAGTGTGGCGTCGCCGAGCGGCTATCCAGCCGTGAACGTCAAGGCGGACAACGAGCTCGGCTTCCAGCTGCACCTGCGTTGCCCGTCGGTGGGGCCGCGGCGCTACCAGGTCGGGCTGGTCGCATCGGCCGGCGGCCGCGGCGTCGCGACCGGCGGGCTGGTGCTCGAATGCACGCCGAAGAAGTCGGCGGTGTTCCGGGCGGCGACGCTGACCGGCGCGCTGGCGCCGCTGCGGGCCGCGGCGGCCGGCGTCTCCGCCGCCGAGCCGGTGCCCAACCCGAACCCCAACCCGCAGCCGAACCCCAACCCGCAGCCCAATCCCAACCCGAATGCGGGCTTCGCCGACCAGCAGCAGGAGCAGCAGCAACTGGCGTTCGCCGAGGGCGACATCCCGGGGGCGAACAACCAGCTGGCGATGAGCCGGCTAACTCGGCGGAGCGAAGCCACCGGCTTCCTGCTGGCCGCCGGCGCGTTAACGGTGACCGCTGCGGCGCTTGCGCGCCGGCGCGCGACCGCCTGGGCCTACCGCTAGCAGGGGTCCGCGTTCACGTTCGACGGGATGGAATCGCCCGCTAGCGCGGTTCGGTCTGTCCTGGTTTCACCCGCATGGCGGGTTCTTTCTGCTCCGTCCGGCCCCGATGTAACTGGTGGACGTACGCATGTGCACCGGACTTCGGAGGTGGCCTCATGCACCGGATGCCTGACCCGCTCGACTTCCTCGCGGACGGCGTACCGCTCTCCCTGCTCATCGACCTGCTCGACGAGCGCGGCCCCAACTCCCGCCGGCTGTACGGCGAGGAGCAGGGCGACACGAGCTGGCTGAACCCCGCCTTGAAGCGCTCTGCCTGAGCGGTCGAGTGCCAGGCGCGTCCGGGCGGGTCAGCGCTCAAGGTCGAAGCGCAATTCGGATGCGTCTTCGTAGATGCGAGTCCGCAGCTCGCTCATCTTGCCGCTGAGCTGCAGATCGTTGAAGCTGCCCATGCCGCCGTATGCGCGGAGCAGGTGAGTTAGTCCGTTGCCGTCGTGCGCCAGGATCTGCCGGCGGGACGACTCCAGCCACTCGGCCCAGTGCGGTCCGTCATGGACCTCGAGCCAGTCGCGCAGCGTTTCGAGATCGGCGACCAGCCGGTCGTAGCGCACGTCAGCCTCGTGAGCGTCCATGGCGTGAGGCTATTCACGCTGACGACTTCAGCGGTCCGTTTACTTCTGCCGGTTTCAGTCTGTGACGCGCGGCGCGTAGCTGCGTAGATGCAGGAAACCGAAGAGGAGGATTGCTGTGACTGGGATCGTCAAACGGCTGTTGCTCGGCGCCGCAGCGCTGGGGTTCGCCGGGGTGGGCGCAGCGCCCGCACAGGCCGCCGGTGAAACCACGCAAAGCGGCTGCATGTTCGTCGCGCTGTCCACCGTGCCGACGGAGTTCAACGGGCTGGCGGTAGGCGTGATGGCCGACGTCTCCACCACGACGGACGCGGCGCGCAATCCGATCTTCGCCACCGTGTCCTGCAAGATTCAGGTCAACGGCGTCGACGCGACGCCGACGTTCAACTACAGCGGCTCCGGCGTGCAGGTCGGTGCCGACGTGATGCAGTTCTTCGCCGACGACAGTGACGTGGTCCAGATCTGCCAGCGGGTCGCGTACGGCACCGGTACGACGACGAGTTGGAGCTGCCGGTTCGTCACGCAAGCACGCGTCCTGCCGCAGCCGATCACTGACCTCGTCGGCGGTGCCCTGATGAGCACGGTGAATCCGGTGCTCTGCCCGGTGCTCGCGAGCCAATCAGGCAGTTATCTCGGCGGCGCCGTTGTGATCACCCCGACGGGGGACGTGTTCCTTCCGGGCAGCGTGTACTACGGGCCGTTCATCGATTGCCCGCCGTACGACACCGACTCGGCCCACGCGCCGGTCAACACGACATACATGCCGCACGGCGAGGTGTACTTCGCGCTGCCGCCAGGGGTCTAGCAGAACTAGACGGCGTAGCCCGTTCGAGCATCGTCACGCGCCCGCATAGTCAGTCCACGTCATCTTCGGGCGAAACGCTTCATCGAACAGCCCGCCGTCACCGATGTCCCCGTATGCGAGGGCACCCTTGTCCCAGGTGCCCACGCACATCGGTGACGTTGGGAGTCCGGGGATGAAGTGGCGGCGATTCACGCTCTTGGCATCGAGCGTGCTGATCGTGACCGTGCTCGCTGGCATCACCGGGTGGGCCCAGCTGTCCGCCACCGGCCAGGCGCGTTCGGTGCACCTCGCCGACCGCAACCAGATGGAGAAGGTGCTCGCCGGTCTCACCGGGCAGTACCTGCAGTTCACCTTCCTCGCCGTCAACACCGCCGCGCAGTCGCACGACTGGCAGCTCACGCCGAAGAGCGCCGCCGATACGGCGCAGCTCAAGGGCTTCACCTCGACTTCGCCGCTCACCAGCTACGGCGCCGCGCTGATCGCGTTGTCGGGGCGTCCGATCTCTTACTACCCCTCGGCCGCGGCGCTCCCGCCCGCGTCCGACCCCGGCTACGAGCCGCTGCGGCTCTCAATGATCGCCGGCAAGCCGGGGCTGTCGTCGGTCATGAAGGTCGGCGGCCACTCGGTCGTCGCGTTCGCCGTACCCGTGACAAAGGCCGGTGTCCCGGTCGCGATCTTCCTGGCGTACGCGGACATCCACACGTGGGCTTTGCAGGGGTACGTCGAGCGGCTCAATCTCGGGCCGCGCGCGTCGGCGTACACCGTCGACGGCCAGGGCGTCATCACCGCGGCCGCGGACCGCTCGCTCGTCGGTACCAAGCTGGCCGCTGGCTCGGCGGTACGCGCCGTGCTCGACGGGCGCACCGGTACGACGACGTTCGCCCCGGCTCGGCACCGAGACGGCCGGATGCTGGCCAGCTTCGCGCCGGCCGGCGTCGGCGGGTGGGGCGCCATGACCATCCAGCCGGAGAGCGTCTTCTACGGATCGCTGTCCAGCCACAGCGATCGGGTGGTGTTCGCCCTCGTCGTCCTTCTCGCGATCGTCGTCATCCTGCTGGTTGTGCTCAATCACCGCCGCCACCGGCTGGCGCAGGAGCTCGCCGAGCAGCGGCTGTACGACCCGCTCACCGGCCTCGGCCAGCGGGTGATCTTCGACCTCAAGCTCGAGGCCGCACTGGCCCGGCGGCGGCGTACCGGCGCTCCGGTGGCGGTCATCTACGCCGACCTCGACGCGTTCAAGTCCGTCAACGACCGGCTCGGGCACCGGGCCGGCGACCAGTTGCTCACGACCGTCGGCGCCCGGCTGCGCGGTGTCGCCCGCGCGGACGACGCCGTCGTCCGGCTCGGTGGTGACGAGTTCGCCCTCGTCGTGGAGGGCCTGCGCGGGGACGCACTGGTCGCGCTGGTCGAGCGGCTGCGCGCCGCCGTCGGTGTTGACGTCACGATCAGCGGTGAACGGATCACCCCGCGGTTGTCTGTAGGTGCCGCTGTCCTTGAGACGAACGGTTCGCCCGACGAGCTTGTGCACGCCGCCGACCTCGCGATGTACCGCGCCAAGGCCACGGGTTCCGGCGTACACGTAACAGTTCTCGACACCGGGGGCCTGGCCCGGGCTGACCAGCCCGCATCGTCCGTTCGACCGGGATTTGACGGATTTGGCCAATCCGGCCCCCAGGACGTCATTGGATCGCAGCGTGACCCCTCCTACGGCTCGTAAGCGACCGGCGGCAACTGTGGCGGACAGCTCGTCCGAACGACGCTTCGTCGGTGCGAATCGCATGCTGCAGCGCCGCGGGGAGCGGGTGCTCCCGGTCGGCGTGACACACGTGGTCGAGGGTTGGCTGCCCGTCTGCGGCGAGCCTCGAGTGCGATTCGTCTTCCCCGGCTGCTCGATCGACCAGGTAGCCGAGGTATGCGCGGTGTGCAGCGCGGCCAGCACCGCCCGCCGGGTGCCCCGGCAGCGCCGCGCCTCCACAACCGCGTAGCCGAACCCGACCTCCACGTGCCGTCGACTGTGACGTTCGAGGCGTAATGACGCGCTGATAACGCCTAAAACGTCGCAGTCAACGGAGGGGGTGGCGAGGCGGGGGGAACAATTCGGGCATAAGTGCTTAAGTTCGAGCCGCCGGCTGCCGATCTCGGTGCGGTGAGGGCGGAACGCTGGCGATCGGCTTCGATCTGTGTCGCGGTCGCGGTGGCGACGCTGTCCGTCGCGCCGGCCGCCGAAGCCGCGGCCGCTAAGCCGCATCCGCAGTCGCACTCGACCAAGGCGCCGCACAAGAAGGCGCATTCGAGCAGCACATTCCAGTCCCGGACCGCGACATCGGGCAGTGGTACGCCGGCGAGGCACGGCAAGTCTCCGAAGAAGGCGACCAGCCCCGCGACGGCCGGTCCGTCCACCAGCCGCGCTGACACCGAGTCGCCCGGCGCCGGGTCCGCCGGCGGTTACCGCGCCGAGTTCGCGCCGCCCGCCCCGAAGCCGACGGCGCCGGCTACTTCGGCGCCGAGCCATCACAACGGTGGGAACTGGAACCGGGTCGACACCGGCAACGCCGATCGCGGTGTGGTCCGGGCCTTCACCGCCGGGTTGGCGAATGCCGGCAAGTCGGCTGGCTTCCCGGCGTTGCTCATCGCGGTGGTGGCCGTCTTCCTGCTCGTGCAGCACCGGCTCGACAAGCGGGACGTGAAACTGTCGAACGCCGACTGGGTGTCGGATCAGGGGCTGGAGTTCAGCGCCCCGTCGACGATTCGGCGCTGACCGCGCCGCTGATCTCGCGCGGCGGCGGCAGGCTGCGTACGACGGCACGCACCTCGTCCGGGCTCTCTTCCGCCGCAGTCTTCGTCACCAGGTAGTCGGTCAGGCCCTTCGCGGAGACCGGCCGGCCGAAGAAGTAGCCCTGCGCCTCGTCGCAGCCCATCTCGGTCAGCTTGCTCAGCTGCCGTTCGGTCTCGACGCCTTCCGCGGTGACCCGCAGGCCGAGCCCGTGCGCCATAGCGATCGTCGCTGCGACGATCGTCGTCGCCGGCCCGTCGCTCTGCAGTTGCGCGACGAACGACTGGTCGATCTTCACCTCGTCGATCGGCAAGGTGTTCAACCGGCTGAGCGAGGAGTAGCCGGTGCCGAAGTCGTCGACGGACAGCCGCATGCCGAGCGCGCGCATCTGGCACAGGGTCGCAACCGTCTCCGAGCGGTCCTCCATCAGCAGGCTCTCGGTGATCTCGAGGATGATGCGGTGTGGTGCGACGCTGGCGTGGAACAACTCACGTGCAAGCGCCGCGCCGATGCCCGGCTCCATGACCAGCCGGCCGCTGATGTTGATGGCGACGGACAGGCCCGCCGTCTCGGCGCGGGTGTCCCACTGCGTCAGTTGCGCGCACGCCTCCCGCAGCACCCACAGCGTGAGCGGCACGATCATGCCGGTCTGCTCCGCCACGGGGATGAACTCGGCGGGGGAGACCTTGCCGCGGGTCGGATGCATCCAGCGCAACAGCGCCTCGACCGACGGAGCGGTGCCCGTACGCAGGTCGACAATCGGTTGGTACTCAAGGGAAAATTCGTGCTCGGCCAGCGCGCGGTGCATGTCGCTTTCCAGCGCCAGCCGGGCCACCATCTGGCTCTGCATGTTGTCGTGGAACAGCGTGATGCCGCGGCTGCGCGAGCCCTTGCTCGTGTACATCGCCAGGTCGGCCTGGCGGAGCAGGTCGAGGGTCCGCTGCTCGGCGCTCGGCACCGGCCCGCCGTCGTGTACGGCGATGCCACCACTCGCTCGCGCGCTGACCGTTCGGCCGCAGAGCGTGAACGGCGCCTTCAGCTGGCCGAGGAACCGCTCGGCGACCCGGCCGGCGTCCTTGCCGGTGACGTCGGCGAGCAGGATCGCGAACTCGTCGCCGCCGAACCGGGCGACGACGTCGTCGGCGCGGCTGCCGGTGGTCAGCCGGGCGGCGACGGCGACCAGCAGCTCGTCACCGACCGCGTGGCCCAACGTGTCGTTCACTGCCTTGAAGTCATCGAGGTCAATGAACAGCACCGCGAGGCAACGCTGTTCCGCGACCATCTCCTGCAACTTCGTGGTGAAGGTCAGCCGGTTGGCCAGTCCGGTCAGGTCGTCCTCGGAGACCCGGCGCTCGAGCTCGCGGGTGAGTTCGCCGTGCACTTCGGCGATCTCGTTCGCCTGCTTCTGCTGGCTGGACAGCAGCGCGACGACTCTCGCGTCCGCCGCTTTGGCGTACCGCACGAGGACGGCGACGACCACGCTGACCGACAGGAAGAACATCAGCTCGGCGAGCCAGTTCGCCCGCGACGCTTCGAGCTGGCCGGGAAGGATCGAGCTCAGCGGGCCGGCCGCGACCGTGGAGAGCAGCGAGGTCACGACCGCGCCGCGCAGGCCGAACCGGGCGGCGGCCATCAGCGTCGGCATCAGCAGCCAGTAGTGCAGGTGGCCGGTGCCTTCATCGACGTACGCCGGGAGCAACCAACCGAGGGCGAGGCCGGCAACGACAAGGACCGCCATCAACTCGGTACTGGGCCGGCTGGCCCAGGTCAGCACGCGCGGCGCGGCCGGGACCCCCTGCTGCTGCGTCTGCATGCTCACCCCCCGGGCGCTAGTCGTCCCTTGTGTCCTCGGCAGCCGGAAGCCGCGCCCTGTTGCGGCGATCGGGTGCCAGCGCTTAGTCACATGTGGCCAGATCCGCGTAGCCACATCAGGCGGTCAGTGCGCGTCGCGCATCCGGAACGGCCGCGGCGGCGGCGCCAGATCGGCGCGCGGGCAGGAAGACAAGGTGAGGCCGCCGAGCTGCAACGCCTCGTCGCAGAGCGCCTCGACGGTCCAGCCGGCGGCGGTGCCCTCGCGGGTGATCGTCGCCCGGAACAAGGTGATCTCGTACCGCGTGGGCACGCCGTACGCGATCTGGATGGTGCCCATCAGCTCCGATGCGCCCTGGTGGTCGGCGCCGGCTTCCCACGGCACGTCGAAGCGCCGCCAGACATTCGGCTCGACGTCCCAGACGCCAGCGACCCGGACGTCTCTGAGCGCGAGTTGCATGAGTACGGCGCGCGCGGCCTCTTCCGGGATGACCGCGGCCGGGCGGATCACCTGCGTGATCACGCCTTCGTCCTGCGTCTCGGCAACGAGCTGATCGAGGAGATCCATGGCAGGCCTTTCGTCTCGTCCGTTGTGATCGGCAGGACGAAAGGCCCGACGCATAGTCCTTTCTGGCGACTTCTGTCGCTACTGCAACTCTTCGCCGACCGCGATGAACGCCTCGGTCAGCGCGTCCCGCCAATGCGCCATTTCCGGCAAACCGGCCGCCCGCCAGCGCCGGTCCGACAGCACGCTGTACGCCGGCCGCGGCGCGGGGCGGGGGAAGGCGGCGCTGGCCGTCGGCTCGACCCGCGCGGGGTCGAGGCCGAGCTCGGCGAACACCGCGCTGGCGAAGACGAACCACGACGCCTCGCCGGCGCTGGTGCAGTGGTAGACGCCGGGCGGCGCGTTCGACGCACCGAGCGCCACGAGCCCGCGAGCGAGATGCAGCGACCACGTCGGCGATCCCACCTGGTCGTCGACGACGCTGACCGTTTCCCGCTCCTGCGCCAGCCGCGCCATCGTCTTGACGAAGTTGGTCCCGACCGCGCCGTACACCCAGGCCGTGCGGACGACGAACGCGTCCGCGCCGCTCGACAGCACCGCGCGCTCGCCGGCCGCTTTCGACCGGCCGTACGCCGACCGCGGCGCGACCGGCGTGTCTTCGTCGTACGGCGTCGACGCGCGGCCGGCGAACACGTAGTCCGTCGATACGTGCACGAGCCGCGCGCCGCTGTCCGCGCACCACCGCGCCAGCAAGTCCGGTCCGTCCGCGTTGACGAGAAAGGCGGCCTCTTCGTCCTGCTCGGCCGCGTCGACCGCCGTGTACGCCGCGCAGTTCAACACGATGTCCGGTGTCTCGCGGTCGAGCACCGCCTGCACGCTCTCCGGTGACGTGACGTCGAGCGCGCTGCGGTCGCAGCCGACGACGTCTTCGCCGTACATGGACAGCACACCGACGACGTCGGTGCCGACCGCGCCGGCTGCTCCGGTGACCAACCAGCGCGTCACTTAAGCGACCGCCACCAGGACTCGTTGTCGCGGTACCACTGCACTGTTTCCGCGAGGCCGGTGGTGAAGTCGACGTGTGGCGTGTAGCCGAGTTCGTCGCGGATCTTGTCGTCCGAGAGTGAGTAGCGGCGGTCGTGACCTTTGCGATCCTCGACGTAGGTGACGAACGTGTCCCAGTCGCGGCCGGTGGCTTCCAGCAGCTTCGTGGTCAGTTCGCGATTGGTCAGTTCGACGCCGCCGCCGATGTTGTAGACCTCGCCGGGCCGGCCGCCTTCGACGACGAGTTGGATGCCGCGGCAGTGGTCGTCGACGTGCAACCAGTCGCGGATGTTGAGGCCGTCGCCGTACAACGGCACGGTCAGCCCGTCGAGCAGGTTGGTGACGAACAGCGGGATGACCTTCTCCGGGTACTGATAGGGCCCGTAGTTGTTGGTACACCGGGTGATCGACACGTCCAACTTGTGCGTGACGAAATAGCTGCGCGCGATGAGGTCACCGCCGGCCTTCGCGGCCGAGTACGGCGAGTTCGGTTCGAGCGGATCGGATTCGCGGAAGCTGCCTTCGGCGATCGAGCCGTAGACCTCGTCGGTGCTGACCTGCACGACCCGCGGCACACCGGCGCGCATCGCCGCGTCGAGCAGCGTCTGCACCCCGACGACGTTCGTCGTGACGAAGTCGGCCGCGCCGTGAATCGAGCGATCGACGTGGGACTCGGCGGCGAAGTTGACGACGACGTCCTGACCCGGCAGCAGATCGTCGAGCAGTGCGCCGTCGAGGATGTCGCCGTGGACGAACCGGTAGTTCGGCGACTGCGACACCGGCTCGAGATTCGCGAGGTTGCCGGCGTAGGTCAGCTTGTCGAACACGGTCACCGTCGCGTCGGCGTAACCCGGGTAACCGCCGGTCAGCATCGTCCGGACGTAGTGCGATCCGATGAAGCCGGCGCCACCGGTGACGAAGACGCGCATACGGGACAGCGTAGGGGCGGGCGCAACGGCTAGCGTTCTGGCCGTGAAAGGCATCATCCTCGCCGGTGGCACCGGCAGCCGGCTCTGGCCGATCACCGTCGCGGTGAGCAAGCAACTGATGCCCGTCTACGACAAGCCGATGGTCTACTACCCGTTGTCGACGCTGATGCTGGCCGGCATCCGCGACATCTTGGTGATCACGACGCCGGACGACGGTCCCGCGTTCAGCCGGCTGCTCGGCGACGGCCGCCAATGGGGGCTTTCCATCTCGTACGCGGTGCAGCCGCGGCCGGAAGGGCTCGCGCAGGCGTTCACGATCGGCGCGGACTTCATCGGCGCCGATCCCGTGTCGCTGATCCTCGGCGACAACATCTTCTACGGCAGCGGTCTCGGCACCCAATTGCGGCACTGCACCAGCCCGGCGGGCGGACACATCTTCGGCTACCACGTGGCCGACCCGACGTCGTACGGCGTCGTCGAGTTCGACGAGAGTGGCCGGGCGGTGTCGATCGAGGAGAAGCCGCCCGCGCCGCGGAGCAGCTTCGCCGTACCGGGCTTGTACTTCTACGCGAACGACGTCGTCGCGATCGCGCGCGACCTGCGACCGAGTGCGCGCGGCGAACTCGAGATCACCGCGGTCAACGACGTCTATCTGCAACAAGGCCGGCTGCAGGTGAGCGTGCTGCCGCGCGGCACCGCATGGCTCGACACCGGCACGTTCGCGACGTTGATCCAGGCCGGCGAGTTCGTCCGCGTGGTCGAGGAACGGCAAGGGCAGAAGATCTCCTGCCCGGAGGAGATCGCCTGGCGCAACGGGTGGATCGACGACGCCATGCTCGTCGCGCACGCCGACACGCTGACGAAGAGCGGCTACGGCGGTTACCTGCGCGCCTTGCTCACGCAGCGATAGCCGATCGGGCCGCTTGAGCGAGTGCGGTGGTGGGCATCCCGTTGAAAAGGCCGCCCGGAGGTGTTCGATGTCCATGATCCTCGACGTGATTCTCGCCGTCGTCCTCGTGCTGATCGTCCTGGCGGTCATCGCCGTCGTCAGAGTTCGCCGCCGCCGCCGGCTGCGGTCGCAGTTCGGTGCCGAGTACGACCGGGCGGTCGAAGGTGCCGGCGGGCGCCGGGCCGGCGAACGCGAATTGCTCGGCCGGGCCGAACGCCACAACCGGCTCGACATCAAGCCGCTGGACCCCGCCGCGGCCGCGCGCTATCGCGAGCAGTGGTTCGACGTACAGGCGCGATTCGTGGACGCGCCGGCCGAGTCGGTGTCGCAGGCGCACTCGCTGCTCACGATGGTCATGGCCGAGCGCGGCTACCCGGTCAACGACAGCGACGAGCGCGCGTCGATGCTTTCGGTCGACCACGCCGACGTAATGGATCACTACCGCGCCGGCATGGACGTCGAGAACCGCTGGCGCCGGGAAGGTTCGGCGAACACCGAGGCGCTGCGCCAGGCGATGCAGCACTACCGCGAGGTGTTCGACCGCGTCGTGGGTGAGACGGCGGGCGACGACGTCTACCCGAGCGACACGACGAGCACGGCCGACGAGCGGTCGACCCGCTAAGCCGTCAGGGGCCGGGCCGCACCAGCACGTAGACCGCGAGTACGCCGGCGAACAGCAGTATCAACGTCACCGTCGATGTCCGCAGCCGTCTCATTGATCGGCCGCCTCGACGTCCGCGGTCGTCAAGCCAGGCCCGACGGCGAGTCCCGCGCTCCCGAACGCCAACGCGATCCGGCCCCGCAACGCGCGACCGACTTCGAACTGCCGCCCTGGCAAAGTCCTTGCCACCACACGCACTTGCAGCTCATCGACCCCCAAGCTCTCCACTCCCATCACACTCGGCGGATCGAGCAGTAACGGCCGCAACTCCTCGTCGGCGTACGCGTCGACGCAGACCTGATGCAGAACGTCGGTGACCCGGGCGATGTCGGCGGTGCTCGGTACCGGTACGTCGATCACCGCGCGGGCCCAGTCGCGCGACAGGTTCGTCACGTAGATGACCTGACCGTTCGGCACAATCACGACCTCGCCGTTCGCTGAACGCAGCCGGGTGATGCGCAGTGTCACTTCCTCGACGGTTCCGGTCACCGTCCCGGATGAACCGCCGGCCGCGATCCGCACCACGTCACCGAAGCCGTACTGCCGCTCGGCCAGCAGGAAGAACCCGGCGAGGATGTCCTGCACGATCCGCTGCGCGCCGAACCCGAGCGCAACACCGGCGACGGTCGCCGGTGCGACCAGGCCGGCGAGCGGTACGCCGAACCGCTGCACGACAAGCACCGTCGCGACGCAATAGATCAGCACGATCGTGACCCAGGTGACGACCTGCGCCACCGCGTGCCGATGCTTCTCCGCCTCCGAGCGCACCAACGCGTCCGCGCCGGTCGCTTCCGCGTCGATCCGCTCGATCACCTTCGCGCTCAGCCAACCGACGAAGCGGGCCAGCAGGATCGCACCGATGATGAACAGCACGATCAGCAGCAGATCCGATCGGACCCACTTGTCGATGTCGGACAGTGGCGCTACCGCAACAGTCATCGGCGCCAAGTGTGCCAACCGGCCACCGGAACCTGGCGGTCAGGCCAGCCGGAACCAGACCTGCTTGCCTTCTTCGGTACGCCGGACGCCCCAGTCGGCCGAGAGCCGTTGCACCAGAACGAGTCCGCGGCCGCTGTGCCGGCGGCGATCGAGGCGGCGGGTTCGCGGGAGCGTCGGGTTGGCGTCCGCGACCGCGACCCGGATGCTGTCGCCCTCGCACTCCACCTTCAGATGCACCGGCGCCTCGCCGTACTTCACCGCGTTGGTGACGACCTCGGATACCAGCAGCAGCGCGTCGTCGATCAGGTGCGGGAACCGCGAGCCGCACGCCGCGCGGACCGATTCCCGTGCCATCGAGGGTGCGCGCTCGTCCGGCGCCAGCATCTTCTCTGCATGGCCCGGCGCTGAATTGTTTGCCTTATCTGAACTCACGTCGTAGTTCGGCCTACCCCGGTCGCGACGCAGGGCACGTCCCCGGACCGCCAGATCACGGTGGCGGCACAGCCACCAACGTCGCGCCTTTGAAGGCGAAGCGTCACGCGGGGTAGAGAACCAGCAACGCCATGTCGTCACGACGGGCGCCACCGGCGAAGCTGAGCACCGCGCCGAGCAGCTCGTCGGCCAGCGTTTCGGCGTCGGTCGCGTCGCTCGCGGCGAGCACGTCGGCCAGCAGGTCGCCGGCCAGCTCGCCCGTCTCGGGGTTACGCACGTCGGTCAATCCGTCGGTGTAGAGCACCAGCACGTTGCCGGTGGCGAGGGACAGGTGATCCTCGTGCCACTGACCGCGTTCGAGCAGCCCGACCGCCGTGCCGGGCCGGCCGACCGGCCGCACCGCGCGGTCCGCCGTACGTAGCAAGGGCAACGGATGCCCGCCCAACGACAGCGTGACGTGGGTGACCATCTGCTCGGGCCGGAGGACGAGATGCGCGACCGTCATGTACCGGTCCTGCCGCTCGTCCGCGAGCACCGCGTCGTTGAGCTCGGCCAGCACCGCGGCCGGTGATCCCGCTCGACGCGAAGCCGCGCGGATCGTGTGCCGGGCCAGCGCCGTCAGCGACGCCGCCTCGACACCCTTGCCGGACACGTCACCGATCGACAGGCCGTACGTCTGCTGGTCGCCGCGGCGGAAGACGTCGTAGAAGTCGCCGCCGACGACCGCGCCGTCGTCGAGCGGCTGGTAGCGCGCGGCGATGTGCAGCCCCGGCACGGCCGGCAGTTGGGCCGGCAGCAGCGTGCGCTGCAACGTCTGCGCGGTCTCGATCGAGGCGTCGTAGAGGCGAGCCCGTTCGAGCGAGGAGCCGACCTGTTGCGCGACGGTCTCGAGGAACGGCAGGTCGCGCATGGTGCCCACATCGCTGGCCGGCCAGCTGAACGCGAGCGCACCGACCGTGCGGCCGTGGCCGAACAGCGGCAACACGACGTGCACGCGGTCCTCGTCCGGCGGTGGCAGGTCGGGAAAGCGCGCCACGCGGTCGGACTCGCTGAGGATCACGACCGGCTCGCCGGTGCGGACCGCCTCAGCGGCCGGCAGCGGGTCGTCGAGGCCGAAGGATGAGTACAGCGCGACGACTGCGGCGCTGTATCCCACCGCGTCCTGGACGTGCAGCCACCGCCGGTCCGGCGACAGCGAGGCGATCATCGCCGAGTCGGCGCGGACCGCACTGGCGCCGATGGTCACGGCGACCCGGGCGACCTCGGCCACCGTCTGCGCGCGAGCGAGCCGCGCGGTGACGGCCTGCAGCCGCGACAGCCGGTCGGCCGCGCCGGCGGGATTGCCGGTCACGTCCCCAGTGGCGTCGCCGGCGTCGCCGGGCGCCGGGGCCGACGGGTAGGCCGGGCTGGGCGCGGGCTGGGTGGGCAGTCCGCTCATATCCTGAATTTCACCATCCGGCGGCATATCTTGCTAGTCCGCCAGGTGGGTGACCTTGCGGTGACACTGTGCGGAGATGCAGACGACCCCCGGGCGCTCCCGCGAGGCCGAAGGTCGGCGGTCGCGGGGCCAGCTGGACAAGGCTGGCACCCGGGGGCCTGGTGTCTGTCTGGTATTCGCCGTACGCCGTCTCTGCTCCCCAAGGGGAGTGACGGCGGCGTGGGGCTCACACCGAGTCCGGAGACGGCGACTAGCGGACAGTCACCTCACGAGTCCTATGGCTATACAAAACCGGACCACCTCCCTTCCCGTGTGCCGTTCACGATACGCCGCACTACGGTGACCGTCGTGGACATTTCCGCGTCACCGATCGCCGGCGCGTGGGTGCTCACCCCACGGCAGTACGGCGACGACCGCGGCACGTTCCTGGAGTGGTTCCGCGCTGATCACCTCGAGGCCGCGACCGGCCGACCTTTCCTTATCCGGCAGGCGAATCACAGCGTCTCGGCCCGCGGCGTCGTCCGTGGAGTTCACTTCGCCGACGTCCCGCCGGGGCAGGCGAAGCTCGTCTATTGCCCGCGCGGTGCCGTCCTCGACGTGATCGTCGACGTACGCGCGGGTTCGCCGACGTACGGCGAGCACGTCGCGGTCCGGCTGGACGACGTCGACCGGCGCTGCGTGTTCATCGCGGAGGGGCTGGGGCACGCGTTCGTCGCGCTGTCCGACGACACCTCGGTGACCTACCTGACGTCGTCGACGTACGACCCGGCGGTCGAACGCGGGGTGTCCTCGGTTGACCCGGCGCTGGCGTTGCCCTGGCCGTTCCCGGCCGCCGAGCTGACGTTGTCGCCGAAGGATCTCGCCGCACCGACCCTGGCCGCCGCGCTGGCGGACGGCGTCCTTCCGGCGTACGACGACTGCCCGCACTGACTAGCGGGCGGCCCGGTGGCGGGCTAGCCGGATGGGCGCAGACCGGCATGGTCACGCACCGTAAGCGGCCTCGCGGTATGCGGATATGTGGCGTTTCGCCTACCCGCCAGGGCAGCGATCCCCGGCCGTACTAGTCCCTTCGGGCTACCGAGAACAGTCACGACTCGTCATGACCGCATGTGTCTAGTCAGACGACCCTCAGTAGTGCAACGCATACGGAGGGTTCACCAATGGCTTTGACACTGACCCGTCGCCGGTCGACGAGCGCTCTCGTCGCGCTCGCGGCAGCGTTCAGCTGGATCGTCGCCGCGCCGACGTCGGGCCCGGCGGGTGCGGCCGGGCAGAGCCGACTGACCGCCGTCATCGACCCCGCGCTGCGGGCGGTGCACGGCACGGTCAACGTCATCGTCAGTGGCACTCGCGCAATCGAGCCGGCGATCGCCCGCTCCGGTGGATCGATCACCCACGACCTGCCCCTGATCAACGGGTTCTCCGCCAAGGTGCCGGCGAAGGACATCCCGTTGATCAGCCGGATGCCGGGCGTCACCGCGGTCACCCTGGACCGCGCGACCCAGGTGCAGGGCGTCGCCGGCTCGACCAACAACCTGCCGAGCGTCTACAAGCAGGTGACCCGCGGCGACAAGCTGGCGAAGTCGGGCGGCAACGGCGCCGGCGTCACCGTCGCGCTGATCGACACCGGTGTGTCGTCGCTGCCGGACATCGCGAACTCGCTGGTGACGGTCACCACCGACCCGCTGGGCC
>JAVEEG010000213.1 GCA_030840585.1 Frankiaceae bacterium | reverse complement strand
GCTGTTGGACCGAAGACCCCGGCACCGACACCGTGACTTGCAACGTGTCCGAGTGGAACAACGACCGCATCCGGTTCGACGGTTTCGCCGGTGCGTACGGACCGGGCAGTTACCTCGTCCACCCCGGTGACAACATCGTCGTCCAAGTCTGGAACGCGCAGACCAACATCGGTCCGGCGAAGTACACCCTGCACCCGAATGTCGGTAGCACGCTGGGGACCGCGCACAACGCGCATCAGAGCAGCATCGCCGCCGCGCTCGCCTCGCCCGCGCATGCGTTCAGCGATGTGTCGTCCGACGTTGTGAACGCGACGATCGCGGTTGGCGCCGTGCTGTTCATCACGTTCCCCGCGAACCTGTTCAACCAGACGTTCGAGGAGAACTACGCCGACATCCGCGCGTGGTGGCGGCGTCGATTCGGCCGGCTGCTCGGGGTCAAGAAGACCCCCGCCGCCGAGACCGCCGAGACCGCCGAGACCGCCGAGAAGGCCGAGACCGGGGCCGTCCAGCCGCGTTCGTTCGCCGCCGTCGTCGTGGGTGGAGCACTTCTCGGCGGCCTTCTCGATCCGGGCTTCGGTTTCAACCTGCGATCGGTACTGACCGTCGTCGCGCTGACACTCGCGATCTGCGTCGGCATCGCGGTTCCGCTCCTTGTCACGCAGGCCTATTACCGTGCCCGGCACATGTCCGCGCGGTTGCAGATCCGCGCGTTGCCGGCCGGGCTCGCGATCGCCGCCGCGTGCGTCTTCATCTCGCGGGTCTCCGGCTTCCAGCCCGGCTACCTCTACGGCGTCGTCGCCGGCGTCGTACTCGGTCGCACGCTGGCCCGCCGCGAGCAGGCGCATCTCATCATCCTGAATACGCTCGCGGTGATCGGCGTCAGCGTGCTTGCCTGGATCGCGTGGGCCGGACTCAACGGATCGGCCGAAGACGCGAATGCGAACGACCTGCTGGTCTTGCTCGACGACGCGCTGGCGGCGATCTTCGTGGCCGGTCTCGTGGGCAGCGTCATCGGCATGTTGCCGCTGCGGTTCCTGCCCGGTCATTCGCTGAAGTCGTGGAGCACGCGCGCGTGGGCCGCGGTGTTCGGCGTCTCGATGTTCGGTCTGATTCAGGTGATGCTGCGGCCGAACGCCACCGCCGACGGTCCGAGCCACACGCCGCTGGTGACGACACTCGTGCTGTTCGCGTTGTTCGCCGGCGCGACGGTGGTGTTCCGGTGGCACTTCATCCGCAAGCAATTGCGTGCCGCCGGCCAGCCTGACCTGACGTGGCAGCAGGCGCTGCGCCGGATGGCCGGCGAAGCGCGGTCCGGTCCGGCCCAACTCGCCGCGACGACGGATGGCGTCTCGTTCGTCGATGTCACCGAGCCGGTCGTGGATCTGACCGAGGCCGAGGCCGAGCCCGCAGTCGATCTGACCGACTCTGAGCCCGTGGCGCCCGTACCGCCGCAGCGCGCACCGCGCAAACGCGCTACTCCTCGCGCCGGCGCCAAGAGCCGCTGACCCACGGCGTGCGGGTGTAATCGATCCGCAGCCGACCCGGCGCGGCATCGATGAGTTGGCCGAACACCGTCGCGTAGACGAACGTCTCGGTCTCGTGCCGGATCAGCAGACCGGCCGGATCGTCGTGCGGTGTCTCCGCTTCGATGATCGCGCGCCATCCGGCCGGAAAGTCGGCGTTGTCGAACCGGTGCAGGTAGCGATCGGCCTTCCCGTCTTCCGCGCCGCCCGAGGTGACCATGTGCGTGCCGCTGCCCAACTCGGCAGTGGCCAAGTGCATTCCGTCGTACTCCCAGAGCGTGAGCCGGCTCGGGGTGGCGAGGACCAACGCGAAACTGGCCATGCCGTCGACGTCGACGTGGTCGACCCATGCGGCTTCGTGCGTCGCGGCCAGCAGTGGCAGTACGCCGCGACTCGGTGCACCGGGATCGGCGAGGCGTTTCGGTGGCCGGTTGAGCACCATCGCGGTCGCACCGGTGGTGCTGCGGTTCGCGCACCACGTACCGCCGGCGACGCGGTCGCGGCCGCCGACGAGGTCGGGCCGGTCCGGCCACCACGCATCGGGATCGTCGAACTCGCGGGCCGTCGACTCGTCGCGCAACGCGAGGATGCGGCTCGGTTCACCGCTGGCCCAGCGCACCACCACCGTGCACATGCCGGCCATCGTCTCAACCGTGCACGGTCACGCAACAATCCGGCGCTACGCCGTCGAGCTCGGCCCGGCAACGATCCGCGATGCCGAGCCCGTCGAGCACCCCTTGCACCAACCGTTGATTCAGCCCGCACACGAGCGGAGGCGATACGTCGACGACTCCGTCGAACGGGCAGTTGCCGAGGCACAGCCGGCCGCGTTCGCGCCGTGGTTCGTAGCCCATCGACTCCAGCGCGGTCGCGGCGGTCGCCAGCCGCTGCCGCGACTTGCGCGCCGTCGTCGCGTGCGCTTCGCCGACCCGCCGGCCCTCCGCATCGGCGATGGCCAGCGCCTCCGCACCCGCGTCTTCCGGCGCCGCCGTCACCGCGGCCGCGAGAATGCGCGCGACGAGGTGGTAGCGCCGTGGCGGCAGGGCGATCTCGACGTCTCGGCGGGCGGCCGAGTAACGCTTCGCCGGCCGGCCCGCGCCGGGACCGCCACGGCCTTCCGGCCGGGCGAAGTCGACGGTGAGCAAGCCGGCGGCCGCGAGCCGGTCGAGGTGGAACGCCGCCAGCCGTACGCCGATCTCGACCGCGCGCGCTACCGCGTCCCGGGTCATCGGCGCGGGGGAGCGGCGCACGGTGTCGTAGACCTGGCGCCGGGTGGGCTCGGCCAGCATCTCGAGCACCAGCGAGTCGGGCGGCGGCGACGGCACCGGCTCGGTTGTTGACACCCGACCACCACCGATCTAAAACTAACAGCGACTGTTGTTAGTGTCCTTGCCACCATCCGCGCCGTCAACCATCGGGAGCCAACTGATGCGGCACTTCACCTTCCGGCCCGCGCTGACGATGTCCGGCCGCAAGTACAAGGGCCTGCGCGGTTGGGCCGGAAAGCCGTTCCACCCACCGCTGACGGACGTACCCATCACGGCGTACCTGTTCGCCGGCGTCTTCGACCTGCTGTCTGCGATCCTGCACTCGTCGCATCCGGCCGTCGGCCGGCAGTTGTTCCTCGCCGCGAGCTGGACGTTGCTCGGCGGCGGTGGTGTGTCGCTGCTCACCGCGTTGACCGGATGGGCCGACTGGCATCGCTCCAGCGAACCCGGCACGCAAGCCCGCCGCACAATCAACGCGCACGCGATCACGATGATCGTCGTCACGCTGATCGTGGTGGTCGACATCATCACCCGGTTCGCCGGTTACCCGGACCGCAACTCGACGCCGATCGGACTGGTCGTGCTCAGTGCGCTTGCCGCGATCCTCGTCAGCATCGGCGCCACCCTCGGCGGCAGCCTCGTCTACGACTACGGCTTCAACGTCGAGACCGCGGGCGACCACCCGGTGTGGCACAAGAATGAAGCGGACGTCATGCCCGGACAGAAGGCTCCGAGCGCCGGGGGCTAGCCGCTTCACTTACTCGCTTGTGCCGGGCGTCCGCGATTGCGCCGGCCGCGATCGCCACGACCAGAAACGCAAGCGCGATCAGCCCGTGCAGCAGGTGCGCCCGTACGACGCTGCTTGCGGCGACGACATACATCGAGTCGCTCAGTCCTGGTCTCGGGACGCGACCGGTGCATCGTGCTGGCCGGTGGCCTGACCCGGCACCCTGGGGGCCGGCTCGTCGAGCCCTTCGCCGTCCGACTCGACCATCGCGGCGCGCAGATCGGTCGGTGGCATCGGCCGGCCGAGCAGGTAACCCTGGGCCATGTCGCTGCGCATCGCCTTCAGTGCGGCGAGCTGCTGTGCGGTCTCCGCACCTTCGGCGGTCACCGACATGCCGAGCGCGTGCGCGAGCTCGATGATCGCGAGAATGATCTGACCGTTGCTCGCGTTGGCTTCCAGGTCGCCGACGAACGACCGGTCGATCTTCACTGACGTCACCGGCAACTGCTTGAGGTAACTCAGCGACGAGTAGCCGGTGCCGAAGTCGTCAAGTGCGAGCGAAACACCCAATGTTCGCAACGCATTCAACGTCGGCATCGTGGCGTCGAAGTCCTTGATGACCGAGCCTTCGGTGATCTCCAGGCACAGCGACGACGGATCGAGACCGCTGTCGTGCAGCGCCTCCGCGACCGTCGCGACGAGGGTGCGATCCAGCAGCTGGCGCGGCGACAGGTTGACCGCGACAGTGATCGGCGCGGAGTCCGGCTCGGCCTGCTGCCATGCAGCGGTCTGCCGGCACGCGGTCCGGATTACCCACGCGCCCAACGGCACGATGAGACCGGACTGCTCGGCCGCGGTGATGAACTCGCCCGGCGCCAGGAAGCCCGCGGTCGGGTGCTGCCAACGGATCAGCGCCTCGGTGCCAACGATGCGGTTGCTCGCGAGGTCGACGATCGGCTGGTAGTGCAGGACGAACTGCTCTTCGGCCAACGCGATCCGTAGCTCGGCTTCGAGTTCGGTCCGTCGTACGGCGGCGGTGTGCAACGTCGGGCGGTACGTCGCGACCCGGGCGCCACCGTCACGCTTCGCCTCGTACATCGCGAGGTCGGCATTGCGGAGCAGGTCGGCGCCGGAGGTTGACTCATCGGCCAGCGCGACGCCCATGCTGGCGCAGGCGCCGAGGGTCACCTCACCGACCCGGACCGGCTCTTCGAAAGCGCCCAATAGTCGCTCGGCGACCGCCTTCGCCTCGTCGAAACCGGTGACGTCGTTGAGCACGATCGCGAACTCGTCACCGCCGAGGCGGGCGAGCAAATCACCGGTGCGGAGCTGCCGCTGCAGCCGGTGCGCGAGCGCGATGAGCAACGCGTCGCCGACATCGTGGCCGAACGCGTCGTTCGCGTCCTTGAAGTTGTCGAGGTCGATGAACAGTACGGCGGACGTGCGGTGTGGCCGGCTCGGCGGCATCTTGTCGAGTGCGTCGAGCAGTGAGGCACGGTTCGGCAGTCCGGTCAGGCCGTCGTGCAGCGCCTCCTGCTCGGTCAGCCGCCAACTCAATACGTTGGCGAAGCTGGCCGCAAGCACGAAGCCGCCGTGGATCGCCGCCCACTTCCACGGGTGCGCGATGTCGGCCGGGTTGTTGTACACCGCGGACGGATCGATCGCGCCGACGATGCCGTGCTCGCCCACGACGTAAAGGAGTGCGAGCAGGAACGGCAGCCAGGCTTGGTACAGCGTGAGGAATGCGAGAATCACGAAGAACTGGAAGTGCGCCTCGATCGCACCGCCGGACAGGTGCACGAGCACCGACGCGCCGACGACGAGGCCGATCGATGTCGCGGCCGAGCGGGCGTTACGGCCGAGCCGGGGGACGAGCGCGATGGCGGCCGGGATCGCGATCATCGACACTTGCTCCAGCGCGACGCTCGGCGGGAAGCCGCGGAACAACGCGAAGGCGTACAGCGCTGGGACGTGCGCCCAGAGCAACAGGGTGAGACCGCGGTGCCGTTGCGCCCAGACTTCGTCGGGCAGCCGGCGTCCCTCGGGCAGGAACCACGGCCGGCGGCTGCCCTGCGTCTTGCGGAGCATCGTCGCCCCCTCCGTCGGCTGCCGCCCGGAAAGGGTCCGGGCCGTCACAACGAAGTCGGCGAAGCGGACAGCCGGCTGAACGCCGCTCGGTCGAAACGGTCAGTAATGACTACCAAAATCGCCCGAATTGTCTGCGGCCGTCTGGTCGCCGAGCGCCCCCGGCTATGTGTCAAGGCGGCGGCGCTGCGGGTGGACGGTCTCGCCGCGAGCCAGCATCGCGACGAACTGCTCGATCCGCCGCTGCCGCGTCTCCGGCCGCTTGGTCTGCGTGACCCGCCAGATGATCGCGTACCGATTCTGTTTCGTCAGGATCTCGAACATCGCCCGGGCCGCTGGGTCCGCGTCGATCGCGGCCGCGAGATCCGGCGGCACCTCGGCCGTGGCGGGTCCGGCGTACGCCGCCGCCCACCGCCCGTCCGCCTTGGCCCGCTCGACCTCCGCGATGCCCGCCGGCGTCATCAGGCCCGCCGCTTCGAGTTCGGCGACGATGCCGACGTTGCGCGCCGACCACGGGCTGCGCGCGCGCCGCGGGGTGAACCGCTGCTGGTACGTCGCCTCGTCGTACTTCTTGACCTGACCGTCGATCCACCCGAAGCACAGCGCCACCCGCAAGGCTTCGTCGTAGACCAGGCTGGTGGGCGCGGTCGTCCCCTTGCGCGCGAGCCGCAGCCACACGCCGGCCGGATCGCCATGGTTGTCGGTCAGCCAATCGCGCCACGCCGCCGCATCCGGGACTACGAGCTCGATCACGAATCCGAGCGTGCCATGCAACCTGGCGCGACACTTGCGGGCTCCCTTAACTCGTGCAGATGACAGCGGTCGAGGCTGTGGTCTACTTGCCCGCGATCGACCGGACAGGAGTGCGAGCGCGGGTGGACAGCGCGGACC
>JAVEEG010000384.1 GCA_030840585.1 Frankiaceae bacterium | reverse complement strand
ACGAGGTCACCGCGGAGCCGCAGTTCCATTTCGGCCAGGCTGCGCTGGTGGGCCAGTTCGACTGTCAGGATGGTGGTGGCGTACTCGAGGGCGAAGACCTCGTCGGGTCCGGCCTGGTGGTCGGGGTCGAGCAGGCGGAGAACTCCGAGCAGGTCACCCCGCGGCCGCACCAGCGAGATCAGCCGGGGGCCGTCCCGTATTGGTGCGCCGGTGGCACTCGCTTCCCGGAGCGCGGCTTCCCGGTGGCCGCCGCTCGGCCAGCCGGCTCCGCCGGCGTCGACGCCGGCCGCAGCCCGGAGGTTCCCGAACGGGTCCTCGATCGTCGCGGGGATCCCGGTCAAACGGTGCAGGGCCGCCGCGATGCCCGGCTCGCCGGTGCCGGATGCCGGTACCGCGCCGAGCAGCTCGTGCACCCGCTGCTGATACTCCAGCCGCGAAACGGTAGCGGACAGTTTGTCGATGGCCTCGGCTCGTTCCGCGGCGGAGCGACGGAGGTCGGCGAGGAGCTTCCGTTCCCGCCGGATCAGTGCGGCGTTCGCCAAGGCCGCGCCGGTCGGCTGCGCCAAGGCCTTCAACAGGAACAGCTCGTCCGAGGTCGGTGCGGTCGTCGCCCGCACGACCAGGCAACCGGTCACCACGGTTCCGGCGGCCCGGGTGAACAACGCCCACCGCCAACAGCCATCAGGCGAAGACATCTCGCTGTCCGCGCCGCCCAGGCCCTGGACCCTGACGTCCAGCCCCAGGTCGGGTGAAGCCCTTGGCGAGGATCGGTGCAAACCCCCGTCGGTGCCGTCGAAGGTGGCCTCGACTGCGAACGGACCCAGTGTGGGCACCGCGTCCGCGGCCAGCTGCAAGATGTCCGACGACTCGCGGCCGTCGAACATCAGCGTGGCCACCACGAACAGCCCGTACAGACTCGAAAGTTGTCGGCGCCCGAAATGATCCCACGGGCGCAGCTCGGATGTTTTGCTGGGCACGGGCCCGGATCCTCCTATCGGATGGATTCTCGTGGCTTCAGCACCCTACTCGGGGCTGGCCCTGTCGGGCCGAACGGCGACGCGAAATCTGGTTCTCCCAGCACCACGCGCGGGCGGGCGCTGCCGAGCACGCTCACTGTGCGCATCACCGACATGCACCAGCTGACGAAACGCCTATCACGGCCGCGACACCGTGGGCACGTCACCGACCCGTCGAGGAGCCACTCATGGCCAAGGCTGTAGGGATCGACCTGGGCACCACCAATTCGGTGATCGCTGTCTGGGAGGGCGGCGAACCGACCGTGATCGCCAATGCCGAGGGCGCCCGCACGACACCGTCGGTGGTCGCGTTCACGGACAGCGGTGAGCGGCTGGTCGGCCAGCTCGCCCGTCGGCAAGCCATCCTCAACCCGAAGGGCACGATCTCCTCCGCCAAGCGGTTCATCGGGCGGCGCATCGACGAGGTCGACGAAGAGACCAAGGCCGTCGGCTTCGATGTCGTCGCCGGAGACAACGGGGAGGCCCGATTCCTGGTGCGGGGCAAGAAGTACGCCCCGGAGGAGATCAGCGCCCAGGTCATCCGCAAACTGGCCGAGGATGCCAGCAAATTCCTCGGAGAGAAGGTCCGGGAGGCCGTAATCACGGTCCCGGCGTACTTCAACGACGCGCAGCGGACCGCGACCAAGGACGCCGGCCGGATCGCCGGTCTGGAGGTGCTGCGGATCATCAACGAACCGACCGCCGCCGCATTGGCGTACGGCATGGACAAGAAGGATCACGAGACCGTCCTGGTCTTCGATCTGGGCGGCGGGACCTTCGACGTCAGCCTGCTCGACGTGGGCGACGGCGTCGTCGAGGTCCGGTCCACCGCCGGCGACACCCACCTTGGTGGCGACGATTTCGATCGCCGACTGGTCGACCATCTGGCCGACCAATTCAAGAAGGACAACGGGATCGACCTGCGGGGCGATCCGCAGGCGTTGCAACGGTTGTTCGAGGCCGCCGAGAAGGCCAAGGTCGAGCTCAGCTCGGTCACCCAGACGCAGGTGTCGCTGCCGTTCATCACCGCCGATGCGGCCGGGCCCAAACACCTGACGACCACGATCATGCGGTCGGAATTCGACCGGGTCACGGCGGACCTGGTGGAACGCTGCCTGGGCCCGGTACGTCAGGCGATGGCGGACGCGAAGGTCGGCCAGAACGACATCGACGAGGTCATCCTGGTCGGTGGGTCGACCCGCATCCCGGCGGTGCAGAACCTGGTTCGCCGGTTGACCGGCGGCAAGGACCCGAACATGAGCGTCAATCCGGACGAGGTGGTGGCGCTCGGCGCCGCCATTCAGGCCGGTGTACTCAAGGGCGAGGTCTCCGATGTGCTGCTGCTGGACGTCACCCCCTTGTCGTTGGGGGTGGAGACCCGCGGCGGCGTGATGACCAAGATCATCGAACGGAACACCACGATCCCGGCCCGCCGCAGCGAGGTCTTCTCCACCGCCCAGGACAACCAACCGGCGGTCGATGTGGTGGTCCTGCAGGGCGAACGCGAGCTCGCGGCGGACAACCGGGCGCTCGGACGGTTCCAGCTCAACGACATCCGCAAGGCGCCGCGCGGGGAACCGCAGGTCGAGGTCACCTTCGATATCGACGCCAACGGCATCCTGAACGTGACGGCCAAGGACAAGGACACCGGCAAGCAGCAGGGCATCACCATCAGCGAGGGCTCGAATCTGGACAAGAGTGAGATCGACCGGATGGTCGCCGACGCCGAAAGCAACCGGGCGGACGATCAGCGGATCCGGCAGGAGGTCGACGCCCGCAACGAGCTGGACAGCGCCGCCTACCAGGTGGAGCGCCAGCTCGGGGTGCTCGGCGAATCCGTCCCGACCCACGAGAAGGCCCGGGCTGAAATGCTTGTCAGCGACGCACGACAGGCTGTGCAGTCCCAGGCGCCGATGGATCGGGTACGGTCGCTGACCGCCGATCTACAACAGGTCCTGGCCGCTTTGAGCACCGCCCAGAGCGGCCGCACCGCCGGCGCGTCGGGTGCGAGCGCCGGAAACGACCACACCGCGGGCGCGGCCGCGGGCTCCGATGACAATTCCGACGAGATCATCGACGCCGACTTCGAACGCGCCTGAGCGCGACCGTGTCCACCCCGCAACAGGACGCCGATGCGCGGGCCGAAGACACCCGGCCCCGAGGATCGCCCCGTCCCTCGGAGCAGGCTCCTGCCGACGACGGCGACGCCACCCCTTCAGACGGACCGGCCGCGGGGTCGTCGCGGGAGCGCGAACTGGAGGATCGGTGGAGGCGGTCCGCGGCCGACCTGGACAACCTGCGCAAGCGTGCGATCCGTGACATCGACCGCGAGCGGATGAGCGAACGAATCCGGGTCAACGCGGCGTGGCTGCCGGTGCTGGACAACCTCGAGCTGGCCCTGAGCCACGCCGACGACCCGGACCATCCCCTGGTGCGGGGCATCCTGGCCATCCGCGACCAGGCCGTGGACATCCTGAACCGGCAGGGATTCCCGCCGGTGGACGAGGTCGGTGTGCCGTTCGACCCGCAGCTGCACCAGGTGGTCGCGGTCGTCGAGAACCCCGATGTGCCGCCTGGCGCGGTCGCCGCAGTTCGCCGGCCGGGCTATGGGCACGGTGAGCGGCAGCTGCGACCAGCCATGGTTGCAGTCAGCAAACGGGCTGGCTAGCCGCCGTGGCCGACGACCTGTACGACGTCCTGGGCGTATCCAGGGGGGCGAGTTCCGACGACATCCAGAAGGCCTACCGCAAACTGGCCCGTAAATACCACCCCGACGTCAGCTCCGAACCCGGGGCCGAGGAGAAGTTCAAGGAACTCAGCGAGGCCTACAGCGTGCTGTCCGATCCGGAGGATCGTTCCCGCTACGACCGTTTCGGCCCGAACTTCCGGCAGTACCGGGACATCCCGGACGGAGCCCGCGGACCGGCAGCCACCGCCGGTCGTGGCGCCGGCGGCTGGGCCGCCCGGGAGCAGGGCGCAGGCCCTGTTGGGTGGGGTCCGGGCGGACCCGGGCCGGGATTCGGCGGCGGCCCGCGAGTCCGTGTCACCGGCGACATCGACGATGCCGCCTGGCAGGACCTTATCGGTGAGTGGTTCAGCGGTCGCGGGCCCGGCGGACCGATCGCCGGAGCCGACCAGGAAGCCGACCTGGACTTGACGGTCGAGGAGGCCTATCGCGGGGGCCGCCGGACGATCCAGTTGGCCGGCGGCCAAGACCGAACCTACGAGGTCACCATTCCTCCCGGCGTCGTCGACGGCCAGCGCATCCGACTGTCCGGCCAGGGCGCCCAGGGCGTCGGGAGCGGACCCGCGGGTGACCTGTATCTGATCGCCCGTATCCGGCCCCATCCCCGATACCGGCTGTCCGGCAGGGACATCACGGTGACGCTTCCGGTGTCCCCGTGGGAGGCGGCGTTGGGGGCCACCGTCCCGGTCGAAACCCCGGGCGGGCCGGTCAAGGTGCAAGTGCCGGCCGGCAGCCCCAGCGGTCGCCGGCTCCGCCTGCGCGGCCAGGGGATGCCCCATCCCCGCGGTGCACCGGGCGATCTGTTCGCAGAAGTTCGGATCGTCGTGCCCTCTCGACTCGGTCCTCGCGAGCGGGAGCTCTTCGAGGAACTCGCGGCCGTCTCCGATTTTGACCCCAGGGAGTCCAAATGACGACGGGCTACCCACTGGCCAGGCCGCATCGGCTCAGCCTTGAATCCGTCGCACGCACCGCCGGAGTGCACCCGGCGCTGGTCA
>JAVEEG010000198.1 GCA_030840585.1 Frankiaceae bacterium | reverse complement strand
TCGCCGCGCGGCCCGCGGGTGCGGATGCCGCGGCCGGACAGGTACATGCCGACGGTGCGAATGCTGCCCGAACCCCAGTCGTCGTCGCCGAGTTCGTTGCCGTCCGGGCGGAACCACGCGATGTCCTTGACGCCGTCGTCGAGCCGGTGGCCTTCGAAGAAGGCGCGCTGCCGGAACACCGGGTGCGTTCGCCGTAACGCGACCAGCCGGGCGACGAGGTCGATCAGATCCGACGTACCGGCGGCGGACCAGTCCAGCCAGGTGAGTTCGTTGTCCTGGCAGTACGGGTTGTTGTTGCCGTGTTGGGTGTGCGCGAGTTCGTCGCCGGTGCGCAGCATCGGTACGCCGGTCGACAGCAGCAACGTGGTGAGCAGGTTGCGCATCTGCCGGGCACGCAACGCATTCACGTCCGGGTCGTCGGTCTCACCCTCCACCCCGCAGTTCCAGGACCGGTTGTCGCTGTTGCCGTCGCGGTTGCCTTCGCCGTTCGCCTCGTTGTGTTTGTCCTCGTACGAGACCAGGTCGCGCAAGGTGAAGCCGTCGTGGCAGGTGACGAAGTTGATGCTCGCGTACGGCCGGCGACCGTCGTCCTGGTAGAGGTCACTCGATCCGGACAGCCGGGACGCGAGCTCGGCGACACCGGACTCGGCGCCGCGCCAGAAATCGCGGACACTGTCGCGGTACTTGCCGTTCCACTCGGTCCATAGCGGCGGGAACTCGCCGACGAGGTAGCCGCCGGGGCCGAGGTCCCACGGTTCGGCGATCAGCTTGACCCGCGACAGCACCGGGTCCTGCTGGATGATGTCGAAGAACGCGGACAGCTTGTCGACGTCGTGGAAGCTGCGCGCCAGCGCGGACGCGAGGTCGAACCGGAAGCCGTCGATGTGCATCTCGGTGACCCAGTAGCGCAGTGAATCCATGATGAGTTGCAGCACATGCGGCTGCTGCGCGTTGAGGGTGTTGCCGGTCCCGGTGTAGTCGAGGTAGAGCCGCGGGTCGTTGTCGCGGAGGCGGTAGTACGTCGGGTTGTCGATGCCCCGGAAAGACAAGGTCGGCCCGGTCTCGTCGCCCTCGGCGGTGTGGTTGTAGACGACGTCGAGGATGACCTCCATGCCGGCCGCGTGCAGCGCCCGGACCATCGCCTTGAACTCGCGTACCTGTTCACCGCGCGAACCGCTGGAGCAGTACGCGGCATGCGGCGCGAAGTAGCCGAGGGTGTTGTAGCCCCAGTAGTTGGACAGGCCGCGGCGTAACACCGCGGGTTCGCTGACGAAGTGATGCACCGGCATCAGCTCGACCGCGGTGACGCCGAGCCGTTGCAGGTGGCTGATCGCGGCCGGATGGGCGAGCCCGGCATAGGTGCCGCGGATCTGCGGCGGCACGTCCGGGTGGCGCGCGGTGAATCCCTTGACGTGCAGCTCGTAGATGACGGTGTCGGCCCACGCGGTGTGCGGCCGGTGGTGGTCTTCGCCCCACGGGAACGGGTCGTGCACGATCACCGACTTCGGCACGTACGGCGCCGAGTCGCGGTGGTCCTGGACGGAATCGTCGCGTCCCGTCTGATAACCGAAGACCGCGTCGTCGAGGACGAAGTCGCCGTCGAGGGCGAGCGCGTACGGATCGATGAGCAGCTTGCTGGGGTTCCAGCGCAACCCGCGGCTCGCGTCGTACGGGCCGTCGACCCGGAAGCCGTAACGCTGCCGCGGTCCGACGCGGGGGAGGTAGCCGTGCCAGATGTGGTAGGTCACCTCGTCGAGCTCGACCCGTGACTCGGCGCCGTCGTCGTCGAACAGGCAGAGGGCGACCGACTCGGCGGCCGGCGCGAACAGCGCGAAGTTGGTGCCCTCGCCGTCCCACGTCGCGCCCAAGGGGAACGGGCTGCCGGGCCAATGCACATCAGTACCCTGCCATCCATGGCTGAGTTTGTGACCCTTGAGGTCGATGGCGGTGTCGGAACGATCCGCCTCGATCGCCCGCCGATGAACGCGCTGAACGCACAGGTGCAAGAGGAGTTGCGGGCGGCGGCGCTGGAGGCGTCGACGCGTCGCGAGGTCCGCGCGGTGGTGGTGTACGGCGGGCCGAAGGTGTTCGCGGCGGGTGCGGACATCAAGGAGATGGCGACGATGTCCTACACCGACATGGTCGACCGGTCGGCGGGGCTGTCGTCTGCGTTCACGTCGGTGGCGAAGATCCCGAAGCCGGTGGTGGCGGCGGTCACGGGCTATGCGCTGGGCGGTGGCTGCGAGCTGTCGCTGTGCGCCGACTACCGGGTGGCGGCGGCGGACGCGAAGCTTGGCCAGCCGGAGATCCTGCTCGGCGTGATCCCCGGCGCCGGTGGCACCCAGCGGCTGGCCCGCCTGGTCGGGCCGTCGAAGGCGAAGGACCTGTGCTTCACCGGCCGGTTCGTCGGGGCCGAGGAGGCATTGCGGATCGGTCTGGTCGATGTCGTCGTACCGGCCGAGGAGGTGTACGACGCGGCGCACCGGTGGGCGGCGCAGTTCGCGACCGGACCGGGCTATGCGCTGCGGGCGGCCAAGGAGGCGATCGACGCCGGGCTGTCGGTCGACCTGGACACCGGGCTGGCGATCGAGCGGCAGCAGTTCGCGGCGCTGTTCGGCACCGAGGACCGCACGATCGGGATGCAGTCGTTCATCGAGAAGGGCCCCGGCAAGGCGGAGTTCGCCAACCGCTGACCTGGTGGCGGCGGGCCGGCCAAGGCCAGTCGGCGGGAGCGGTCGGCGTGTCGAACCCCGAAACCGCACCCCTTTCTGCACCTAACCCACCCAGAGGTTGAGTCAACCTCCGTGGGGTTGGGTTATCCACCGGCGAATCGGCGGGGGCCTTCTGTGGATTCGCCAACCTCCCTGGGGGCTGAGTCAACCCCTGGTGGGTTAGGTGCAGAAAAGGGTGCGGTCTGGGCGGGTGCGGTCTGGTGCACCCGACAAAGCGGCCCACGGGACATAAACCGTTTCGGGACTGTCCGTGCGCGCGGGTACCGTGAAAACAGTGATCGACGCGGCGCGGGGGCAGGGTCGGGTCGGGGGGCCGAAGCGACCGCGGCCGTCCGTCGTTGCCACGCGCTACCGCTCGCTCTACGGTTTCCGCACCTACCTGCGCCCGTTCCGCTGGCAGATGTGGGTGATGTTCGCCGCGGCGTTCGCGATGGTCGCCGCCGCCACCCTCGTCCCGCTCGTGATCAAGGCCGCGGTCAACGGCCCGATCGCCCGCGGCGACCGCGGCGCCATGGTGCCCGTCTTCCTGGCCGCGCTCGGGCTCGGCGTCGTCGAATGCGTGCTGATCTTCGCCCGCCGCTACATCCAGTCCATCGCGGTCCTGCGGGTCGAGACCAACATCCGCGACGACCTCTACCAGCACCTGCAGCGGCTCGCGGTCGCGTTCCACGACCAGTGGCAGACCGGCCAGCTGCTCTCCCGCGCCACCACCGACCTGTCGTCCATCCGCCGTTTCCTCGGCTTCGGCGCGATCTTCCTGGTCGTCAACGTCGTGCAGTACGTCGCCGTCGTCGCCCTGCTGATCGCGACGTACGCCCCGCTGGGTCTCGTGGTCGCGGGCATGACGATCCCGGTGATCTGGCTGGCCCAGCGGTTCGGCAACGAGTACTCGCTGCTCGCCCGCCGGATGCAGGACCAGCAGGGCGACCTCGCGACCGCCGCCGAGGAAGCCGCGAGCGGCATCCGGGTGACCAAAGCGTTCGGCCGCGGCGCGCTGCTGCATTCGCAGTTCGTCCGGCAGGCCGAGGTCGTCCGCGGGTCGGCACTGGAGATGGTCGCGCTGCGCGGCCGGTTCTGGGCGCTGCTCGAACTCATCCCGAACATCGTCATGGCTCTCGTCGTACTGATCGGCGGCCTCGCCGTCGCCCATCACTCGATGTCGCTCGGCGCGCTGGTCGCGTTCACGACCCTGTTGGTGCTGTTGCAGTGGCCGATCATCGACATCGGCTGGATCCTGTCGATGGCACAGGAAGCCTCGACCGCCGCCGACCGGATCCAGGAGGTGTTCCGCACCGTTCCGGCGGTCACCGATCCCGTCTCGCCCACGCCGCTGCCGGAGCCGACCCCGCAACGGCCGAGTGGCCACCTCGTCTTCGACCACGTCTCGTTCGCGTTCCCGGATGCGGACGAGCCGACGTTGCGCGACATCGACCTCGACCTCGCGCCCGGCGAGACGCTCGCCATCGTCGGCGCGACCGGTTCCGGCAAGACCGCACTCACCGCGCTGCCGGCCCGCCTTTACGACGTGACCGCCGGCCGGATCACCCTGGACGGCGTCGACATCCGCGACCTCGCGCTGACCGACCTGCGCTCGCGCATCGCGACCGCGTTCGAGGATCCGGTGCTGTTCTCGATGAGCGTCCGGGAGAACCTCGTGCTCGGCCGCCCGGACGCGACCGACGCCGACATCGACGCTGCGATCGACCTCGCCCAGGCCGACTTCGTGCACGCGCTGCCATGGGGTCTCGACACGAGGATCGGCGAGCAGGGCCTGTCGCTGTCCGGTGGTCAGCGCCAGCGGCTCGCGCTGGCCCGCGCGGTCCTCGCGCAGCCGACCGTGCTCGTGCTCGACGACCCGCTCTCCGCGCTCGACGTACACACCGAAGCCAAGGTCGAAGCCGCGCTCGCTCGGGTGTTGCGCGACACCACCGCGATCGTCGTCGTACACCGGCCCTCGACCGTCGCGCTCGCCGATCGAGTGGCGTTGCTGGAAGACGGCCGGATCACCGCCATCGGTACCCACAGCGAACTGATGCGACTGCCCGCGTACGCCGAGGTGCTCAGCGTCGATCCAGATGACGTCAGCGCCGGAGCGTGCCGATGACGACGGCATCGGTCGACCAGTGGCGCGGGGTCGCGGCAGAAGCTCAAGAGGACGTCGCCGCGAGCCTGTCGGTGCTGTTACGACGGCGAACCCGCCGGCTGCTCGGTGACCTGCTCGCGCCGCACAAGCGCGCGGTCTGGGTCTACACGATTGCGATCGTCATCAGCGTCGTCGCGTCGATGGCGATCCCGGCGCTGGTCGGCATCGGCATCGACCGCGGCATCCCGGCCGCGCGCCGCGGTGACGACGTCCCGCTGATCGTCGTGGCCGCGCTCATCGTCGGCTGCGCGCTGCTGCAGGCCTGGCTGTACCGCACGTTCGTGCTCGGCACCGGACGGATCGGTCAGCGCATCCTGCTGGAGTTGCGGCAGCGAGTTTTCCGCCATTTCCAACGACTTTCGCTGTCGTTCCACGAGCGGTACACGTCCGGGCGAATGATCTCGCGGCTGACGTCCGACATGGACACGATCAGCGCGATGCTCGACGCGGGCCTTGACGTATTGGTCACCGCGGTCTTGTCGATCCTCACCGTCGGCACTGTGCTGTTGGTGCTCGACTGGCCGCTCGGTCTCGTGTCGCTCGCGTCGTTCGTGCCGTTGCTGTGGCTGTCGCGGTGGTACCAGCGGCGATCGACCACGGCCTATCGCCGTACCCGCGAATCGATCGCGTTGGTGATCGTGCACTTCACCGAGTCGTTGCGCGGCATCCGCGCGGTGCAGGCGTTCCGGCGCGAGCCGCGCAACAACCAGATTTTCGGCGAGCTCAACGAGGACTACCGCAAGACGACGACCGACTCGTTCCAGTTGCTCACGGTGTACTGGCCGGGCATCCGGTTTATCGGCAACCTGACCACCGCCGCGATCCTGTTGATCGGTGGGCTGCGGGTGATCAACGGCGACATGAAGGTCGGCGTGCTCGCGTCATTCGTGCTCTACCTGCGCCGGTTCTTCGAGCCGATCGCCGACGTCAGCCAGTTCTACGACTCGTTCCAGGGCGCGGCGGCGGCGCTGGAGAAGCTCTCCGGCGTACTCGACGAGGAGCCTTCGGTCGCGATGCCGGCGCGGTCGCACGCGATCCCCGCCGATGGCTGGCACGGCGCGGTCGAGCTTCGCAACGTCAACTTCGGCTATCGCGCCGATGCGCCGGTACTCGACGGGTTCGACCTCGAGGTGCCGGCCGGCCAGACGGTCGCGTTGCTCGGCAAGACCGGCGCCGGCAAGAGCACGATCGCGCGCCTGCTCGCCCGGTTCTACGACCCGACGGCCGGCGACGTACTCATCGACGGTGTGCCGTTGCGAGACCTCGCCGAGCCGGACCTGCGGCAAGCGGTCGCGATGGTCACCCAGGAGTCGTTCCTGTTCACCGGATCGGTCGCCGACAACATCGCATTCGGCCGGCCGGAGGCGAGCCGGGACGAGATCGAGGCGGCCGGCCGGGCGGTCGGTCTGGACGTCGTCGTACGGCGGCTGCCGAACGGCTGGGACTCAACCGTCGGCAAGAACGGCGCGAAGCTGTCGGCCGGGCAGCGGCAGCTGATCGCGCTGGCCCGCGCGGTGCTCGCCGATCCGGCAGTGCTGATCCTCGACGAGGCGTCATCGTCGCTGGACGCACCCACCGAACGATTGGTCCAGCGGGCGCTGCGTACGGTGCTCGCCGGCCGGACTGCGCTGATCATCGCCCACCGGCTGTCGACCGTGGGCATCGCCGACCGGGTGCTGGTGCTCGACGACGGCCGCATCGTCGAGGACGGCACCCCGGCGCAACTGCTGTCGGCGGCCGACGGCGAGTACGCCGCCCTGCACCGGCAATGGCTGGAGTCGTTGCTCTAGGAGGGATCGGCGAAACGCAGCCCTGAT
>JAVEEG010000181.1 GCA_030840585.1 Frankiaceae bacterium | reverse complement strand
CACCAGTTCGTACCGGCCAACCTGCGATGACGTCGCAATCGATGACCTCGACCTCATGTCGACTGAACAACCGCTCCTCCAAATACTCGACACGCTGGTGAGCCTCGCCAGGACCGCGTTGCCACCGCACGTCTACACCTCGATCACACTCGTCCGTGGCGACGAAGCGAGCACGGCCGCGTTCAGCGGTGAGGTCGCACTGAACCTCGATGAGCGGCAGTACGCACTGGGCCATGGTCCTTGCCTCGACGCCGCCAACGCCGGCGAGGTAGTCCAGATCCGCGACATGCAGAACGAGACTCGATGGGCCGAGTTCGCGGCGGCGGCGTACAAAGCCGGAATCAGCAGTTCGCTGTCGGTCCCGCTGCCAGTCCAACGGCAGATGACCGGCGCGTTGAACATCTATTCCCCGGAACCTGACACGTTCGACGACGCCACGATCCGCATGGCGGAGAGCTTCGCCAACCATGCCGCCGTCGCTGTCGCCACCGCCACGTTGTACGAGACCGCCGCCACACTCGCGGCGCAGATGCGCCATGCGATGGAGTCGCGAGCGACGATCGAGCAGGCCAAAGGCGTCCTCATATGCAAGCACCAGTGCGACCCTGAAGAAGCCTTCCGCGTCCTCGTCAAGATGTCGCAGACCTCGCACTTGAAGCTCCGTGACGTGGCGGCCCGACTCGTCGCGCACACTGCGACTGCTACCGCCGATGAGACCACTCCGCACGACGTCAATACTCAGTAGACGCCGGCGGCGTATTTCGGGCACGATCTGCGCGCACCGTTATTCGGTGCGACTGCTTGGAGGAGTGACGTCTTGAGACGGACCCACTACCGGGCGGCCTCGGTCTAACCTCGAGCCGCGGTCGTCCCCATCCACCTTCGGGGTGAGGACTATGACCGCACTTCAGCTTGACCCCGGCTCGCGCGAGCCGGAGTTGGACCCCGCATTGGCATCGGTGCTCGCTGCGCCTTTGCCGGACATCAACACCGAAGACTGCGTCCCGAACGCCGGGCTGGTGCTCGGCGCTTTTCTACGTCCACACCTGCACGGGCTCCACCCGTTCCTGGTCGAACGGGATCTTCCCGCCGCCGTCGATGTCACTGCGGTGCTTCCCGACCACGCGCGGTTGCTGCGGTTTCATCGCCGTACCGGCTGCGCCGAGGTACTCGCCGCCGCCGACGGATGTCTCGTCGTCGTGCGGAGCTGGCGGCGTTGCGCCGACCTTTGGGTCAGCGGTCGGGATCGCGAAACCGTCGAACGAATCGCCGCGGCGGTAGCCGGCAGAGTTCCCCAGCCGCCGGAAGACCGCTCGCTGCGGGTCACGTTCTGGCACTTCGGCCGCGGCCGGTGGGCGCGGTCCCGGGACATCGATGTGCCCAGTTGGGACGACGTACAGCATCTCTACCCGTCGGCCGTACGCGACGCGCTCAACAACCTCGTCGCGTACCGCCCGCAGTGCACCGCGACCGGCGGCCGGCTGCTCGTCTGGCACGGCCCGCCCGGCACCGGCAAGACCACGGCGGTCCGTGCTCTGTTCGACGCGTGGCGGTCGTGGGCCGACCCGCACGTCGTCGCCGACCCCGAACGTCTGCTCAACGACGGCGACTACATGGCGCAAGTCCTCGTCGACACCAACGACGAAGATCGACCGAAGCGCTGGCGGCTCGTCGTCGTAGAAGACGCCGAAGAACTGCTACGGCGCGACGCCCGGCGCCAGGTCGGCGCGGCGCTCGGCCGGCTGCTCAACACCGCCGACGGCCTGCTCGGCCAAGGCTCGAACGCACTGGTCCTGCTCACCACCAACGAGCCCGTCGACGAAATGCATCCGGCACTGCTGCGTCCCGGAAGGTGCCTCGCGCGGATCGAGTTCCCGGCCTTCACTCCCGCGGAAGCGGCAAAGCTCGTCGGCAGCGACGTCACCAGCCCGATGACGCTCGCCGAGATCTTCGAGCAACGCGGCACCATCAACCGGCTGCACGTCGTAGCCGAATCCGCTGCGCCGGGACAGTACCTGTAACTCAACAAAATCCCGGTTGACGTCTCGGACCAATGCCATCACTCTGTACGACGGCCCGCCGCCCGGTGGGCTCAATCCCATAGGAGCACCAGTGTTCGCTTATGCGATCGCGGAAGGCCGGCGCGCGAAGCGCTTCGCCGGCATGCCCGCGTGCACGCAAAGCTGGACCACCACCTTGCTCCAGCGCAATGAGCAGCACGAGAGCCTGCCCACGCTCGGGCGCCCGGCGGCACCGGTGTAAGCGACCCGTTCGCTTCACCCCGAAGCCGCCGCAGCCGGAGCCGCTGCAGGCGGCTTTTTGCATGTCTGACGCTTGAAAAACACGACGAGAGGAGGTGGCGAGATGACGAATACCCCCTGTACGACGATCCCCGACGCCGACGTGTTCTTCCCGGAGACTGCGGAACAGCTCGCGCTGGCACAGTCGCTGTGCGCGCGCTGCCCGGTCACCGCCACCTGCCTCGAGCAGGCGGTAACGCTCGGCGTGACCGACGGTGTGTGGGGCGGCCAGCTGTTCGAGCGGGGCCGCCCGGTCACCGAGAAGCGTCGGCCCGGCCGGCCGCGGAAGACCGCAACGGCCGCCTGACGGACGGGGGCAGGGGCGCGGCTGCCTCAACAACGCGCAGGGTGTCAAACCCCGTGTCGCCCAATGGACAGGGCAACGGCTTACGAAGCCGTCCGGTGCAGGTTCGACTCCTGCCATGGGGACAAGTTCCAACTAGGAGAGGATCGGGCAATGCCGGCACGAGAGGTGGCGCCCCGACTGCTGTCCTGGGCGTCGGACGTAGAGCAGGCGACGATCGATCAGGCGGCTCGGGCTGCCCGGCTGCCGTTCGTCGCCGGCCATGTTGCGCTCATGCCCGACGCGCATGTTGGTATCGGTGCGACCGTGGGCAGCGTCATCCCGACCGAGGGCGCGATCATCCCGGCCGCGGTCGGTGTCGACATCGGTTGCGGCATGATCGCGACCGAGACCGACCTTGTCGCGGCGGATCTGCCGGATTCGCTGCGCGCGTTGATGCCGCTGATCGAGCAGCGGATTCCGGCCGGCGTCGGCAAGGGTCATACCGCGTTGCTCGACGGTACGGACGGCAAGCTGGCCGACCTCGGTACGCCGCACACCGAGTTGAACCCGAAGCAGACGCGCACCGTCGCGGAGCAGTTCGGCACGCTCGGGTCCGGCAACCACTTCGTCGAAGTGTGCCTCGACGAGCGCGACCGCGTCTGGACGGTGTTGCACTCCGGTTCGCGCGGCATCGGTAACCAGCTCGCGTCGAAGCACATCACTTCGGCCAAGGCACTGGCGAAGGCATGGTTCATCCCGCTCGAGGACCCGGACCTCGCGTACTTCGTGCAGGGCACCCCGGAGTTCACCGGGTACGTGCGGGACATGCTGTGGGCGCAGCGGTACGCGATGGCGTCGCGGCAGCGGATGGCCGAGGCGGCGAACCGTTCGCTGTTCGAGATCGTCGGTCGCGGCACTGTTGTACGGACGATCAACTGCCATCACAACTTCACTCAGCAGGAGCACCACCACGGTCGTGATGTCTGGGTGACCCGTAAGGGTGCGATCAAGGCCGCGTCCGGCGATGAGGGTGTGATCCCGGGTTCGATGGGCACGCGGTCCTACGTCGTGAAGGGTAAGGGCAGCGCGGCGTCGTACAACTCGTGCTCGCACGGCGCCGGTCGCCGGCTCAGCCGCGGGCAGGCTCGTAAGGCACTGTCAGTCGAGTCGTTGACCGCGGCAATGGGTGACCGGACCTGGAACGCGGACAAGGCGCGGGTACTGCTCGACGAGCACCCGGAGGCGTACAAGGACATCGACCAGGTCATGGCCGACCAGGCCGATCTGGTCGAGATCCAGCACACGCTGCGCCAGGTCTTCAACTACAAGGGCACGTGACCGGCCGGAGAAACGACATCGTGCTGCTGATCCTCACCGCGACACACACGCCGGTGCCATCGTCATGACGTCACCACCCACGGGTCTCGGGCTGCGCATCGAGCGGGTATCCCGACGATTCGGTGAGCGCGTCGCGCTGCAGCAGCTCAGTCTTGCGATTGCGCCCGGCGCCGCGGTCGCGCTGATGGGTCCGAACGGCTCCGGTAAGACGACCCTACTGCGGCTCATCTCCGGTCGCGACGTGCCGTCGACCGGTCAGGTGTTGCTCGACGGACGAACGTTCACGGAGGACGACGAGTGGGTGCGTCGCGCGGTGGCCGTTGTAGCTGAGGACGCTGCGTTCTATCCGGACCTGACCGTCTTCGAGCATGTCTGGCTCGTCGCCGCGGCGCACGGAGCCGGCCAGCAGTCGAGCATGTTGGTCGAAACCGCGCTGGCCGCCTTCCGGCTAGACGATCACGCCGGCGCGTTGCCGCGCGAACTGTCCTCCGGCCAGCAGCAGGCGCTCCTACTGGCGACCGCGCTGGTCCGGCCGCGGCGAATGCTCGTCCTCGACGAGCCCGAACGTCGACTCGATCCCGATGCGCGCGATCGCCTCGCCGGGCTCCTCAACGACGAGCGGTCAGCCGGCGTCACGATCGTGATGGCTACGCATCATCGCGAACTGGCCGACGCGGTCGCCGACCACGTGGTCCTGCTCCGCGAGGGACACCAGGTCGCCGCGGGACCGCCGTCCGATGTCAGCGACATCGAGACATGACCTCGGACATCGCCGAAGTCTGGACGTTCCTCGCGGACGTACGACGACGACGCCGCCGCGCGAGGCGGGGTCGGATCGCGTACGCGCTTTACCTCGCCGCACTCCTCGTCGCCATCTACGGCGGTCCCCTCGTCGTACGTGCAGTGCATTCGGTGCAGTCCGCTCCTACCGCCACGACGGATACGCATCGTCTCGTCGATGCGCTGCCCGCGGGCTTAGCTGCCGTGTGGCTCTTCCTGCTGCTCGGACTGATTCGGCAGGCAACCTGGCGCGGACCGATCCTGGTCAGCGCACCCGATGCCGACTGGATGCTGCCGACACCGCTGCCACGGTCGAGAGTTGTCGGCACGCGCCTGAGCGCAAGCCTGTTGACCGGAACGGTTGTTGCTGCTGGCGCGGGGCTCCTCGGAGCTTTGATTCTGCACGGCTACGGCGTGGCGCGGATCGGCCGACTGTGGCTGCCGATGGTTGTCGCCGCGATCCTCGTCGTCGCGTTGGGTCTGTCGGCCGGCGCATTGGTCGAGCGCTTCGATTCCGCCACATCGATCGTGTTCC
>JAVEEG010000333.1 GCA_030840585.1 Frankiaceae bacterium | reverse complement strand
GGTCCGCTACGCGCCAAGCTCGTGGCCGGCGGCTTCGCGGCGGGCGCGGCCGGGATCGTGATCGGCGTCTACGCGGCGCTCGCGGCCCTCGCCGGCGGGACGACCGGCATGTCCGACGTGAGCGGCTGGAACCTCTACGCGCGCGCGGCGCCGTTCGCGGACTGCAGTCGGTTCACCCCGCCCAGGGGCACGCGCTTTCTCTGCCAGACCACCCCGGAGAGCAAGCGCCCCGGCTCGCTCTTCTACCTGTGGTTCAAGGGATCGCCCGCGCGCGCCCGCTTCGGCCACCCGCCGATCGGCGGCGACAGGCTCGGGGAGTTCGGCCGCGCCGCGATCCTGGCCCAGCCGTTCGACTACCTGAAGGACGTGGCGCGGCAGCTTCCGCGCTTCGTCGACCCGGCGGCCTACCACCGCCGCTACACCGGCGGCGGGGCCTTCTCGATCGCACGCCGCAACGCGGAGGCGGAGAGGCTCGTGTCGTACGAGGTGCGGCGCGACTACGACGCGGAGCGGCTGCACGTGGGCGGCGCGGTGCGGCGGGTGGCCGAGTGGCAGGACACCGAGCGGCTCGGCGGGGTCGTCCCGGCGCTGCTGGTCGTGCTCGCCCTCGCGGGAGTCGTCCTGGCTCGCGGTCGGGCGCGCCGCGGAGCCCTCCTGTTCGCCGCGGCCGGCGGTGGGCTGGTGCTCCTGCCCGCGGCCACGCTCACCCTGATCGCGCGCTACACCGTGCCGCCGACCCCGATCGTGGCGGCGGCGGCGGGACTGGGGGCCTGGGCGCTGGTCGACCGCGTACGCGGCGTCGCGAGGAGGCGGGCCTGATGGAGGTCGGCGAGCGCGTCGCGCACGGGCGCGAAGCCGAGATCTTCCTGTTGCCGGACGGGCGGCTGCTGCGGCTCGTCCGCCCCGGCATCGCCCACGCCGAGGAGGCCGTGCGGATGGAGGCTGCGGCCCTCGCGGCAGCGGCGCAGGCCGGTGCCCCGGTTCCCGCCGTGTACGAGCAGGTGACGCACGAGGGCCGCCCCGGGCTTGTGATCGAGCGACTCTCGGGCGAGGACCTGCTGACCCAGCTCAGGCGCAGGCCGTGGACGGTGCGCTCGGTGGCACGGGAGACCGGCCGCGTGCACGCCGAGCTCCACCGCGTTGCGGCGCCGGCGGAGCTCCCGAGCGCGCACGATCTGATCGCGTCGCGGCTCGAGCGATCGGATGCCGTTCCCGAGGGACTGCGCGACGAGGCGCTCCGGCTGCTCGGCGAGCTGCCCGAGGGCGACCGGCTCTGCCACGGCGACTTCCACCCGGGCAACGTTCTGGCCGACGAGACCGGGCCCAAGGTGATCGACTGGCACAACGCCGCGCGCGGGGAGCCGACCGCGGACGTGGCCCGAAGCTGGGTCGTGCTAGAGGTCTCGCCGCTGCCCCCGGGCGCCTCGGCGTTCGATCGCCGGCTGGCGGCGATCGGCCGTGGACTGCTGCTGCGCGGCTACATGCGCGCGTACTCGCGGGCGGGCACGATTGCCGGCGATCGGCTCCCGCAGTGGGTTCGCGTCCACGCGATCCAGCGCCTCACGCAGGAGATCGAGGGCGAGCGGGAGCCGCTGCTTCGGCGTCTACGACCCTGAAGCAGCCTCGACCCCGTTCGCGCCTCGACAGCGCTCAAACCCGCACGGAAGGCGACCTCAAACCTAAAGGGGTCTGACCCCTTTAGGAAACGTTCGCCGTCTGACCGTGAGTTTCGCCCGACTCGTCGCGTTCTAGCCTCCGAACCCCCTCTCAAGGAGAGCTTGATGAAGCGCATATCCACGATTTTCTGCCTGATCGCCGCACTCGCACTGAGCATTGGAGCCGCGAGCGTGCTCGCGAGCCACGGTGCTGACGATCCGGCCAACCACGACGCGGGCGAGAACGCCTGTCTCTCGCCGACCGGTGGCGACGACGATGCGACCGACGACAACGGCGGCACGGCCGACAACAGCGGCAGCGACGACGTGTCCGCGGCCGACCACGGCTCCGATGGCGCCGATGACATGGAAGGCACCGACGGCGCCAACGACGACAGCGGCAACGGCGGCGACGATGTGATCGACGGCAACGGCGGCGACGACGACCTGAACGGCGACCAGGGCGACGACGACCTCTGCGGCGACCAGGGCGACGACACCGTCAACGGCGGCTCGGGCGACGACGACATCAGCGGCGGCCCCGGTGCCGACGACCTGAACGGCGGCTCGGGCAACGATGACGTCTCCGGCGACGCCGGCAACGACGACATCACCGGCGGCAAGGGCAAGGACATCCTGACCGGCAACCGCGGCAAGGACACGATCCACGCTCGCGACGGTCGTACGGACCGCGTCAACTGCGGCGCCGGCAACGACACCGTCAAGGCCGACACCGAGGACCACGTCTCGAAGAACTGCGAGCACGTGAAGCGCTCGTAACCCGCTCCGCAAGGAGGGTGAAGAGGCCGCGGCCCCCGGGTCGCGGCCTCTTCTTTTTTCCTACATCAGCCCGGCCAGCGAGCTGCCCACGTCCTGTGCCAGGTGGAAGAGCGGCTGCGGGACGATGCCCAGCACGACGGTCGCGGCCGCGGCGACCACCGCGACGGCCGTCACCTCCGGCTGGGCGCGGGCGTCGGCCTCGGGCGACCAGCCCGCCACCGGACGCACTCGGCGGCCGCGCCTGTACGGCAGCGTCAGCTCGACCTCCCGCGGCGCCATCCACATCACGGCGAGCACGCGCAGGTAGTAGGCGAGCGACATCATCGACCCGACGACGATCACCACGCCGAGCCAGGCGTAGTCGCCGCTCACGCTGGCGTCGATCAAATAGAACTTGCCGATGAAGCCCGAGGTGGCCGGGATCCCCGCGAGCGCGAGCATCGCGATCGTCATGGGCCAGGCCAGCCACGGGCTCGACTGGCCGAGCCCCTCCAGCGCTCCTATGTCGTCACCCCGCTCCGACACGCGCTCGCGCGCGATCACCACCGCGAACGCCGCGACGTTCATCAGCAGGTAGACCGCGAGATAGAACGCGGTCGCCTGGACGCCGAGCCGCGTGCCCACCACCACCCCGGCGAGCATGTAGCCGGCCTGCGCCACCCCCGACCACGCGAGCATCCGCTTCATCGAGCGCTGAGCGATCGCCCCCGCGTTGCCGATCAGGATCGTCGTCACCGCCAGCGCGGCCAGCGCGGGCGCCCAGTCGTCGTGCGCCCTGAGCACGCCGTGGTCGAAGAAGCGCAGCAGGATCGCGAACGCCGCCGCCTTGGTGGCCACCGCCATGAAGCTCGTGACCGG
>JAVEEG010000174.1 GCA_030840585.1 Frankiaceae bacterium | reverse complement strand
CGCCTTGGCCGATCCGGTTCGGACCACTGCCGAGGATGAGCACCTTCGGCACGCTGCTCGGCTCGACCTCGTCCTCTTCGTCGTACGACGAGTAGTGGTACGGCGTGCGCGCGGCGAACTCGGCCGCACAGGTGTCGACGGTCTTGTAGACCGGCCGCACGTTCAGGGCATGCCGCAACCGTCGAACGTCGTCTTCGCGCAGGTCTTCGCGAATCGCCGCGATCTGTACGTCGGAAAACCCGTGTCGCTTCGCGAATCGCAACGTGTCCGGGTCGAGTTCCTTGGCCGACTTCAGTTGCGCGGCGACCTCGCAAAGCAACTGCAGTTGATCCACGAACCACGGATCGACGCCGGTCGCGGTCGCCACCTCGTCGACGGTCGCGCCGGCCCGCAACGACTGCACCAACCACTGCAACCGGCGGTCGTGCGGCCGGGACGCGTTCGTCAACGCGGTCGTCTTGTCCGGCGGCGGCGAGGCGAAGTCGAGCTCCGCGCCCTTGGCTTCCAGTGACCGGGTCGCCTTTTGCAAGGCCTCGACGAAGTTGCGCCCGAGCGCCATGACCTCGCCGACACTCTTCATGTGTGTCGTCAACGTCGAGTCGGCACCGGGGAACTTCTCGAACGCGAACCGCGGGATCTTCACGACGACGTAGTCGAGGCTCGGCTCGAAACTGGCCGGCGTCTCCTTGGTGATGTCGTTCGGGATCTCGTCGAGGGTGTAGCCGATCGCGAGCTTCGCCGCGATCTTCGCGATCGGAAAGCCGGTCGCCTTCGACGCGAGCGCACTCGACCGCGACACCCGCGGGTTCATCTCGATCACGACCTGCCGGCCGGTCGCGGGGTCGACGGCGAACTGGATGTTCGAACCACCGGTCTCGACGCCGACCGCGCGAATGACCGCGAACGCCATGTCGCGCATCTGCTGGTACTCGCGGTCGGTCAGCGTCATGGTCGGTGCGACCGTGATGCTGTCGCCGGTGTGCACGCCCATCGGGTCGAGGTTCTCGATCGAGCACACGACGACGCAGTTGTCCCGCTTGTCGCGCATGACTTCGAGCTCGTACTCCTTCCAGCCGAGCACGCTCTCCTCGACGAGCACTTCGTGCACCGGGCTGGCGTCCAGACCGGCCGCGACCATGCGCCGTAGCTCGGTCTCGTCGTGCGCGAAACCGGAGCCCGCGCCGCCAAGGGTGAACGACGGCCGCAGCACGACCGGGTAGCCGAGCTTCGCTGCGACATTGACCGCGTCCTCGACCCCGCGGACCAACTCCGAGCGGGCGTAGTCGGCGCCGATGTCGTCGCAGATCTTCTTGAACCGTTCGCGATCCTCACCGGCGCGGATCGCGTCGATGGACGCACCGATCAGCTCGACGCCGTAACGCTCCAGCACCCCGCGTTCGTGCAACGCGACGGCGGTGTTCAACGCGGTCTGACCGCCGAGGGTCGCGAGCAACGCGTCCGGCCGCTCGCGCTCGATCACCTTCTCGACGAACTCCGGGGTGATGGGCTCGACGTACGTCGCGTCGGCGAACTCCGGGTCGGTCATGATCGTGGCCGGGTTGGAGTTGACCAGCGAGACCCGCAAGCCTTCGGCGCGTAGCACCCGGCACGCCTGGGTGCCGGAGTAGTCGAACTCGCAGGCCTGGCCGATCACGATCGGGCCGGAGCCGATGACGAGGACGCTTTGGATGTCGGTTCGCCGCGGCATCAGATCGCCAATCCCCAGAGGACGAGCGCGGCGACGGTGACCGCGGCGGCGAGCACCGCGGCCAGCACCGCGCGACGGTCGAGCCGGCCGCGCACCACACCGGCGTTCGGGTCGGCCGGATGGTGGTGATGGTGGTGGACGCCGGCGACGATGGCCTCGGCCCGGGACGCGCCTTCCGTGTCGCTCATCGCGCCGATTCCATCAACGCGGCGAACGACGCGAACAACCCGGTCGCGTCGTGCGGACCGGGCGCGGCCTCCGGGTGGTACTGCACCGAGAAGGCCGGTACGTCGAGACAGCGCAGTCCTTCGACGACGCCGTCGTTGAGGTCGACGTGGCTCACCTCGACGCGGCCGAACTCGGTCTCGCTGGTCCGGTCGGCGGGCGCGTCGACCGCGAAGCCGTGGTTGTGGCTGGTGATGTGCACCTGCCCGGTCGCGCGATCCTGCACCGGCTGGTTCACCCCGCGATGGCCGAACTTCAGCTTGTACGTGCCGAAGTTGAGCGCGCGGCCGAGCACCTGGTTGCCGAAGCAGATCCCGAACACCGGCTTGCGTTGCGCGAGCACACCGCGCATCGCCGCGACGGCGTAGTCCGCGGTCGCCGGATCGCCCGGGCCGTTGGAGAAGAACACGCCGTCGGGGTCGCCCGCGAGCAGATCCTCCGCAGTCGACGTCGCCGGCAGCACGTGCACGTCGCAGCCGTGCATCGACAGGTAGCGCGGCGTCGACGCCTTGATGCCGAGGTCCATCGCGGCGACGACGTACCGCTTCTCCCCGACCGCGGGAACGACGTACGTCGAAGGCGTCGAGACCTCGCGGGCGAGGTCGGCACCTTCCATGCCCGGCGATTCCTTGACCCGGGCGAGCAACGCGTCGGCCTCGGTCTCGATGCTGCTGACACCGACTCGCATCGCGCCGCGCTCGCGCAGATGCCGGGTCAGCGCGCGGGTGTCGACGCCACTGATGCCGACCACGCCCTGCGCGGCCAGCTCGTCGT
>JAVEEG010000374.1 GCA_030840585.1 Frankiaceae bacterium | reverse complement strand
CCTGCGGATCTTTGTCGTAGTGGTTACTCGCCGACGTGCGCGCCGCTCGCGCGGTCTCCGGCGACCTTGATCGCGTACTTCGACGGCGCCAGCTTGACCGACGGGTTGTCGATCTGGCCGAGGCGGTCGATGAGCTTGATCCACTGCGACGGCTTGAGGACCGACCCGGCGAGCTTGCCGGCCTTCGTCGTCGGATCGAACTGCGGCGCGAAGCCCACGTGGATGTGATCGGCGTGGTCGGCCATCGCGAGCGTGTTGTCCGTGCCCTCGTACGTCATGAGGCTGATGATCTGGTGGGGCTTCATCGTGCCCTGCAGCGTCAGCAGGCGCCGCACCGCGATGTCGGCGATCGAGCCCGCCCCCTGGTTGCCCACGATCGGGATGCCGTTGATCTTCGCGATGTCGACCGCGTTGCCCGAGGAGTGCTCGGAGACGTTGCCGCTCGTCGTGTAGAGGCTGTGCCCGCACTCGAGCGCGGTCACCGTCGGCTTCAGGCCCGATGCCGAGAGGAACGCGAGCGTCGCGAGCACGCGGCGGTCGATGGCCCCGGCCTCGATGTCCTTGCGGCCACACGAGTAGATGTCGATGTTCGGGTCGCTCAGCACGCGCTGTGCCAGCGCGGCCTTGCTCATGAGCAGGATCTGCCCGACCGTCGCGCCCTGGGACTCGTCCCCGAAGAACGGGTTCTTGCCCTGCGCGCGGTAGATCGCCGTGGACTCGAGCAGCTTCCAGCCGTCGAGGATCGGCTTCGGGTCGATCCGCGGCGCGCCGCGGCCGGCGGGCCGGATCTCGAACAGCGTGTGCGGCGCGACGAACTCCGACGTCTTGCCGATGCGCCCGAGGATCGTGCCGGCGATGACCTTGCGGCCGGGGACGAGGCTCTTGAGGACGACGTCCTCCTTCTTGGGCGCGAACACGCCGCTGAAGTAGGACTTCACGCTCGTGCCGTCGCCGAGCGCGGACTCCGACTCCAGGAGCTGCTCGCGACCGCCGCTGCTCAGCGGGTTGGGCCGCGTCGGGTTGGCGAAGAGGCGCTCCTTGGCGACCTTGACCGTGTCGGTGACCACGGCCGTCGTGTCGAGGACCTTGTCGACCGGGCTCTTCAGCGCGTCCTTGCCGGTGTTCTTGCCGGCGCTCGCCGCGACGCGCGGCGTGGCATCGGCCGGGAGCTTGAGCTCCCTGGCGATCGACGCCTTGGTCTGGGCCTTCTTCTTCGGCACCGGTACCTTCGTGGCGATCTTCTTCAGACCGGCGTACGTGTAGGTGTTGCCGTAGACGTCGCGCAGCTGGACGAAGTTGCCGAGGCGCTTCGTGTTGCCGGCCTTGATGATCGTGCCGTCCTGCACCGCGACGACCGGGGAGCCGGCCTTCGCGAAGATGTTGATGCCGCGGCGCGTCGCGCTCGAGACGACCGGAAGGGCCGCGTTGTGGCCCCGGGCGATGCGACGCGTCGCGTCGCGCTCGGAGATGTCATCGGCGTACTTCGAGGCGGCATGGACCGGGAAGAGCCCCTGGGTCAGGCCGCTCAGCGAGCCGACGAGATCCGCCGGCATGCCGCCGATGAAGCGGGCGCGCATGAGGACCGACTGGACGTACCAGTCGGCGTGGTTGTAGGAGAAGATCGCCTTCGCCAGGTCCTGATCGGCGCCGGCGGCCTTGAGGTAGCGCGCGGCGGCGAAGATCGCGTCGACCGGGTTGTAGGGGTCCTTCTTGCCGTCGTTGTTGGCGTCGACGCCGTAGAGCTTCCAGCTGGACGGGATGAACTGCATCCAGCCCATCGCGCCGGCGGAGCTCACGTTGAGGTTGCGGCCGTAGTCCGTCTCGATCTCGTTGATCGCGGCCAGGACCTCCCAGCGCACGCCGTACTGGATCCCGGCGGCCTGGTAGATCGACAGCAGGAACGGCGGGATCTCGAACTTGTCGATGAAGAAGTTCGGGACGCCGACCGGCACGGGACCGGGCAGGGAGAGCGACAGCGTCGGGTTCAACAACGTGGGGATGCCGTTGGCGTGACGCAGCTCGGTCGCGTGGGGGCGGGCGCGCTCGGGCTTGGCCTTGGTCGTGTCGGTCAGCCGGCCAAGGGTGTCGACGGCCTTCGCGGCCTTGCCCTTGGACTGCTTCTTGGTGGGGGTGACGGCGGGGATGTCGAGCTGCTCGCCGGCCTGCGGGCCTGTCACGGGGGCAGCGGGGGTCTGCGTTCCGATCGAGGGGGTGATGGTCAGCGAGAGACCACTGCTCGGCGTCGCCGTTGCGGGCGTCGTCTCGCGGATGCTCAAGATCGGGAGCTTCCCGAGGTTCGGGAGCTGGATCTGATCCAGCGGCGTGTCGATGCCGACGTCCACCGTGACGGTCTTCTTGATCTTGCCGAGGAGTGTGACCTCGAACGTTCGTATCGTGGCGTTCGCCGGCATTGCCGTCGCACCGAGTCCGACGGCCATGCCGCCCGAGACGGCCAAAGCCATGACCAACCTGCGCGTGTGGTGCATGTGTCCCTGCATCTCCCCCCTGGAGGTTCCAAGTACGCGAGCCCGATGCGCGTGCGCGGCAGCCTATCGGGAAAT
>JAVEEG010000142.1 GCA_030840585.1 Frankiaceae bacterium | reverse complement strand
CCCCCGTTTCCGGGTACCTGGCTTGACCCGCGCGGACCATTCGCCCTACTGTCCGGTCCAGCCCTCAAGTTGACATAACGTTAACTGTTTACTTGAGGGTGAGGGTCGGCGACACGCCGAGCCGCAGCACCGCAGCAGAGCATGATGCACGACCCGTCGCAGGTCGGTGGTCGCTTCCCTTGGCCATCGCGCCGCGACCTTCCCCGCCGACCGTTCGGTGACGCCCGCGCGTCCCCGAGCCGAACCTGCCGAAGAGGGGCATCGCACGTGGCCGCACCACAGAACTACCTGGCCGTGATCAAGGTCGTAGGGATCGGCGGTGGCGGCGTGAACGCCGTGAACCGCATGATCGAGGTGGGCCTCAAGGGGGTCGAGTTCATTGCGGTGAACACCGACGCCCAGGCGCTGCTCATGAGCGACGCGGACGTCAAGCTCGACGTCGGTCGCGAGCTCACCCGGGGCCTCGGCGCGGGCGCCGACCCGAACATCGGCCGGCAGGCCGCCGAGGACCACGCGGAGGAGATCGAGGAGGTCCTCAAGGGGGCCGACATGGTCTTCGTCACCGCGGGCGAGGGCGGCGGCACCGGCACCGGCGGCGCGCCGATCGTCGCGAAGATGGCCCGCTCGCTCGGCGCGCTGACGATAGGTGTCGTCACCCGGCCGTTCACGTTCGAGGGCAAGCGCCGGGCCGACCAGGCCGAGGCCGGCATCGCCGCGCTGCGCGACGAGGTCGACACCCTCATCGTCATCCCCAACGACCGGCTGCTCTCGATCAGTGACCGGCAGGTGAGCGTTCTCGACGCGTTCCACTCCGCCGACCAGGTCCTGCTCTCCGGTGTCCAGGGCATCACCGACCTGATCACGACCCCGGGCCTGATCAACCTCGACTTCGCCGACGTGAAGTCGGTCATGTCCGGCGCCGGCTCCGCGCTGATGGGCATCGGCTCCGCTCGCGGCGACGACCGCGCGATCGCGGCGGCCGAGATGGCGATCTCCAGCCCGCTGCTCGAAGCCTCGATCGATGGCGCGCACGGCGTGCTGATGAACATCTCCGGCGGCAGCGACCTCGGCCTGTTTGAGATCAACGAGGCGGCGCAGCTGGTCGCCGACGCCGCACACCCGGAGGCCAACATCATCTTCGGCGCGGTGATCGACGACGCCCTCGGCGACGAGGTCCGGGTCACCGTGATCGCGGCCGGCTTCGACGGCGGCGCGCCCCGGCCGCGGGCCCGCACCGAGACCCGGCGGGTGCCGGTCCCGCAGGTGCAGGTGCAGGTGCCGGTCGAAGAAGAGATCGACCTCGACGACGAGTACGACGACGAGCTCGACCTGACCGCGGTCGAAGAGCCGGTACACGTGCGGGTGCAGGAGCCGGTCCGGCAGGCGCCGAGCCGGCCGCAGCCGCCGCGCCGCACGATCGTGTTCGACGACAACGACGACCTCGACGTACCGGACTTCTTGAAGTAGGTGCGCGCGCGGGTTCTCGTCACGACGCGCGCGGGTGGGCGCAGCGCGCCGCCGTACGACGAGAACAATCTCGCGCTGCACGTCGGCGACGACCCTGACGTCGTCGCCGCCAACCGGCAACGCCTCGGCGGCGAGCTGGGCGTCGACCGGGTCCGGTTTATGCATCAGGTGCACGGCGCCGCCGTGGCTATTGCCGACGCCACCACTGACGGCGACGTGCCCGACGCCGACGCACTCGTGACCACGACCCGCGGGCTGGCGATCGCGGTCCTCGTCGCCGACTGCGTCCCGATCGCGCTGGTGTCGCGGCGCGCGATCGCGGTCGTACACGCCGGCCGCCGCGGCCTCGTCGAAGGCATCGTCTCCGCCGCGGTCGACGCGATCCACCGCTACGACGAAGGCCCGGTCGCCGCGACCGTCGGCGCGGCCATCTGCGGCGGCTGTTACGAGGTGCCGGCGGACATGCAGGCCGAGGTGGCGGGCGTCGTACCGGCGGCGAAGGCGACCACCGCGACCGGCACGCCGGGACTCGACCTGCCGGCCGCCGTACGCAGCCAGCTCCGCGACGCGGGGGTCGACGTGACGAACGAAAGCGCGCCCTGCACGCGGGAGGATCCGCGCTACTACTCGCACCGCCGCGACGGGGTGACCGGGCGGTTCGCGCTGGTCGCCATGCTGGAGCCGTGAACCGGCGGGACGAACTCGCGGCCAACCTCGCCGCGGTCCGCGCGCGGATGGATCGCGCCGCCGTCAGCGCCGGCCGGTCGCCGGCCGAGCTGACCCTGGTCGCGATCACCAAGACGTTCCCGGCGTCCGATGTCGCGTTGCTCGCCGAGCTCGGGGTCGAGGACGTGGGGGAGAACCGGGCCCAGGAGGCCGCCGCGAAGCACGAGGTGGTGGGGAGCCCGCCGCGTTGGCACTTCGTCGGCAGCCTGCAGCGGAACAAGGCGGCGCTGGTCGCCTCGTTCGCCGACGTCGTGCACTCGGTCGACCGGCCGGAGCTTGTCCCCGCCCTCGACCGCGCCCGCCAGCAGCCGCTGGACGTCCTCATTCAGATCTCGCTCGACGACAGTCCCGGCCGGGGCGGTGCCGACCCGGGCGACGCGCTCGGTCTGGCCGGCCTGGTCGCGGCGAGCGAGCAGCTGCGGCTGCGCGGCCTCATGGCGGTCGCCCCGCTCGGCGCCGACCCCGCGCCGGCGTTCGCCAAGCTCGCCGAGGTGGCCGGCCGGATCCGCGCCGAGCACCCGGACGCCACCTGGATCTCCGCCGGGATGAGTGGCGACCTGGAAGCCGCGGTCGCGGCCGGCGCGACTCATGTGCGTGTCGGTACGGCGTTGCTCGGCCGGCGGGAGCCGCCGGTCAGGTAATGTCCCCGCCATGGCGGGCGCGATGCGCAAGATGGCGGTCTACCTCGGACTCGTCGAGGACGAGGACCACGAGGCTTACGACGACTACGACGACTACGGCGACGCGCCCGCGGGCAACGTCGTCCGCCGTACCGAGCCGGCCGGCGCGCCGCCGCTGCGGGTGACCCGGCCGGACGAGACGGCGGTGAGCTACACGCCGCCGCGCCGTACCGCCGCCGAGGCCGTCGACGCCTACCGGATCACGACGATGCACCCGCGGACCTACAACGAGGCCCGCACGATCGGCGAGCACTTCCGCGAGGGTGTGCCGGTCATCATGAACCTCACCGACATGGACGACGCGGACGCCAAGCGCCTGGTCGACTTCGCTGCCGGCCTGGTCTTCGGAGTGCACGGCAGCATTGAGCGGGTCACCAACAAGGTGTTCCTGCTCACGCCGGCCAACATCGAGATCACGGCCGAGGACAAGTCCGCTATGGCCGAGGGCGGCTTCTTCAACCAGAGCTGACCATGGACGTCCTCTATACCGTCCTGTTCTACGCGCTGTGGGCCTTCTTCGGCCTGCTGTGGGTGCGCTTCATCGTCGACTGGGTGATGGTGTTCGCCCGGTCCTGGCGACCCAGCGGCGCCGCCGCCGCCGTACTCGAGGTGACCTACTCCGCAACCGACCCGCCGTTGCGGGCCTTACGCCGATTTCTCCCGCCGTTACGACTAGGGTCCATGGCGATCGACATCGCCTTCATCCTGTTGTTCATCGTGACCTACGCCCTGATCCAGGTCGTAGGCGCGCAGCTGTGACCCCCGAGGTGACCTGATGCCCCTGACTCCCGACGACGTGCACAACAAGCGGTTCAGCACGGTCCGGTTCAAGGAGGGCTACGACGAGGAAGAGGTCGACGCCTTCCTCGACGAGGTGGAGACCGAGCTACGCCGGCTGCTCAGCGAGAACTCCGACCTGCGCACCGCGCCGCGGGCGGCCGCGACGCCCGAGGCGGCCGCGGCCCCGGTTGCTGCCCCGCCACCGGTTGCGGCGGCCCCGGCTGCTCCGGCGGAGGCGCCGAACGAGGCCGCCCTGCGGACGTTGCTGCTGGCCCAGCGCACCGCCGACGAGGCGATCGCGCAGGCGAAGGCGGAGGCGGACCAGATCGTGACGTCGGCGAAGAGCCGGGCCGCCTCGATCGAGTCCGAGGCGCAGCAACAGCACGCCTCCGCGATGGCCGAGTTGCAGCGCCAGCGCCAGTCGCTGGAGACCCAGATCGAGGACCTGCGCGGGTTCGAGCGGGAGTACCGGACCCGGCTCAAGGCCTATCTCGAAGGCCAGCTCCGCGATCTGGACAGCCGCGGCCTGATGCCCGGCGCGCCCGGTGGCGCTGCCCCAGTTGACGCTACGGCGCCGGCTGGCGGCGGGGCCCTCGGTGGCGGCGCCCCTGGTGGTGGGGGCGGCGGCGTACCGGCTCGGACGGTGCCGCCGAGCGCGGGAGCCGGACCGGCGCCGACGCCCGCGCCGAGCCCATTGACAGCACCGGCCGGCGGCCCGGCCGCGCCACCCTCCCTCGCGCCGCCCGGCCCGGTTGGCGGGCCCGGCGAGGGCGGCGTACCGCGGCTCGCGCCCCCGGCCACGCCGGTCAGCCCGTTCAGCGCCGCGCCGCCGTTGGTCGAGGAAGTGGACGCCGGCAGCGACGCGCCGGCCGGCCCGCCGAGCGAGGCCGAGCCGGTCGACGGCGAGGAGAGCGCGCCGTAGCTTTCCGTCCGTACGGCTGGCGGGAGATGCCCGCCAGTCCACGGTGCCTGGGGCGAACTCGCTAGGATTCGCGCCGCACCTTGCCCCGCCGCTGCACGCCTCTGGCGGCATACCGAAACGGAGTCGACGACGTGATCGTCATCAGCGGAGTCCTGCTGCTCGTGGCAGTGGTGTTTCTCATCATCGGCCTGTTCAGCGCGCTGGGTTGGGTCTACGCCTCGATCGGCGTGAGCGTCCTGTCGTTCATCTTCCTGCTGGTGGGCGTCCGGCAGCGCCGCGGCGTTCCGTCCGGCCTGCCGATGACCGGCGGCACCGGTGCGACCGCGCTGCCGCCCGCTTCGGCCGCGACCGGCGCGACGTCCGACGCCGACGTGACGGTGGTGACGCCGCGCGCGGAGACCGAGCCGGTGGAGGCTAAGGCTGCGCAGGCGGCCGCGGCGAGCGCTGGTGCGGCGGGCACCTCGACGGCCGCGAAGACCGCGACCAAGACCGCCGCCGCGAGCAGGACCACCGCGAGCAAGACGGCCGCGGCGGCGCCGGCGACTGCGACGAAGACCGCGGCGCGGACCACTGGCGCGGCGAAGAAGACCGCTGCCAAGACGACCTCAGCGGCGACCAAGACCGCGGCCAAGACGACCGCAGCCACCAAGACCGCGACCGCCGCGCGCAAGGCGACTCCGGCCAAGAAGGCCGCCCCGGCGAAGGCCGCCGCCCCGGCCAAGAAGACGACCGCCGCGAAGACGACCGCAGCCAAGACAGCGGCGCCGGCAAAGAAGGCGACCCCGGCCAAGAAGGCCACCGCGGTCAAGAGCACCGCGAAGAAGGCCGCTGCGAAGAAGACGACGGCCCGCAAGACCAGCTAACCGCTCGCGCAACACGGCAATCGCGCGCCTGTTCGCTTAGAAGCGAACCAGCGCGCGATTGCTCGTCGTACGGGTCAGGCTTCCTTGCGGCGGAACGGGTCGCGTAGCGGCGGCGAGGGCAGGGTGACCCGGTCGCCCTCGACCGACAGGCCGGTCAGGGCGAGGACCCGGGCGAGAACGGTGGTGGTGGACTCGCCGCGGGCCACGCCCTCGTGGGTGACCATCGCGCGGTAGATCATCGCCCAGTGCTTCGCGGGCGTGTCGTACGTCCAGTCGATGGACCCCAGGTGAACCGCGCTGCCTCGAACGCCGCCCGGGCCGTCGAACGGTCCACTCCAGACCTGGATCCCGGCCGGCCCGGCGGCGAAGCAGCCGCCCTGGCTGACGTCTTCCTTGCCGGCCGCGTCCAGCAGCGCTCGCGCCTGCCGCTCCGGCAGGACCAGTGCCGGGCGGACCTGACTCGTCAGCGCCGGTACGGCGATCGCGTCAGTCTTCAGGCGCAGATGCGTCGGCTGGGACAGCAACGTCAAGGCCACGGGAACCAACCTCCTGGGTGCACCGCCGTTGCGCCGTTCGCAGCAACGCAGTCACGCACCTAGACCATCGGCACCACCGAGGCCGGGTCTACCTACGCCAAACGGGTGCTTTCCGCCGGGTAAGCCACCGCCCACCCCGCGCACTTCGGAGACCTGGTGACCACGACACGCCGACGAAGGCCGCCGAAAATGGTCACCAGGTCTCCGAAGTGCGCGGGGGGAGGAGGCGTCAGTCGACGACGCGGAGCCAGAAGGTCAGATCGAGCTCGGCTACCTCGTGCGCGGCCATTGGCGCGTTCGGGCGGCCGCGGCGTACGGCGGTCGCCAGCACCTCGGTCGCGAGCAGCGCCTCGCCCTCCGCGACCGCGTCGGCGGTCTCACCGCCGGCCTCCCACCACAGCTCGATCCGGTCGCTGACGTCGAAGCCCTGCGCCTTGCGCGCCTCCTGCACCAGCCGGATCACCTCGCGGACCACCCCGGCCCGGCGCAGCTCGTCGGTCATCCGCAGGTCGAGCGCGACGGTGAGCCCGGGCTCGCTCGCGGTCGCCCAGCCCTCGGCCGGCGACTCGGAGATGATCACGTCGTCGCCGGTCAGCGTCACCGGCTCGCCGTCCATCTCGAACGCCGGCTGCCCCAGCCGGACCTGCTCGGCCAGGCGGGCAGCGTCCTGCGCCATGACGACGTTCGCGACCTCCTGGGTACGCGGGCCGAACCGCTTGCCCAGCGCGCGGAAGTTCGGCTTGACGCTGAGGTCGAGGACGTTCGCCAGCTCGTCGAGCACGAACTCGCCCTCGACGTTGAGCTCGTCGACGGCGAGCGCGCGCAACTCGTCCGGCACCCGCCGCCAGCCCTGGTGGTACACCGACATCGCGCTGAGTGGCTGGCGGTTCTTCACCTTCGCCGACGCGCGTGCGGCCCGGCCGAGCTCGACCACCCGCCGGACCAGCGCCATGTGCTCGCCGAGATCCACGTCGACCAGCGCCTGGTCTACCTCCGGCCACGACCGCAGGTGCACCGAGTCGCCGGCACTCGGATCGGCGTCGCGGACCAGCCGCTCGTGCACCTCCTCGGTGAGGAACGGCACGAACGGCGCGAGCAGCCGGGTCAGCACTTCCAGGCACTCGTGCAATGTCGCGAGTGCCGCCGGGTCGCCGTCCCAGAACCGGCGGCGGGATCGCCGTACGTACCAGTTGGAGAGGTCGTCGACGTACGCCGCGAGCGCGCGCCCGGCCCGGGCGGAGTCGAAGTCGTCGAGCGCCGCGTCGACCTCGGCGACGAGCTGGTGCAGTTCCGACAACGCCCATCGATCCAGCGCCGACCGATCCGCATACGGCGGCGCGGTGGCCGACGACGGGTGCCAGTGGTTCGCGTTCGCATACAGGACGAGGAAGCTCGCGGTGTTCCAGTAGGTCAGCAGGACCTTGCGGACGACCTCTTCGAGTGCGCGGTCGCCGACGCGACGCGACGACCATGGCGAACCGCCACACAACATGAACCAGCGCAACGCGTCCGCGCCGTGCCGCTCGAACAGCTCGAACGGATCGAGCACGTTGCCGAGATGCTTGCTCATCTTGCGGCCCTGCTCGTCGAGGATGTGGCCGAGGCAGAGCACGGTCTCGTACGACGACCGGTCGAACACCAGCGTGCCGATCGCCATCAACGTGTAGAACCAGCCGCGGGTCTGGTCGATCGCTTCGCAGATGAACTGCGCGGGATAGGCCTGTTCGAACTCCGCGGCGTTGCGATGCGGCGCGCCCCACTGCGCGAACGGCATCGAGCCGGCGTCGTACCAGCAGTCGATGACCTCGGGAACTCTCGTTGCGGTTGCTGAACATTGCGGGCAGCCGAACGTCACGTCGTCGATGTACGGGCGATGCGGATCGAGGTGCGTCACGTCGGTGCCGGCGAGGGTCGACAGTTCCGCGAGCGATCCCACGCAGGTGAGGTGATCCTCGGCGCAGCGCCAGATCGGCAGCGGTGTGCCCCAGTAGCGATTGCGCGACAGCGCCCAGTCGATGTTGTTGTTCAGCCAGTCGCCGTAGCGGCCGTGCTTGATGGTGTCGGGGTACCAGCGGGTGCCCTCGTTCTCCGCGAGCAGCCGGTCCTTGACCGCGGTGGTGCGGATGTACCAGGACGGCAGCGCGTAGTAGATCAGCGCGGTGTCGCAGCGCCAGCAGTGCGGATAGGAGTGCGGGTAGTTCTCCCGCCGGTACAGCAGCCCGCGCGCGTTGAGGTCGGTGACGATCGGCGCGTCGGCGTCTTTGAAGAACAACCCGCCGACGAGCGGCAGGCCGGCGTCGAAGTGGCCGTCCAGCGCGACCGGGTTGACCACCGGCAGGCCATAACGGCGGGCGACCAGCAGGTCCTCGGCGCCGAACGCCGGCGACTGGTGCACCAGGCCGGTGCCGTCGTCGACGGTGACGTAGTCGGCCAGCCCGACGTAGTGCGCGCCGGGGATGTCGACGAGGTCGAACGGGCGGTCGTACGTGGTGTGTTCGAGTTCGGTGCCGGCCATCGTCTGCACGACCTCGACCGGGGTGTCGCCGAAGACCTTCGCGACCAGCGGTTCGGCGACGACGAGCAACTCGTCGCCGACCCGGACGACGGCGTACGTGACCGCCGGATGTACGGCGACCGCGGTGTTGGAGATGAGCGTCCACGGGGTGGTCGTCCAGACCAGCAACGCCGCGCCGAGGTCGGCGAGCGGGCCGCTGGTCACC
>JAVEEG010000002.1 GCA_030840585.1 Frankiaceae bacterium | reverse complement strand
CTCGCCTCGCCCGGCGTCACCGCGTACGCCGACGGCGAGTACCTCGCCGACCTGCCGATCACCTGCGTGACGGTGCCCGGCGCGGTCCACGTGCTTGCGTAGGCAGGGCCTAGCCTGAACGACATGGCCAGCCCCGCGCAGCGGTACGCCGCTTCGCGCCGCCGGGCCGGCCGGCACGCGCTGAACGACTTCGCGGCCCAGTTCGACTTCAGCCTCGATCCGTTCCAGGTCGCGGCCTGCGAAGCGCTCGAAGACGGGCACGGCGTTCTGGTCGCGGCCCCGACCGGCGCGGGCAAGACGGTCGTCGGCGAGTTCGCCGTACACCTCGCACTGACATCCGGCGCCAAGTGCTTCTACACGACGCCGATCAAGGCATTGTCGAACCAGAAGTACGGCGACCTCGTCGCCCGGCACGGCGCCGCCAACGTCGGGCTGCTGACCGGCGACAACGCGGTCAACGGCGACGCGCCGATCGTCGTCATGACGACCGAAGTGCTGCGCAACATGCTCTACGCCGGATCGCCTGCGCTGCGCGGTCTCGCGTACGTCGTCATGGACGAGGTGCACTACCTCGCCGACCGCTTCCGCGGCGCGGTGTGGGAGGAGGTGATCCTGCACCTGCCGGACAGCGTGACGCTCGTGTCGTTGTCCGCGACGGTGAGCAACGCCGAGGAGTTCGGCGAGTGGTTGCAGACGGTGCGCGGCGACACCACCGTGATCGTTGAGGAGCACCGGCCGGTGCCGCTGTGGCAGTCGGTGCTCGTCGGCCGGCGGCTCTACGACCTGTTCGTCGACGACGACCAGCACGAGGTCAACCAAGAGCTGTTGCGGCTCGCCTCCGATGAGGCGCGGTTCGCTCGGATCAATGACGATCGGCGGCCACAGCGGGGTGGCCGGCGACCGCGCAGCCGCATCGACGTACCCAGCCGGCCCGACGTCATCGAGACGCTGGATCGGGCCGGGCTGCTGCCCGTCATCGTGTTCATCTTCAGCCGAGCCGGCTGCGACGCGGCCGTGTTGCAGTGCTTGCGCCGCGGGCTGCGACTGACCGAGCCGGCCGAGCGCGACATCGTCCGCCGGGTCGCCGCCGAACGCACCGCCGACATCCCGTCCGACGACCTGCGGGTGCTCGGGTACGGCGAGTTCCTCGACGGTCTCGAACGCGGCGTCGCCGCGCACCACGCCGGCATGTTGCCGGTGTTCAAGGAGATCGTCGAGACCTTGTTCGCGCAGGGGCTCGTGAAGACGGTGTTCGCGACCGAGACCCTCGCGCTCGGCATCAACATGCCGGCTCGCAGCGTCGTGCTCGAATCGTTGGTGAAGTGGAACGGCGAGGCGCACGTCGACCTCACGCCGGGGGAGTACACCCAGCTCACCGGTCGCGCCGGTCGCCGCGGCATCGACGTCGAAGGACACGGCGTCGTGCTCTGGACTCCGGGCTTCGATCCCAAGCACGTCGCCGGCCTCGCGTCGACCCGGACCTACCCGCTCCGATCGTCGTTCCGGCCGTCGTACAACATGGCGGTCAACCTGGTGGGGCAGCTCGGTCGCGCGGCCGCGCGCGAGTTGCTGGAGTCGTCGTTCGCGCAGTTCCAGGCGGATCGCAGTGTCGTCGGGCTGATGCGCCAGGTACGCCGTAACGAAGAGGCGCTGGCGGGTTATCGCGAGTCGATGCAATGTCATCTCGGCGACTTCCCGGAGTACGCCGGGCTGCGCCGGGCGCTGAAGGATCGTGAGTCGCAACTGGCTCGCGAAGGCTCGGCGCAGCGGCGGGCCGAGGCTGCGGCATCGCTGGAACGGTTGCGCCCCGGTGACGTGATCCGCGTCCCGGCCGGCCGCCGAACCGGCCTCGCCGTCGTCGTCGATCCGCGAGCAACCGGCGGTCCGGTCGTCGTCACCGTCGACCGACAAGTGAAGCGGCTGACCGTCGTCGACTTCCCGACGCCGGTCGAGTCGATCGGGCACGTCCGGGTGCCAAAGGGCTTCAACCCGAGGTCACCGCAGGCGCGCCGCGACATCGTCTCGTCGTTGCGCAACCTGCAGCTCGACGACGACGTAAGCACGCGGCCGCGGAAGCGATCCGCCGCCGCGGACGACGAGGTCATCTCGGATCTACGTCGCGCGATCCGCGCGCATCCGTCTCACGGTTGTTCCGAGCGCGAGCAGCATGCGCGCTGGGCCGAGCGGTACGACCGGTTGCGCCGCGACACCGACGCGTTGATGCAGAAGGCGGAGGGCCGGACCAACACGATCGCCCGGATGTTCGACCGCGTCTGCGACCTACTCACGTCGCTCGGCTACCTCGACGGCGATCGCGTGACGGCCGACGGGCAAGTGCTCGCGCGGGTCTACAGCGAGGCCGATCTCGTCATCGCCGAGTCGTTGCGGGCCGGGGCTTGGGACGGCCTCGGCGTCGCGGATCTTGCCGCCGTCGTCTCGTGTCTCGTCTACGAGTCGCGACGTGACGACGATCCGACGCCGCGGCTGCCACCGGGTGCGACCCGCACTGCACTCGACGACTTGACCCGGCGGTGGGCGGCGCTGGAACGGGCCGAACACGACGTGCGACTCGACTTCCTGCGCGAACCGGATGCCGGGTTCGCGTACGTCGCCTGGCGTTGGGCGAAAGGCCATTCGCTCGACGCCGTACTCGTCGACGCCGCGCAGGCACCGGGCGACTTCGTCCGCTGGATGAAGCAGTTGATCGACCTGCTCGATCAGATCGCCGGGGCAGCCGTGGAGTCCTCGCCGGTACGGCGGACAGCCGAGCAGGCAGTGCGCGCGTTGCGCCGCGGCGTCGTCGCCTACTCGGCCGTGGCGTAGACCGAACGCGCGGCCGCGAGATAGCGGTTGAGCGACCCGTCGAGACCCCAGCGGGTCGACAGTTCGACCAGACGTTCGGGATCGACCGGATCGGTGCGCAGCCGGTCGTCGTACGTCGGCAGTTCGACGTCGCAAGCGACCCGTACGACGACGGGTGCGCTGGCGAGGTAGTCGCGGCCGGCCAGCACCTTCGCGCGGGCGCCGGCCGGGAAGCCGCCGTCGTCGCCGGACTCCGCCGCCTTCTGGGCCGCGGCGAGCAGCGCCTCGACGGTGCCGAACCGCGAGATGAGTGCGGCGGCGGTCTTCTCGCCGATGCCGGCGACACCCGGCAATCCGTCCGACGGATCACCGCGCAACGTCGCGAACTCGCCGTAGCTGCGACCGGGGATCGCGTACTTCGCGGTCACCGCAGCCTCGTCCCACGCGGTCGCGGAGCCGACGCCGCGCGCGGTGTAGATGATGCGCACGCCGCGGTCGTCGTCGACCAGTTGGAACAGGTCGCGGTCGCCGGTGACGACGTCGACCGGGCAGTCGGCGCAAGTCGCGAGGGTGCCGATCACGTCGTCGGCCTCGTAACCCGCGACGCCCACCGTCGCGACCCCCAGCGCGGCGAACACCTCCTCGATGATCGGTACCTGCACCGCGAGCGGATCCGGGGTCTGATCGCCGCCGTCGGGCCCGACCCGATGCGCCTTGTACGACGGCAGCACCTCGACCCGCCAGGCCGGCCGCCAGTCCGCGTCCATCGCGGCGACCAAACGGGTCGGCCGGAAGTCGCGGACCAGCCGGGCCATGAAGTCGAGCAGGCCGCGGATCGCGTTGACCGGTGTCCCGTCCGGCGCGGTGACGCTGTCGGGCACGCCGTAGTAGGCGCGGAAGTACAGCGACGGAGTGTCGAGCAGCATCAGCCGGTCCGGAGGCACGCCCGCACGCTAACCGCCCGCGCGCCGAAGGTCGTACATTGGCCGCATGGCCCATCGCCCTGACGCAACGGCCCTGCAGCAGCGCCTGACTCGCGCAACCGAGGCCGCGGCCGCCGCCGGCGTCGACGCGCTGTTCGTCACGCCCGGCGCCGACCTGCGCTACCTGACCGGGTACGAAGCGCTGCCGCTGGAGCGGTTGACCTGTCTCGTCTTGCCGGCGCGCGGCGAGCCGGTTCTCGTCGTACCGCGGCTCGAACACGCCGCCGCCGAGGCCTCCGGTGCCGGTGATGTCGTAAAGATCGCGACGCACGAAGAGACCGACGACGCGTTCGCGCTCGCGGCCGGGCTGGCCAGCGACGCACTCGGCGGCGCGGTCGCGTTGGTCGGCGTCGCGGACCGGATGTGGGCCGAGCATGTGCTGCGATTCCGGGCGGCGTTGCCGCAGGCGCAGCAGACCACCGCCGGCCAGGTCCTGCGACCGCTTCGGGTGATCAAGCAGGCCGACGAGATCGACGGGCTGCGCCGGGCCGGTGCGGCGATCGACCGGGTGCACGACCGGATGGCGGAGTGGCTACGGCCGGGCCGCACCGAGGCCGCGATCGCGCGCGACATCGCGGACGCGATCGTCGCCGAAGGCCACGCGACGGTGAACTTCACCATCGTCGCGTCCGGACCAAACGGCGCGAGCCCGCATCACCACACCTCCGACCGCGTCGTCGAAGCGGGTGACTCTGTCGTGGTCGACATCGGCGGCACGATGCCCGACGGCTACTGCTCCGACTGCACCCGCACCTATGTCGCCGGCGGGTCGCCCGATCCCGAGTTCGCCCGCTATTACGACGTACTGCTCGCAGCGCAGAAGGCGTCGTGCGCCGCCGTACGCCCTGGTGTCACCGCAGCATCCGTCGATGCGGCTGCCCGCGACGTCATCACCGATGGCGGGTACGGCGAGTACTTCGTCCATCGGACCGGGCATGGCATCGGGTTGGAAGAGCACGAAGAGCCGTGGATCGTGGCCGGCAACGACACGATTTTGGCGCCGGGCATGGCGTTTTCGATCGAGCCGGGCATCTACCTGCCCGGCCGGCACGGCGCGCGGATCGAGGACATCGTCGTCGTGACCGAGGATGGTGTCGAGCGGCTCGACACCGGTTCGCGCGAGCTCCAGGTCCTCTAGATGGCGGTCGACCGGGACCTCCCGACGGGCGAGGCGAAGGCGCTGCTCGACCTCGCGCACGACCTCGCGGTCAACGAGCTCGCACCCAAGGCGGCGGCGTACGAGGAACGCGGCGAGTTCCCGCGCTCGGTGTTCACCACCCTCGGCGAAGCGGGGCTGCTCGGGCTCGCGTACGACGAGGAGTACGGCGGTGGCGGGCAGCCGTACGAGGTCTATCTGCAAGTGCTGGAAGAACTCGCCGCCGGTTGGGCCGCGGTCGCGCTCGGCATCAGCGTGCACACGTTGTCGTGCTATCCGGTGGCCGCGTTCGGCACCGACGCGCAGAAGGCGCGCTGGCTGCCGGACATGCTCGGCGGATCACTGCTCGGTGCGTACTGCTTGTCCGAAGCGCATGCGGGCTCCGACGCCGGATCGTTGTCGGCCCGCGCCCTGCGCGAGGGCGACAGCTATGTGTTGACCGGCACCAAAGCATGGGTAACGCACGGCGGCGTCGCCGACTACTACAACGTGTTCTGCCGGACCTCTGACGATGCGAAGCGCGGCATCTCGCTGCTGCTTCTTGACTCGTCGACGCCGGGCCTCGTGCCGCAGCCGCCGGAGAAGAAGATGGGGCTGCGGTCCAGCCCGACCGCGCAGGTAGTGCTCGACAATGCGCGAGTCGACGCGGATCGGTTGATCGGTGCTGAGGGGGAGGGGCTGCGGATCGCGCTGTCGGCGCTCGACGGCGGCCGGCTCGGCATCAGCGCGGTGGCGACCGGGGTGGCGCAGGCCGCACTTGACGCCGCGACGGCGTACGCCCGGGAACGCAAGCAGTTCGGTAAGCGGATCGCGGACTTCCAAGGTGTGTCGTTCCTGCTGGCGGACATGGCGACCGCGGTCGAAGCGTCGCGCGCGATTTATCTCGCGGCGGCGCGGCGACGCGACGCCGGCAAGCCGTACGGGCCGCAAGCTTCGATGGCGAAGCTGTTCTGCACCGACGCAGCGATGCGGGTGACGACGGATGCGGTGCAGGTCTTCGGTGGCTACGGCTACACGACCGACTTCCCGGTCGAGCGCTACATGCGCGAGGTGAAGGTCATGCAGATCTTCGAGGGGACGAACCAGATCCAGCGCATGGTCATCGGCCGCCACCTCGCCGCTGACCACGGCAAACGGTGAGCGCAGCCCGTGTTACGCCATCGCGCTTTCGACCGCGTGCGCCGTAGCGAGGAGCAGCGCCTCGCCGTTGAGCGGGCCAACCAGCTGCAAACTGGCGGGGAGCGGCCCGCCGGTGGTTCGCACCGGCTGCGCGGTACACGGCGTGCCGGCCGCATTGAACAGCGATACGTGCCGCGTAAGGTCGATAACCGTCGGCAGCAACGAATCCGGGTTCAGCGAGTCGAGTCGCGGCGGGAAGATGGGCAACGTCGGCAACGCGAGCAGCTCGACCTGATCGAACAACGCAAACACCGATTCGCGCCAGCGTTGAAGTCCGACCCGCGCCGCGGCGGCACCCTCGGCGAAAGCAGGGGCCATCGCGAGCATGCCTGCGACGTCCTCACCGATTCCGCTCGGGTCGGACTCGGCGAGCTCGTGGTCGCACTCGAACATTTCCGCGAAGTAGATCGCTGTGAACAGGTCGTTCCCCGGCGCGAGCACCTCCCAGTCGATGTCGACGACTGTGAAGTCGGCAGTGTGTAGCGCCTCGTCGATCGTTGCCTCGATCACCGGATCACCGCTGGTACGCACCCGGCCGATCGTCGTCGCGCCATGCGGGGCGACGGCGAAGCCCGGTTCGAGCAGCTGCATCCCGGCGACGAGGCCGCTGATGTCGCGGGCCATCGGACCGACCGTGTCCAGGCTGGGCGCGAGCGGCCATACCCGCTCCAGCGAAACGCGCCCGTAGGTCGTCTTCAGCCCCGCAGTGCCGCAGCAGGCCGAAGGGATGCGCACCGACCCGCCGGTGTCGCTGCCGAGCGCGACGTCCGCGTCGTCGTTAGCGACCGCGACGGCCGACCCGCTGCTCGAGCCGCCCGGGATCAGCGCGGCGTCGAGTGGGTTGACCGGATTGCCGAACCATGGGTTGGTTCCGATGGGCATCGTCGCGAGCTCGTGCAGGTTGGTCTTGCCGACGATGCGCGACCCCGCTGCCCGGGCGCCGGCCAAGCAAGGAGCGTCGGCACTCGCCGGCTGCGCGATCCGCTCCAACGCGCGGCAACCCGCCGTCGTCGGCACACCTTCGACGTCGATGATGTCTTTCACCGCGAGCCGAGGCCCGACACCGTCGGCGTCCAGGTGGGTGATGAAGGTGCTCATGCGTCGAAGCCTGGCACCTGACGACACAAACTTGTCAGCACCACGCGTGGCTATAGCAACACCACGCGCTGACAAGTCCGCGGCGTGATCGATGTCACCTTGCGGAGTGCTTGCTGGTGCTAGCACGCGGGTAGGACCCAGAAAGTCCCCGTCAACAAACACTTTCTCGGCGGCGCCATGCCGTCGTTTACAGGAGACCAAGTGTCCAACGCAGATGCGCCTGCGGGCGTGCTCGCCGATCAGATCAAGGGAACGCTGAAGTCCGTGGCCGGTGCCGTCACCGGCAACGACGACCTCAAGCGCGAGGGTGAACTGCACAAGGAAAAGGCAGAAGCCACCGTCGAGGCCGTGAAGCTGGAAACCGAGGCCGAGCGCGAGCAGGCGAAGGCCGAGGTCATCGCACGCGAGAAGGAGATCGAGGTCGAGCAGCAGCGGGTAGCGGCGGAGGTGGCGGCGGAGCAGCGCGAGCAGCAGGCCGAAATCAACCGCGTATACGAGCAGCAGCGGATCGAAGCGGAGAGCGCGCAGCGCGAGGCCGCGCTCGAGCGACAGAAGACCGCCGAGAAGCAGGCAGCAGCTCAACAACTGCGCACCGCCGCCGAGGACCGCACCCGCGCCGAGCAGGACGCAGCCCGGCTCGAAGCCGAAGCACAGCAAGCCAAGGCCACCGCCGCCGCACTAGCCGAGATCGACGAGGAGTCAGCGTGAACGTCCAGACCCTTCCGCGCACCGTCATCACGACATACCTGTCGATGGCCCGCGTCCCGCTGACTGCGGTGGCGAAGGCGACCGGCCAGCAGGGCAATGAGCAGTGGCCGCCGGCGCTTGCCTTCGAAGGCTTCGAAGCATCGGTGCAGTCGGTCCTCGGATCGCTGCTGCACGACGACGAGTTGGTCGAGCGCGGCCGGCTCCGGCAGGCGAAGGTGGCCCAGCTGCGTAAGGCAGCCGAGCTCGAGGCCGTTGCCGAGGCGGAGCGGGCCGCGGCAGGTCAGGAGTTCGCGGCGCGCCTGGACGACGCGCAAGCAAAGCGCGACGAGGCCGCGCAGCGCGCGGCAGCGCAAGAGCGCCAGCTTGAGCGTGAAACTCAGCAGCGCAAGCAAGAGGCCGACAACCGGGCGACAAGGCAGGCGGCGGCCGCACGCCGGGCGAAGGCCGCGCAGGACAACGCCATCGACCGCCGCGAACGGGTCGCGACGACGCAAGCACTGACCAAAGAGGCCGAGGCGTTGAAGTCCCAGCGCCAGGCGCTAGACGCGGCCGAAACGGTCGACGTCATCGACGAGACGATCGAGGGAACGAAGGCGGCGCGCAAGAGCAGCTAACGGCAATGTCGGCCGGCATCGCCGGGTGGGTCGTTTCTCATGGCCCGCCCGGCGACGGTCGTTGTGTCAGATATGCGACGAAAGGCCCGGCGTGGCGGGAAACCGGCCGGGCAAACCAGGCATTCTGCCCAACGTGACGCGCCGACGGCGCGAATGCGTTGACGGGCCGCCCTGCCCGTACCGCCTGGGGGATTCACATGACACTTCGCCGCGTACCGATCGCGACGGCGTTCGCCGTCCTGGCGGCAGCCGGTGTCGCCGTCGTACAGATGCCGGCGCAGGCCGCGACAGTGACCGTGCCGCTGGGCACTTACACGGCCGCGTTGCCACTCCAACCGTTCCCGACCGTGAGCAGCTCGACCGATCCGTCGGGCATCGGTTTTCCGGTCACTTTCACCAACACCAGCGCCGGCGCCGGCTACCTGCTCGAGCACGTTCAGGTGACGTTGCCGGCCGGTTTCACCGCGACCGGTACGCCGACCGTCAGCGCTGCAGGCTGGAGCGCATCGGTCAGCGGCAGCACGGTCAGTGCCGACGCGACTTCGCCGTCGACCGCACTTACTGCCGGGCAGTCACTCGTCCTGTCGTTCAGCGCGACCGCGCCCGCGGTGCTGCTGCCGGCGACGTACACGTTCGCGACCGCCGCCAGCGGCATCGTCGGTAACACCGGAGTGGTCAGCGACTTCTCCAACACGGGCAGCGACCCGCAGGTGTCGGTCGCGCAGTACGCCAACGTCGTGACCTGCGCACCCAACCAGCAGTGCGACACCGGCGTCCTCGGCAATCCGGGCAACACGACCGCCCGCATCGTCACGACCACCGGTGCGATTCAGGACTTCCTCGGCCTCACGATCGACCAGCCGCAGGACGCGGCGTGCCTCGCAATGTCGCAGCCGAGCGGTCGCAGCCAAGAACTGACCTGGGCCGACATCGATACGTCGCGCACGCTGACCACGACGCTGCAGATCCACAAGTCCGTCGTCAACGCGACGCCGAACAACGGCGCCAGCGGGTACGGCGTCTGCTACGACACCGGTTCGCCGGCGAAGACTTTCGTCGACCACAACGGCCACCTGACCTCGGTCGGCTGGCTGCCGCTGTGCGGCACCGCCGGTCTCGTCGCCCGGCAGCCCTGCATCACCTCGGTGCACAAGACGGGTGCCGGCGACGTGGTCCTCACCTACACCGCGCCCGGCGGCGATCCGAAGAGCATCGGCGGCATCGTCGTCCCCGGCACCTGAGCCGTCGCGCAAACCACTGAACGACCCGCGATGACGGAGCTGCTCCGGCCCTACATCCCGCGCCCAGTCGTCGACTGGCTCCGCGAGACCCCCGATGACACCCATCGGCAGGTCCGGGGCAGCTTCGTCTTCGCCGACATCTCCGGCTTCACGGCACTCACCGAGCAACTCGCGGCCCGCGGCAAGGTGGGCGCGGAGGAGATGGCCGACGTCCTGAACACGACCTTCGCCAGGCTGCTGGTACCGGCGTACGACTACGGTGCCGCGCTGGTGAAGTGGGGCGGCGACGCCACGCTGTTGCTGTTCACCGGCGACCAGCACGCGAGCCGGGCGGCGCGGGCGGCGTTCGACATGCAGCGGGTGATCCGACGGGTCGGCCGGGTCCGGACCACGCGCGGATCGGTGCGGCTGCGGATGTCGATCGGCGTGCACAGCGGCGCACTCGACTTTTTTCTCGTCGGCAACACGCACCGCGAACTCATCGTTACCGGCCCGGCGATCACCGCCGTCGCCACCCTTGAACAAGCAGCCGCCGCCGACCAGGTTCTGGTTAGCGGCGCGACCCGCGCCGAGCTCCCGGCCGGATTGACCACGCGCTGCGCCGGCGGTGCGTACCTGCTGACCGCGCCGCCGCCAGCCGCACTCGAACCGCAACGGACGGCCTCGGGTGACGACGGCGTTGACCTCGGCGTCGCGCTGCCGCCGGTGCTCCGCGAGCACATCGCCGGCGGCGTCGTCGACAGTGAGCATCGCGCGGTCACCACCGGGTTCGTTCAGTTCACCGGCGTCGACCGGATGCTGGCCGAGAAAGGGCCGGCGGCAGTCACGGCCGCGTTGCACGCGCTGGTCGACTCGACGTCCAACGCCGCGTCGCGGCATGGCGTCACCTTCCTCGCCACCGACATCGCGGCGGACGGCGGGAAGGTAATGCTCGTCGCCGGCGCACCGACGAACAACGACGGCGCCGACGAGCGGATGCTTTGCGCCTTAAGGGAAATCGTCGATACATCCGGCGTGCTGCCGGTACGCGCCGGATGCGCGAGCGGGCGAGTGTTCTGCGGCGACTTCGGTCCGCGTTACCGCCGCACCTATTCGGTCGTCGGCGACGCGGTCAACCTCGCCGCGCGGCTCATGGGCGCGGCCGGGCCGGCGCAACTCGTGACGACGTACGACGTCCTCGCCGGATCGCGGACGGCGTTCCGCACCGAGCCAATGCCGCCGTTACAGCTCAAAGGGAAGATCGAACCGGTCGAAGCGGTGCTGGTCGGCGCGGTCACGCAACTCGACCCGCGCCCGCGGGCGGTCGCGGACTCGCCATTCGTCGGCCGGACCGCCGAGATGGAGTCGCTGAAGTCGGCGTGGCGCGCAGCGACCGGCGGGCGGGGCAGCTGTGTGCTGGTCACCGGCGCGCCCGGCGTCGGCAAGACCCGGGTCGTCGCCGAGTTCGCCCGGACAGTGGGAGCCGGCGCGGTTCTCAGCACGAGCTGCGACGGTTACTCGAACACGGCGCCGTACCGGCCGTGGCGCCACCTGCTGCACCAACTCGTCGTACGGGAAGCCGGTCCGCGCACCGGAAATGTCGCGGACGCGCTGCGCCGGCTGGTGCGCAGCCGGTGCCCCGATCTGGCCTCGCGGCTGCCGTTGTTCGCCGCCGTGCTCGACGTCGACGTCGCGAGCACACCGGAAGTCGACGCGATCGACGAGCGGTTCGGACCGGCCCGGCTCGCCGACGCGATCGTCGAGTTGCTGACCGCGATCCTGCAGCAGGGGACGGTCCTCTGGTTCGACGACGCGCACCTGCTGGACGACGGCTCGGCGCTGTTGCTCAGTGCGGTGGCGCGCGCGGCGCGAGATCGGCCGTGGCTCGTCATCACCAGCGCGCGCAGCGTCGAGCCGAACACCAGCCGGCTGCCGCACAGTGAACGGCTCGAGTTGAGCCCCCTGGACCGGGCCGCTTCGCACGCGTTGCTGGCGGCGGTCACCGACGCGGAACCGTTGCCACCACACGTGATCCAAGGCATCGACGAACGCTCCGGCGGCAACCCGCTCTACCTGGCCGAGCTGCTCGACGGTTACCGCCGGCTCGGCGATCTGAGCGCCCTCCCGGCCACCCTCGAAGGTGTGCTCACCGCCGCCATCGACGCGGTACCCGCCGAATCGAGACGGCTGCTTCGGATCGCGGCGGTGCTCGGTACGACGTTCCGGATCGATCTGCTTACCGAACTCACCCGCGACCTCGCGATCCCGCTGATCGAACAGACCTGGGCCGACATCGCCGCGATCGTCGGCCGGGACGCAGATCGCGCCTGGTTCCGTAGCAGCCTCAGCCGCGCTGCGGCGTACGAAGCATTGCCCTACCAGCAGCGCATCCGGCTACACGCCGCGGCGGCCGAGTACCTCGAACGGCGCGGCGACGAACGCACCCACGACGACGTCGCCGCGATGGCGACGCACTTCTACGAGGCGAAGCTTTTCGACCGCGCGCTTACGTATGCGCGGCAAGCCGGCGATGTCGCGAGAAGCCGGTTCGCGCTCGCGGACGCGGCGACGTTCTACCGGCGCGCTCTCGACGCGTCGCGGGCCGCACCGGCGCCGGCGGCGGTGCGCTGCGACCTCGCCGAAACCTTGGGGGAGGCGTGGTACGCACTGGGCGATCTCGCCCGCGCCGACGAGGCGTTCGCCCTCGCCCGCCGGTACGCCGGCGACGACCTGGTGCGCGCCCGGATCGCACTGGGCCGGGCCCGGGTGCACCGCCGGGCCGGGCAGAGCGGTCGCGCCGTCCGTCAGCTGGGTCGCGGCCTGCGCGTCCTGACCGGCAATGACTCGGCTGCCGCACAGGCGATGGTCGGCCGCCTCACCGCTTGTTACGCGCAGGTGCGGTGCGGCCAAGGCCGGCACCGGGAGGCACTCGGCTGGGCGCGTCGCGCCGTCGACGCCGCGACCCGCTCCGGCGACCGCGCCGTCCTCGCCGACGCCTACCAGTTCCTCGACATCGCGTCGATCGGGCTCGGCGACTACCGGCACGAACAGCAGGCCGTCATGGCGTTGCAGATCTGGACCGAACTCGGCGAGCACGTGCGCGCCGCCGGTCTGCTCAACCATCTCGGCATCCGCGCTTACTACCAAGGCGTGTGGGCCGCGGCGCTCGCGCACTACGAGTCGGCGAAGCAACTGCTGGAGAAGGTCGGCGACACCTGGAACGCCGCGATCGCCGCAGTCAACATCGTCGAAATCCTGGTCGACCAAGGCCGGACTGACGAGGCGGCCGGGCTCGCGACGTCGAGCCTGCGCGTGTTCCGCGGCAGCGAGACGCCGGAGTGGAGTGGTTGGACGACGGCGTTGCTCGCCCGCGCCGCAGTCAAGGAAGGCCGCTACGACGACGCGCTGCGACTGTTCGATGCCGCCCGGTCGGACGAGGCGAGCGCCGGTGACACGATGGCCGTCGCCGACATCGACGGCCGCATCCTGGAGTGCCTGGTGAACACCGGACAACCCCACGATGCGCTGGTCGAATGCGAGCGGCAGATCAACGCAGTCGCCGGGCCGGATCTGCGCGGCGTTCTCCCGTTGCTCGAGCGGGTGCGCGGTCAGGCACTTCTTGCCTGCGGCGAGCGGGAGAGCGCGCGCGAGGCCCTCTTGCTGAGCCTCGCCGAAGCCCGGGCCATGCAGCAACGACCCGACATCGCGGCTTCCCTCGACGCGCTGATCCGTCTTGACGTAGCGGCCGGCAAGCTGCCGGACGAAGAATTGCTGCGCGAACGCAACCTGCTGTTCGCCGCACTCGGCATCCAGTCGGCCGGCCCCGAGATCCTGTTGCCGGACAACGGATCCGTGCCACTTCAGTCGCGGGTCACCGCGCCGATCTGACCCGGCAATCCGTCGTATAGACGACGTGGTCGGCGCCGATCGTGCTCGCCGGTTGGTCGCTCATGTATGCCGCCGTGACGCTGCCGTCGGCACCGACCGCCAGACCCACGTTGTCGTAAAGCGCCCGGGTGTCACCGGAGCAGGCGGTCCCGTACGTGCAGACCGGACCGCGGTGGACGACGGCCGGCAGGATCTGCCAGCGCACATCGCCCGCGCCCGGTGACTCGGCAATCGTGAACCGCCATACGGCCGAGGCCGGCGCGGCGTTGGCATCGACTCTGTCCTTGGGCCACGACGTTGCGTCGGCCTGGTACCACGCCGCGACGAGGTCGCCGGCCGGATTGGTGGCCAACGTCGGAAGGACCGCTCGGGTCGTTGCCTGGTCGATCCGGACCGGTGCCGACCACGTGGCACCGCCGGCTGCGGACGACGCGAGATAGGCATGCACGTCGTCGCTCCAACTGATGAAGACCCGGCCGTGCCGGCCGACGGCGGCGGACACGCCCCACGTCGGGACGCGGCCGTCAGCGATGTACGCAACGTGCCGCAGAGCGAAGGTGCTCCCGCCGTCGTTGCTCACCGAGACGACGACCTCGCCGCGACCGCCGCAGCCGGTGCTCGACGTGGCGTCCGCCGCATGCGCGGTCGGTGACGTCGAGTCGCACTGCAACATCGGCACGTACAAGGAGTGCGTCGCGCCGTCGGCGACCGGCTTACCGATCCGGTTCACCAGCGCGACCGCGTCGAGCTCCGGGTCGGCGCTCGACATCGGATCGAGCGGTTGCCCCGGCACCACGCCGTACGTACCACCGCAGGCGTCGTACCGGTTGACCGCGACTGCGGCCGCCTGGAACGAGTGGTACGTGAGGTAGAAGGTGCACGGCCCGTCGGCGGTCACGTACGGCCGGTCGGTCAGCGGCTCGGTGCCACCCAACGGCATCGTCCGCCAAGTGGCGCCGCCGTCCGTTGAGATGGCGACCGACGTCGAGCCGATCCAGTTGCTCACGACGTACAGATTGAAGCGGCCGGTCGCCGGATTGCGTTGCGGGGCAACGGCTATGTCGCTGTCCTGGCCGCCGAGCCCGGGTGCGCTCCCGTCCGTCGTGAACAGGCCGGTGACCCAGACGAACGAGCGGCCGCCGTCAGTGGAGCGCCACACGTCGGTCCCGGAAAGCAACTCCAGCTCGCGCGGGTCCGGGCCCTTCTGCGACGACGGTGGTGATGTCGTCGTGTCGACGACCGCGGTATGCGTCACGTTGGCAACGATCCAGCGAGTGCCGTCACCGGCGATCGCGACTGCGGGTTCGTAGTCGTCGTTTGTTCCGGCGTACGCATCGGCGACCGGCGTCGCGGCCGGCAGCGCACGGGTGACGTACGCCGGGGGAGTGGGGTGTGTTGCCGGCTTGGCCAGCACTTGGGTCGTCACGCCGATCGCAGCGACCGCTGCCACGGCGACCGCTCGACGTAGCCGCACGACGCCGGCCGCGGTCAGCGGGTGTGCGCGATGTGGACGCTGCACCGCGCGTGATGGGCGACCCGCCCGGCGACGCTGCCGAGCAGGTAGCGGCGGACGCCGTTCATGCCCCGGTTGCCGACCACGATCAGGTCGGCGTCGAGCTCTTCGGCGGTCGCGAGCAGCGCGTCCGCCGCCTCACCGAACCGGGCGACGACCGTGGCCTGCACGCCGTCGCCGGACAGCCGATCACCGGTACGGCGAAGAACCGCTTCGGCCGCGTCGCGCTGCTCGTCGTCGGCCCACGCCGGCACCGGCAGTGCGATGCCGGCACTCCCGGCCGCACCGGCGGCGGCGAGCGCGGTCACCCGGGCGGGGCGGTAGGCCATCACGACGTGTAGGTCGGCGCCGGTGGCACGGGCCAGCGAGCCGGCGACGCCGACCGCCTTGTCCGCCGTCGCGGACCCGTCGGTCCCGACGACGATGGTGCGATACACCGGCGTACCCCCTGCAGCTCTGGATGGCGCGGCCTCCATTTCGCCGGACGCGGAAACGCCGCGTCCACCGCACATGGGCAGATCTGTCGGCAAACCGACTGCATTCGGGCACATCCGTGCCACGGTCGGGCCGCTGCTCCCTCAAGATCGCCAGGACGACGTCATGTCGGCTAGCGCGCACACCGTGCGCCAGTTCCTCGTCGTAGCGACCATGCCGAGCTTGCGTTCGAAGAAGGTGTTCGTCAGCTTGGTACGCCCGTAGCCGTTCGGCGTGCGCAGATAGACGTGCCGGCCGGCGACGACGAACGAGTCCGTGCCGTACGCCGACGGATCGAGCGCGGACACCGCGCCGGCGGCGGGCGCCGACTCCAGAAACGTGACATGCCACGCCGACGACGGCTCGTCGAACGGCTGGCCCGAAACGACGCCAGCCATGTCCGCGGCCGACCGCAACAGCACCGGTACGTCGAACCCGGCCACCGACGACAGCGCCGCCGACAACCCCGACGCGACCGCCCGCGATCCGGAGAACACGACGTTGCCGCTCTGCAGATACGTGCGCGCATCGGCGCCGCCGCAGGCCGACACGGCGTCGACGACCGCGGCCATCGACAGCTTGCGGCCGCCGACGTTGACGGCCCGTAGCAGCCCGACCCAAACCGTCACGACACACACCCCTTTGGCCTACTCAAGACAACCGGCAAGCCCGCCGAAGCCTTGAGTGTCCCCGGCAACCGCCAGGGACGCGGGACACGGTGATCCGAGCGGCCCTCACCGACCTGTTGCGGTAGCGAACGTGACAGGCACGGAGACAAACGGTCGCCTAGGTTGCTCGGGGAGTGAGTGGCGAGACCGGCCTGACCGGAGGGGCAACAGCCCCTGTGGACGGGAGCACTCCATGCGCACGGTCCTGTGCAGGACGGCGGGGCGCGCCTCGCTCATCCTCGCTACGGCGGGGGTGGTGGGCAGCGCGGCGCTCCCTGCCGTTCCCGCTGCGGCGGGCGCGGCGAACAACCGCGCGTCGGTGCAACACGTGGCTTCGGTCACGCACCACACCGACCGGTCTGAGACTCAGATCGGCACGGCGGTGAAGTACGTCCGCAACTCGGACGGCTCCATCAGCCAGGTCCGCTAACGGCAGCAGGAGGCGCCACGCCCTCGAGGAGTGGCGCCTTCGCCGTATCCGAGGAACTAATGTCGGCGGCGTGGAAGACCTCGACCGGGAGATCGTGCGGCTACTGGCCGACGACGGACGGCGCAGCTTCACCGACCTGGCCAAGGACACCGGCCTGTCCGTTTCGGCAGTGCACCAGCGGGTCCGGCGGCTGGAGAAGCGCGGCATCATCCGCGGCTACTCGGCCAATCTCGACGCCGACGAGATCGGCTTGCCGCTCACCGCATTCGTCTCGATCAAACCGATCGACCCGGCCGCGCCGGATGACGCCCCCGACTTGCTCGCGCACCTGAGCGCGATCGAGGCCTGCCACAGCGTCGCCGGCGAGGAGAGCTACATCCTCAAAGTCAGGGTCCCCGATCCGGGAGCGCTGGAGGCATTGCTGCAGGAGATCCGCGCGGCCGCCAACGTCTCGACCCGTACGACGGTCGTGCTCTCCACACCGTACGAAGGCCGCCCGCCAGCGATTTGAGGCCCGCTCACGGAGTGTCAGATTGTGGTGACAGTGACATTTCGGGCAAGGTGGACAGTGTCCTCGGGGGGCGTTGTAGAGCCCTGACCAATGCTCGCGGGAGTTTTCTTCGTGCCTGTTCGTCGTTTGCTGCCGGTTGCCCTTGTCCTGGCTCTCGTTGTCGCCGCGATCGTTCCGATCGCGGCCAGCGCGGACAGCACCTCGACATCGCAGATGATCTCCTACACCAACTCGGCGCGGTCGCAGCACGGGCTTCGGTCGTACTCGGTGAGCTCGGACCTCAGCTCGATCGCGAGCAGCTGGGCGGCGCACATGGCCGCGAACCACACCCTCGCGCACAACCCCAACGCGACCAGCCAGGTCTGCTGCTGGCAGGCGATGGGGGAGAACGTCGGCGTCGGCGGCAGCGCGTCGCAGATCCAGAGCGCGTTCATGGCCTCCGCCGAGCACCGGAGCAACATCCTGTCTTCGAGCTACACCCAGGTTGGCATTGGTACGGCGTGGGGCTCGGACGGCCGGCTCTACGTCGACGAGGTGTTCCGGCTGCCGAGCGGGGCGGCGGCACCGGCCGCACCGCGCACCAGCACCACGACCCACGTCACGTCGCAGCCATACACCCCTCGGGCGTCCCGCTCGTCGGCCCGCCAGCCGCTGGTCGTCCGGGTGAGCGCCATGCATCCGAGCACGCTGCACCCCAGCACGCTGCACCCGAGCACCTGGCACCGCAACCCGGTGACGAGCGCGTCCCGATTGACGCCGATGTTCCTCCGCCAGCTGCGCCAGCAGTTGCCGGCCCAGGTGGGCTTCGACCCGGTGGGCGGCGCGTTCGGCTACGTGCAGGTGATGACGACGGTCATTCTGTCGCCGCGCCACCACCGGCGCTGACCAGCGCGGCGGCCGCGGCCCGGCTGGCCTCGGCGGCCCGGGCCTGCTCCGGAGCGGCGGCGAAGGCCTCCCGGCGCCACCATTCCTGGCCCTCGGGTGGCAAGGTCCGGATCGGGTCGTAGTACTCGAACTGCCGGCTCAGCGCCTCGACGTCGTCGCGGTCGACGCTGGTCCGGTAGTTCTTCGTCCACGACGAGATGCCACGGACCCGGTCGTAGGACTCGAGCTGGTGCACCCACCGCTTGCCGACGTAGGGCACGTCCACGACGATCCGCGGCGTGGCGAAGCCGGGCAGGTAGCCCATGATCGCGTGCTGCAGCGCCTGCGCCTCGGCCACTGAGGTCCGCCAGTGCTCGCTGCCCGGGATCATGTCGCAGACGTAGAAGTAGTACGGCAGGATCTTCGCGTCGTCCTGGAGCGCGAAGCACAGGTCGAGCAGGTCCTCCTGGGTCGCGTTGACGCCGCGCAGCAGCACGCCCTGGTTGCGGACGTCGCGGATACCGGTGTCGAGCATCGCCGCGGCCGCCTCGGCGACCAGCGGGGTGACCGAGTTGACGTTGTTGACGTGGGTGTGGATGGCGAGATCGACACCGCGCGTGCGGGCGGTCGCTGCCAGCCGGGCCATCCCGGCGCGGACCTCGTCGGCCAGCCAGTGCTGGGGGAGGCCCATCAGCGCCTTCGACGCGAGCCGGATGTCGCGGACGGTCTCGATCTCCAGCAGCCGGGCGACGAACGACTCCAGCCGCGGCCAGGGCAGGTTGCCCACGTCGCCGCCGGACACCACGACGTCGCGGACCCCCGGCGTACGGCGCAGGTAACCGATCATGGCGTCGAGGCGGTCGACCGGTTTCAAGCTGAACTTGTGCTTGAGAACCTGCGGGGTCGAATTGCCCACGAGGTCCATCCGGGTGCAGTGGCCGCAGTACTGCGGGCAGGTCGGCAGCAACTCCGCCAGCACCTTCGTCGGGTAACGGTGGGTGAGGCCCTCGACCGCCCACATCTCCGCTTCGTGCAGCGAGTCCCGGCTCGATCGCGGGTGGCTCGGCCAGTCCGGGTCCCGGTCGGAGTACGCCGGGAGCATGTACCGGCGGACCGGGTCGGCGTACATCGCCTCGGTGTCGGGGATCGACGCCGGCACCATCGTGTTGACCATCTGCGGCGGCAGCAGGATCGACATGGTCGCGCGCTCGGCCTGGTCGCGCTCGATGTCGGCGTAGAAGGCCTCGGCCAGCAGGTCGCCGTAGACCGCCCGGAGCTGGGCGACGTTCTTCACGCAGTGCGCGCGCTGCCACTGCGGGTCGCGCCACTCGGCCACGGTGACGTCGCGCCAGGCCGGCAACCGGGTCCAGTCCGGCTCGACCAGCTCGCGGCGCCGGTAGGCGTAAGGCTGTTCCATCGGCCCTCCGTGCGGCAGACTTGTCTTCTCAGCACGATACGGAGAACATTCGGCAAGGACAATGATCGACCGTAGGATTTCCCGAATGGGAGGGGTTCGGTGACAAAAGGGATTGGCTCGCCGATCGGCCTCCACCGCGTGGTGGAGCCGGCCGGTGTCCTCCCGCAGGCCGCCTGGCGGCTCGACCCCAGCCCGGAGCTCTACGACGACGAGACCCGGGTGCGGGTCGAACGTCTCAACCTCGACGCCGCCTCTTTCCGGCAGCTGCACGAAACGTACGGCGACGGCGGCGCCATCCGGACCGAGGTGGCGCGGATCGTGGCCGAGCGCGGCAAGATGCACAACCCGGTCACCGGCTCCGGCGGCATGCTGGTCGGCACCGTCGACGAGATCGGTCCGGCCTCGCCGCTCGGGCTGAGCCCGGGTCAGCGGATCGCCACCCTCGTCTCGCTCACCCTCACCCCGCTCGCGCTGAGCGATGGTCTCGCCGGCTGGGACGGTCGCGACGAGCAGGTGCCCGCGGACGGCCACGCGATCCTGTTCGGCCGCTCGATCGCGGCGGTCCTGCCCGACGACCTGCCGGTGGAGCTGGCGCTGGCGATCTATGACGTCTGCGGCGCCCCGGCCCTGACCGCCCGGGTGGTCGGCCGCTACCCGCATCCCCGCGTGGCGGTGCTCGGCGCCGCCGGCAAGAGTGGCTGCCTGTCGCTCGCCGCAGCGCGGACGGCTGGTGCCGAGACCGTGATCGGTGTGGTCCGCGACGAGGGGGAGGCCGCGCTGCTGCGCGCTGCCGGGCTGGCCGACGAGGTCGTGGTCGCCGACGCCCGCGACCCGGTCGGCCTGGCCGCCGCGATCGGCGCACCCGCTGACGTGACGGTGGTCTGCGTCGACGTACCGGGCTGCGAGGGCGCCGCGGTCCTCGCCACCGCCACCGGTGGCACGGTGGTGTTCTTCTCGATGGCGACCTCGTTCGCCGCCGCTGCCTTGGGCGCTGAGGGCCTCGCGGCGGACGTGAATCTGATCATCGGCAACGGCTACACACCGGGCCACGCGGATCTCGCGGTCGGCCTGTTCCGGGCCGAGCCCGGGGTACGACGAGTCTTTGAGCAGCGTTTGGGTCTCAACCTCAAGGTGAGCTTATGACGAGTGTCCTGCGGTTGGACCGCCGTACGGTCCGGCGGGCCCGGACGCTGGCCGAGCGCGCGGCGGCCCCGGTGATCGAACTGGCCCGCAGCCACACCACCACTTCGGTCGAGCGGGCCGTACTCCGGCTGGCCGGGCTGACCGGCGCCGACGCCGAAGGCATCCCGTGGGTCAACCGGCTCGTCGACGCGGTCGCCGCCGACGTCGGGCTCGAGCACGGCGCCGCACTCCCGGTCTGGCACGAGCTGCGCCGTGGCCGGCACACCGACCTGGCCGCGCTGGCTCAGAAGGCCGCCGCCGGGGGAATGCACTTCGCCGTACCGGAAGGCCGCGACCGGCAGTCGGCCGCGAGCGCGGCGCGGCGGGCCGTCGGCCGCGGGATCGCGACGATCGACCGCAACCGCAAGACCCGCGACCGGATGCTCCGCAAGCTCGGCGACCCGCCGAAGCCGTGGATTTACCTGATCGTCGCCACCGGCGACATCCACGAGGACATCCCGCAGGCTCAGGCCGCGGCCCGTGAGGGCGCCGACGTGATCGCGGTGATCCGCTCCACCGGGCAGTCGCTGCTGGATTACGTCCCTGAGGGTGCGACCCGCGAGGGCTTCGCCGGCACCTACGCGACCCAGGAGAACTTCCGGCTGATGCGCGCGGCGCTCGACGACGTGTCGGCCGAGCTGGGCCGCTACGTCCGGCTGACCAACTACGCGTCCGGGCTGTGCATGCCGGAGATCGCCACGCTGGCCGGCCTGGAACGGCTCGACATGATGCTCAACGACTGCATGTACGGGATCATCTTCCGCGACATCAACCCGCGTCGTACCTTTATCGATCAGCGGTTTAGTCGACAAATCCATGCACGGGCCGGGATCGTCATCAACACCGGCGAGGACAACTACCTCACCACCGCCGACGCGGTCGACGCCGCGCACACGGTCATCGTCAGCCAGCTGCTCAACGAGCGGTTCGGCCTCGAAGCCGGCCTGGAAGATTGGCAGCTCGGGCTCGGGCACGCGTTCGAGATCAACCCGGCGCTGCCAGAGCAGTTCCGGCTCGAGCTGGCCCATGCCCAGCTGGTCCGCGAGCTGTTCCCGAACGCGCCGCTGAAGTACATGCCGCCGACCAAGCACATGACCGGCAACGTGTTCTTCGGGTACCTGCTCGACGCGTTCTTCAACCTCGCCGGCGTCATGACCGACCAGTCGATCATGCTCGTCGGAATGATGACCGAGGGCATCGTGACCCCGTTCCTGTCAGACCGGGACCTCGCGCTGGAGAACGTGCGCTACGTCCGCAACGCCTGCGCCGGGCTGGCCGAGGACTTCCGGCCGGCCCCGGACGGGTTCATCGCCAACCGGGCGCGGCAGGTGCTGGCCGAGTCGGTCGAGCTGCTGGAGCGGATCGCCGACGACGGCCTGTTCACCGCGATCGCGAACGGCACGTTCGGCGTGACCCGCCGGCCGGCCGACGGCGGCCGCGGCGCGGACGGCGTCGTCGCCCACGCCGACGGCTACTTCAACCCCGCCACCGAACTGCTGGAGGCGACCGCATGACGCTCAACCTGGTCCGCGCGTACGGCGACACCACCGGCGACGGGATGGTCCAGCTCTCCTTCACCCTGCCGGTGCCAGCCGGCCCCCAGGCCGAAGCCGCCGCGGCCGCCTTCGCCAAGAAGATGGGCCTCGACCCAGCGATGGTCGTGCACGCGAAAGCGGTCGGGCCGGACTTCACCTTCTTCGTCGTCTACGGCCGGTCCGGGGTGGTCATCGACCTCGACGATGTCCAGGTGCATGAGCGAGAGTTCCCCTTACTGACCGCCAAAGAGATAAACCTCGAGGTGAAGTCGAGACTTGGCCGCCGCCTGGTGGTCGTCGGCGCCACCGTCGGCACCGACGCGCACACCGTCGGGCTCGACGCGATCCTGAACGTCAAGGGGTTCGCGGGGGAGAAGGGGCTCGAGTACTACCGGGAGCTGCGGGTGCTCAACCTCGGCGCCCAGGTCGACCCCGCCGAACTGGTGGCCCGGGCGATCGCGGAGGAGGCCGACGCGCTGCTGGTCAGCCAGGTCGTGACCCAGCGTGACGCGCACCTGCACCACGTGCAGCAGGTCGCCGAGGCCCTCGCCGCCGAGTGGCCGGCGACCACGCCACGGCCGCTGTTCGTCGTCGGCGGCCCGCGGTTCGAGCCGCGGATGGCCGCCGAGCTCGGCGTCGACCGGATCTTCGCCAAGGGCACCACACCGCGCGAGGTCGCGTCGTACCTCGTCCACGCGCTGGCCAGCCGCCAGGTGGCGGCGTGACCGCGACCGTCGGCGAGCGGGTCGAGCACCGCCGGTACGTCCCGCACCACGCCGCCCACTACGGCGGGGGCCTCGTCGACGGCGCCTACGTGCTCGGGCTGTTCGGCGACGTCGCGACCGAGTTGTGCATCCGGACCGACGGCGACGAGGGCCTGTTCGCGGCGTACGACTCGGTGGAGTTCCTCGCCCCGGTGCACGCCGGCGACGTGATCGAGGTGACCGCCGAGATCGACCGGGTGGGCACGCGCAGCCGCGGCGTGGCGTTCGTCGCCCAGGTGGTCTGCCGGTCGGTGGCGAGCGCCAGCGCGTCCTCGGCCGCCACACTCGACGACCCGGTCGTGGTGGTCCGGGCGCACGGCACCGTCGTCGTCCCGTAACCGAACGTCGCCGCGAGTGTGCGGCCGGCTCATCCGTTTGGATGATTCCTTGCATCCGACAAGATCGACGATCACGCCCGTGACCTGCGCTTTTCTGCATCGTCGCAGGTCAGAGGGGTATTGACAGCCGACTGTCCGCAACCGTTAGTTTGCCTTCCGTCCACCGCAGGGACGCTCGGCGTTAGAGGGCGCCACCCCGTGTCCCGGCTGGCCAGGATCGGCGCGACGTGCACCCGTCGACGCCGAGCGGGTGCCAGGGTCAGCCGGAGCGGGACGTGGCCGCGACTTTTGACGTCGGCGGGGTGCGACCACCTGGGAGGGGCCCGGGTGCCCAGTAGACAACGGCGAGAACGTCGGCAGCCGGTCGACGCCCCGTCGGTCCGAAGGCGCGCCCGGGCCCACGTCCAGCGGTTTGACGTTTCGACCCCAGACTCGGATTGCCGAGACCTCGGATTGCTAGCGTCGGCGCGACCATGAAGGGTGTGCCGCTGTCCGCGAGGTCCAGCGCAGCCCTCCGACTCGCGCTCGGCGCCGGTTCCGGCGTCCTGCTGTGGACCAGCCTGCCGCCGCTGTCGTGGTGGTGGGCCGCACCGCCCGCCGTCGCCCTGATCGCCGCCGTGGCAAGCACGCTGCCGCCCCGCACCGCCGCCCTGTTCGGCTACGCCGTCGGTCTCGGCCAGCTGGTGCCGACGTTCGCGTTCCTGCGCGGTCTCGGCGTCGACGCCTGGCTCGTCGTCGCGCTGATGGAAAGCCTGTGGTTCGCGCTGCTCGCGCTCGCGCTGGCGGTCGTCGGCCGGCGCCGCTGGTGGCCGGTGGCGGTACCAGTCGTGTGGGTGGCGGTCGAGTTCGCCCGCGACCGCTGGCCGTTCGGCGGCCTGCCGTGGGGCCGGATCGCGTTCGGCCAGGCGGACGGCCCGCTGCTGCCGTGGGCGGCGATCGGCGGCGCCCCGATGCTGACGTTCGCGGTCGTCACGATCGGGGCAGCCCTCGGCGGCGTGGGCCTGTTCCTGCTCCGCCGTACGACGGTCGCCCGGATAACGGTTGCAGGGCCGGCGGTGGCGCTCGCGGCGGCGGCCGGCGCCGTACTGCTCGCCGGCGGCGGCCTGGTCTCGGTGCCGACCGCAGGTGACGCGCACGTCGTCGTGGCCGCTATCCAGGGCAACGTGCCGCGGCTCGGGCTCAAGGAGTTCGACCAGCGCCGGGCCGTCACGGCCAACCACGAGGCCCAGACCGAGCTGCTGGCGGCCGACGTGGCGGCCGGCCGGGTGGCCCGCCCGGACCTCGTCGTCTGGCCGGAGAACGCCTCCGACGACGACCCGACGACCGACCCGATCGCCGGCGCCATGGTGAGCCGAGCGGTGGCCGCGATCGGCGTACCGGTACTCGTCGGCGCCGTGCTCGACGGGCCGGGCCCGGACCACGTCAGCAACGCGGGCCTCGTCTGGTCGCCGGACACCGGGCCGGGGGAGCGGTACGTGAAGCGCCACCTCGTGCCGTTCGGCGAATACCTGCCGTGGCGCGATGTCCTCATCCGCGTCATCCATCGGTTTTCCTTGATTTCCAAGGATTTTGCCGCCGGTCGTCGTCCCGGTGTGCTGCAGGTCGGCCCGGCAAGGATCGCCGACGTGATCTGTTTCGAGGTCGCCGACGACGGCGTGGTCCGGGACGCGGTCCGCGGCGGCGGTCGGCTGCTCGTGGTGCAGACCAACAACGCGACGTACGAGCACCGTGGCGACGACGGTCACGGCGGCGAGACGGCGCAGCAACTCGAGATGAGCCGGTTGCGGGCGGTAGAGCACGGCCGGGCGGTCGTGGTCGCGGCGACGAGCGGGGTGAGCGCGATCATCCGGCCGGACGGGCGGGTCGCCGCGCGGACCGGCGTCTTCGTGCCGGCCCGGCTGGTCGCTACGGTGCCGCTGCGTGACGCTACGACGATCGCCGACCGGCTCGGGGCGTGGCCGGAGCGTGGGGCGGCGCTCGCCGGGCTGTTGGCGGTCGGACTGGCGCTGTGGGGGCCGCGCCGGCGGGTCACAGCCGCCGACCCGGCCGCCGTACCGGACCTTCCGGGCCAGCCTGCGCCGGCCGAGCCAGCGGTGAGCGAGCCGCGCCCATGACCGTCCTGGTGATCGTCCCGACGTACAACGAGCGGGACAACCTCGACCGGGTGCTGGATCGGCTGGCGGCCGCGGTTCCGGCGGCGGACGTTCTCGTCGTCGACGACGGCAGCCCGGACGGTACTGGCGACCTGGCCGATGCCCGGGCCGCGACCGACTCGCGGGTGCACGTGCTGCACCGGACCGCGAAGTCCGGCCTGGGCGGGGCGTACGTGGCCGGTTTTCGCTGGGGACTGGAGCGCGGCTACGACGCGCTGGTCGAGATGGACGCCGACGGCTCGCACGCGCCCGAGCAGCTACCGGACCTGCTGGCCGCGTTGCCGGCGGCGGACGTGGTGCTGGGGTCGCGCTGGGTGGACGGCGGCTCGGTGGTGGACTGGCCGCGGCGGCGGGAGCTGCTCTCCCGCGGCGGCAACGCCTACGCCCGGCTCGTGCTCGGGCTGCCGGTACGGGACGCGACCGGGGGATTCCGGGTGTACCGGCGGGAGGTCCTCGCCGGCATGGATCTCGGCGGCATCGCCTCACAGGGCTATTGCTTCCAGGTCGACCTGGTCTGGCGGGCCTGGCGGGCCGGCTGGCGGGTGGTGGAGGTGCCGATCCGGTTCGTCGAGCGGACCGCGGGGGTCAGCAAGATGGACCGCTCGATCGTCGCCGAGGCGCTGTGGCGGGTAACCGTCTGGGGCTTCCGTGCACGGTTTCGCCGCTCAGAGTCTCAACCTCGCCCGCAGCGTGAGCCGGGTTGAGGGTTAGGCGCTCTTCTTATGGCTCTTCTGGCCGGCGTGCAGCTCGGCCATCCGCTCGGCCAGTACGTCCTCGAGCTCGTCGAGCGAGCGCCGTTCGAGCAGCATGTCCCAGTGGGTGCGTGCCACCCGGCCCTTCTTCACCTCGGGCAGCGCGCCGTCGCGCCGGAGCGCGCTGGCACCGCAGACTCGGCATTCCCACGTCGCGGGAAGCTCGGCGTCGGCGCTCATGGGGACCCGGGTCTCGTGGCCGTGCGGGCAGTCGAACGCGATCTCTTGGCGCGGGGCCAGGTCGGTGTTGCGGTCGGTCTCGTAACTAGTGGTCCCGAGGCGGCTGCCCCGTAGGACTCGCTCACCCATGTCTGCCTCCTGGCCGTGAACCGTCACCCGTCGCAACGCCGTGCGCTGCTGCGGGCATTCCCTACCGGAAGGTCTGCCCGCCGACGTCAGTTACGACGCACGGTGACAGGACGTGGTTCACCCGTGGCCCAGAGTGTTACGGGAACGTGACGACCTGGGTGTTCGAGAAGACCCGCAGACCGTGCGGGCCGAGGGCGAGGACCCGGAACGTGTGCTCGCCGTGCAGCCGATCCGGCCCGGTCGTGTGCTTGCCCGCCGTGTGGACGGCCATCAGCTCGCCGTCCTGGAAGAAGTCGTAGCTGGTCGCGCCGGGCATCTGGGTCCAGGTGAAGGTGGCGTGCCCGCGGTTGACGGCGGCGACGGTCAGCTCCGGCGTCGGGTCGATGTCGGCGTCGACGCCCGGCCAGTGGGCCGCGACGATCGACTGGTCGAGGCTGCGGCCGAGCGCCTTGTCGGTGAACTGCTTGGCGATCGCGCCGGCCGGGATGGTCGGGTCGCCGTCGTACTGGGCGACCCAGTAGGACAGCCGCCCGGCGATGCCGATCTTCTGCACCTCGGCCCTCACCCGGGGCCAGGTGGAGGTGTTGCAATACAGCGTCGGGTGATGGCCGGCGGCGATCTTGCGGGCGGCCCAGGCGGCGCCGGAGTGCGGGCTCATGTCGCCGGTTTCGATGTCGCCAACCTCGGCGTCGAGCGTTCCGCCCGTAACGGTGATCCGGACGCACTGTACGTGCGGGTGCGCCGCCTTGAGCCGCTCGAAGTGTCCGGTGGTGTTGCGACCGTCGACGTAACCCGCGAGCATCGTCGCGTCGGCCGGGAGGCTCGCGATGTTGACTGCGTCGAACATGGTGCGCATCGGCCGGAGCAAATCACGATCCGGCCCGCTCCGAAAGCGTTTCCGCTCACGTTGCGTGCGCCGATAATCTATCTTATGTCAAGTTACGTAGGAACGCCCCGCCCCCGGGTCAGTGCGGGCTCGGTGAGGCGCTCGGCGTCACGAGCGTGAGCGTGGCCATCCGGCAGGTGAGCATCGTCGTCGACTGCGTCGTCGTCACCGAGCCGCCAGGCGACGTGTGATGGTGAACGATCGCCGGCGACGGGGTCGTCATCGACGACGGACACGGCTTGCTGCCCGGTGCACCCTGCGCGAACGCTTTCTGAAAGGCCGCCGAGAACTCCGCGTTGCTCACGACCGTCGCCGGGTCCGGCGCCACTACGTCGACCGGCGTGGACAGCGGAGTGAACACGACGTCGAGGACCGCCCGCTGATCTGTTGTCGAGGTGCCCATGGCGTTCGGGATGTGCGCCTGCGTCACGGTGTGCACCGAGGAGATGGTGCCGTCCGCGCGCAGCTTCACCTCGGTGCGCGCCCAGCCGCCATACGGTTCGGCGGTGTCGATCCGGAAGCCGGCCGCCGTCCGGTGCACGGTCGCCCCCCGCATCGCGTCGGCCGTGCCGGGTCCGAGCGGCGAGCCGTGCGGGCCGGACGTGGTGGACGCGCCGTTGCTGGCTCCGGTGACGAAGGCGGCCGGGTCCGTGCCGAACATCGGGAACGGCGTCTGCTGCCACTGCGCGCCCTTGGGCAGGTACGCCATGACGTCCGGCTCGGCTTCCAGCGGGACATAGGTCACCCCGTCGACCTGGATCGCGACGATCTTGCCGTTGTTGCGGGCGACGGCGGACTTGGTCGGTCCGTCGTAGTCCACCTGGAGGGCGACGCCCATCGGCACTGCCCGGCCGGACTGGACGACGCTCTCGGTGCCGGTGACCCGCCAGCGACCGGCGAGCATGCGTTCCGCGACCCGTTCCAAGGCCGCCTGCGCCGAGCCGGAATCGCTGATCGACGTGTCGCCGCCCGCGGTCCCCGACGCCAACCGGACGCCGATCGTCCCGGCGGCCGCCACTACGGCGACGACGCTCGCCATCGCGAGCGCGGACTGCAGGCGCGCCCGCCGTACCCGCTCCGCGGGAAGCGGGGGCAGCACATCCAGCGCGTGCGCCCGCTCGTGGAACATCTGGGAGAGCTCGCGCTCGATCTGCTCGGTCATGAGACCACCTCCGGAAGCTGGTGCCACTCCCCGTCGACCAGGCGCTGCTCGGTCAGGGTTTCGCGTAGCCGCGCGATGCCGCGCGACGCCTGGCTCTTCACCGAGCCGATCGAGCAGCCGAGCGCGGCCGCCGTCTCGGCCTCGGACAGGTCTTCGAAATAGCGCAGG
>JAVEEG010000134.1 GCA_030840585.1 Frankiaceae bacterium | reverse complement strand
CGGCCATCAGCCGGGCCATCTGCGACAGCGGCGCGGCGAACAGGCTGACCGCCTGCTGCAGCGACGCCTGCAGGACGCCGGCGACCTTCGAGAGCAGGACCTCGCGCGACTCGAGGTCGGCGAGCCGCCGTACCTCGTCGGCCGAGATCGAGCGGCCGTCGAGCAGGCCGCCCTTGATCACCAGTAGCGGGTGGTTGCGGCCGAAGTCGCGCAGGCTCTTCGCTACCTCGACCGGGTCGCCCTTGACGAACGCGATCGCCGACGGGCCTTCGAGCAACGACTCGAACGCATCGACGCCGGCTTCGCGGGCGGCGATCTTCGTCAGCGTGTTCTTGACGACGGCATACGTCGCGTTCGGCGCCAGCGAGCGGCGTAGCTCCTTGAGCTGCGCGACCGTGAGGCCGCGGTACTCGGTGAGCACCGCCGCCGACGAGTCGCGGAACGCGTCGGTGAGCTCGGCGACCGCGGCGGCCTTGTCGGGCCTCGCCATCAGTCGGTCTCCTTCCGTTTCGGTCTGATGAACCGAAAAACACCCCGGCGCAGGCGCGCGGGGCGTCGACAGACGACGTACCACTCACCTACGCGGGATTTACGTCGTCCATGTGCGGGCGACGACCAGCGGTCTTCGGCGTCGTACAGGCTAGCAGCGAATGTTGAGTGCGACGAACCTCGTCTTCTCAGCCGTTCAGAAGACGAAGTTCGTCGCAGTCAACGAGAAAAGGGCCTATTCGGCGGTGTCGGCTTCGGCGCCTTCGGTCTCGTGCAGGTTCCTCGTCTTCATCGGGTCGACCTGGATGCCGGGGCCCATGGTCGTCGACATCGCGATCTTCTTGAGGTAGCGGCCCTTCGCGGTCGACGGCTTCGCCCGCAGCACCTCGTCGAGCGCGGCCGAGTAGTTCTCGAGCAGCTGGTCCTCGGTGAACGACGTCTTGCCGATCACGAAGTGCAGGTTGGCCTGGCGGTCGACCCGGTACTCGATCTTGCCGCCCTTGATGTCGGTGACCGCTTTGGCGACGTCCATCGTCACCGTGCCGGTCTTCGGGTTCGGCATGAGGCCACGCGGACCGAGCACCCGGCCGAGCCGGCCGACCTTGCCCATCAGGTCCGGGGTGGACACCGCCGCGTCGAAGTCGAGCATGCCGCCCTCGACCTGCGCGATGAGGTCGTCGCCGCCGACGATGTCGGCACCGGCCGCGCGCGCCTCTTCGGCCTTGTCACCGGTCGCGAACACCGCGACCCGCGCGGTCTTGCCGGTGCCGTGCGGGAGCGAGACCGTGCCGCGGACCATCTGGTCGGCCTTGCGCGGGTCGACGCCGAGACGCATCGCGACCTCGACCGTCGAGTCGAACCGCTTCGTCGTAGTGGTCTGCTTCGCGAGCTTGACCGCCTCGATCGGGCTGTAGAGCTTGTCCCGGTCGACGAGTGCGGCCGCCTGCTCGTAAGACTTGCTGCGCTTTGCCATGTACTTCCTCCTGTGGTGATGGCGGACGCCTCGGTACGGCGCCCTCCCACTGACTGCGGGTGTTACTCGGTGACGGTGATGCCCATCGAGCGCGCGGTGCCGGCGATGATCTTCTCGGCCGCGTCGATGTCGTTCGCGTTCAGGTCTTCGAGCTTGCTCTGCGCGATCTCGCGGACCTGCGCGCGGCTGATCGACGCGACCTTCGTCTTGTGCGGCTCGCCGGAGCCCTACTCGACCCCGGCCGCCTTGAGGATGAGCCGCGCGGCGGGCGGCGTCTTCGTCACGAACGTGAACGACCGGTCTTCGTAGACGGTGATCTCGACCGGTACGACGTTGCCGCGCTGCGCCTCGGTGGCCGCGTTGTACTGCTTGCAGAACTCCATGATGTTCACGCCGTGCTGGCCGAGCGCGGGCCCGACCGGCGGCGCCGGCGTCGCGGCACCGGCCTGGATCTGCAGCTTGATAAGGCCGGAGACCTTCTTCTTCGGAGGCATATCGGAGTCCTAGATCTTCGAGACTTGACTGAACGACAACTCGACCGGGGTCTCCCGGCCGAAGATGGAGACGAGCACCTTCAGGCGCTGCGCTTCGGCGTTGATCTCGACGATCGTCGCCGGCAGGGTCGCGAACGGCCCGTCCATGACGGTGACCGAGTCGCCGATCCGGAAGTCGATGACCTTCGGCGCCTCGGTCTTCTTCGCTTCCTTCGGCTTCGGCGCGAGGAACTTCACGACGTCGTCGGTGGACAGCGGCGTCGGGTGCGTCGTACCGACGAAGCCGGTCACGCTCGGGGTGTTCTTCACCGCGGACCACGACTCGTCGGTGAGGTCCATCCGGACCAGCACATAGCCCGGGAAGATCTTCGACTGCACGACCTGGCGCTTGCCCTGCTTGATCTGCGTCTCTTCCTGCGTGGGCACCTCGATCTGGAAGATGAAGTCCTCCATGTTGAGGCTCGCGATGCGGGTCTCGAGGTTGGCCTTCACCTTGTTCTCGTAGCCGGCGTAGGTGTGTACGACGTACCAGTCGCCGGGCAGCGAGGAGAGCTTGGAGCGGAACTCCTCCACCTCGTCGACGGGCTCGGCCTCGACCTCGACCTCGGCGGCCTCGACCTCAGCGACCTCCGCCTCGGACACCTCAGGCTCGAGGTATCCCGGCGTGGGCTCGTCGGAGCCGCCGAGCGGGTCGTACTCGTCGACCGTGTCCGCGCCGGAGCCGGCCTCGGTCGCGGGCACGACACCGTCGCCCTCGCCGGCAGGTACGTCGCCGGTCGCGGTCTCGTCGGTCGCCTCGATCGCTTCGGCCTGCTCGGAGAGCGGCGCAGCGAAGCCGTCGTTGTCGGTCACAGTGATGGGATACCTCGAAGTCTGGTTCAGCCGAAGATCGACAGGACGCCCTTGGTGAACACCAGGTCGTAGAGCGAGACGAGCGCGACCATCGCGGTGACGAACACCAGCGTCACGACGGTGTAGGTCACCAGCTCGTTGCGGGTCGGCCAGATCACCTTGCGCAACTCGGCGACGACCTGCCGGTTGTAGGTCGAGATCCGGCTGCCGACGCCGGGGCGCTTGGCGCCGCGGCCGCCGCCGGCCGGTGAGGGCGCAGGCGTGCGCTCGCTGGTCTGCGTCACCTGGCCTCCTTCTGTTCGCAAGTCGCGGATGGTGCGGGGTCGTGCGGGTGGTGCCGTGTTACCTGGCAGGGCAGGAGGGACTCGAACCCCCAACCACCGGTTTTGGAGACCGGGACTCTGCCAATTGAGCTACTGCCCTGTGAGCGCCCGCCAGTGTACGGTTCCCCGCCGCCGCCGGTCGAACGCCGATCTCAGTGGACCCTCGCATCGCCGGACTGGGACGATGGGGACATGTCAGCTCGGGTGTCCCAGCGGATCGGTGCCATCAGCGAATCGGCCACCCTGGCGGTGGACGCGAAGGCCAAGGCGCTCAAGGCGGCCGGCCGCGACGTTATCGGCTTCGGCGCCGGTGAGCCGGACTTCCCGACGCCCGACCCGATCGTCGAGGCCGCGATCGCCGCCTGCCGCGACCCGAAGATGCACCACTACACCCCCGCCGGTGGCCTCCCGGAGCTCAAAGAGGCGATCGTCGCGAAGACGGCGCGCGACTCGTCGTACCAGATCACCGCCGGGCAGGTGCTGGTCACGAACGGCGGCAAGCAGGCGGTCTACCAGGCGTTCGCGACCCTGCTCGACCCGGGCGACGAGGTGCTGCTGCCGGCGCCGTACTGGACCACCTACCCGGAGTGCATCAAGCTCGCCGGCGGCGTACCGGTCGAGGTACCGACCGACGAGACGACCGGATACCTCGCCTCGGTGGAGGCGCTCGAAGCCGCTCGCACGCCGCAGACGAAGGTGCTGCTGTTCTGCTCGCCGTCCAACCCGACCGGCGCGGTCTACCCGCGCGAGCAGGTCGAGGCGATCGGCCGGTGGGCGGTCGAGCAGGGCATCTGGGTGCTCACCGACGAGATCTACGAACACCTCACTTACGACGGTGCGGTCGCGACGTCGATGCCGGCCGTCGTACCCGAGCTCGCCGACCGGTGCGTCGTCGTCAACGGGGTGGCGAAGACCTACGCGATGACCGGCTGGCGGGTGGGCTGGCTGATCGGTCCGGCCGACATCGTCAAGGCCGCGACCAACCTGCAATCGCACGCGACGTCCAACGTGTCGAACGTCGCGCAGGCCGCCGCGCTGGCCGCGCTGCGTGGTGACCTGTCGGCGGCCGCCGAGATGCGGACGGCGTTCGACCGCCGCCGCCGGACGATGGTGCGGATGCTCGCCGACATTCCCGGCGTGACCTGCCCCGAGCCGCTTGGCGCGTTCTACTGCTTCCCTTCGGTCAAAGGCGTTCTCGGTACGACGCTGCGCGGCGTGACTCCGAGCACCTCGGCCCAACTGGCCGAGCTCGTGCTCGACGAGGCCGAGGTCGCCGTCGTACCGGGTGAAGCGTTCGGTGCGCCGGGGTACTTCCGGCTGTCCTACGCCCTCGGCGACGACGACCTCGTCGAGGGCGTCACCCGGCTCGCGAAGCTCATCGCCGAAGCAGGCTGACCGTCAGCACACCGTTGCGGATCGTCTGACCGGCACCGACGAAGTCCGCACCACTCGGCACCGATTGTTTCGGCAGCGCGATCGGTGCGGCGTTGCCGGCTGTGCCGTCGGTGCGGGTGGCGATGCAGTTCGGCCCGCCGGCGATCGCGCGAGTCCCGTCGAACGCCGCGACGTCACCGACGCCGAGCCCGTAAGGCGTGTCGCACGAGTTCTCCCGGATCCACGACTTGCCGCCGTTGCCACTGATGAACGCGCCGCCGAACTTCGTGGTCGCGAACAAGGTCTGGTCGGCGATCGCGAAGCCCTGGATCCAGAACCACTCGTCGTCCTCGCTCTTCGTCGGCTGCGGCCCGAGAACGGTGGGCAACCCGGCCTGCTCGTGGAACGTGCGGCCGCCGTCGCTGCTCGCGGTCATGGTCCCGTTGTTGCGTCCGACCAGCAGGTGCCGTGGATCGAGGAACACCGCCGCCGTGCAGATCTCGCCGGTCGTGTTGGCGCACCGAAGCACCCGGTTGAAGTGCTTGCCGCCGTCGTGAGTGACCCACACCGATGACTTGTCACCGAGGAACTCGCACGGGTTGCCATCCGGGTGCATGTCCCACGCCCACGCCACGCCGTCCCGCGCGCTGACGTACCGCACCGATCCGACGCTGACATCGGCCGGCAGCTTCGCGTCGATCCACGTGCGCCCGCTGTCGTGGCTGGTCCAGATGTCGCCGTGCGCCGGCGGGTTGCAGCCGGTGTGCACCGGCGGGGTCGTGTCACCGCCGATCGCGACCGTCGATCCGGTGACGCCGATCCGGCTCGCGTAGATCATGTCGCCCTTGGCCACCTTGGGCCCAGGGAGCTGGCGCCAACTCGTCGCGGTCTTCGCACCGTCGGTAGTCATGTAGATGTTGCTGCCGCTGATCAGGTAGCCGACCTTCGCCGACGCGAACCGGGCCTGCGCACCGGCGCCGACGTTGGCCGGGAGATAAGTCAGCGGATCCCAAGACAGCCCGAAGTTCGAGCTGTGCCACAGCGTCGTCGTCGTACCGATGTCGAAGACGTACGCCGTCCCGTCCCGGAACGCGCTGAGCTGCTGGAACGAGCCCTGCGAGACATACAGCGTCGGCACCCACGCCGACACCGGCGACGTAGTCGCCTGGCTGGCGGTGCCGACCAATCCGGTAGCAAGCAATGCGGCGGCGACGACACCACGAACGATTCGATGACGAGACATGAGACCCACCCCTTCCACGGCTGATGAGCCGGAAGGTGCGGATTTGGTTCGCTTTGCGCCCTAGTTACGACGCGGACGCGGCCGGCTTGGCGGCCGACTGGGTGCGCGAGCGCTCGGCGGCGATCATCGCGCGGCCGGCTTCGCGACCGGCGGCGAGCAACCGGGCGGTCTTGCTGAAGTCGCGCAGGTCGTGCCGGCCGATGCGCAATGGCGGCAGGTTGACGATCTGCTGGTGCGCACCGGCGATCGGCGAGCGGCGGCCGAGGTGCGACCGCGAGATCGCGAAGCTCTCGAGCAGCACGTCCATCGCGGTCATCCGGTCGTCGGCCCAGCCGTGGAACTCGCGGGCGACGTCGAGCACCCAGACCCGGCGGGCACCGAGGTCGATCGCGTGCTGGGTCGGCACCGGGCAGCTGACGCCGCCGTCGACATGCAAGCTGTCACCGAGCGGTACCGGCTCGAACATGCCGGGCAGGCAGGCGCTCGCGAGCAGTACCTCCTCCGGCCGGCCGGTCGTCCACCAGGCCGGCTCACCGGCGATCAGGTCGGTCGTCACGATGTGGCACGGGATCCGGGTCTCGGCTAGGTCGGCGACCGGAACCCCTTCTGCGATAACGGCTTTCAGGCCACGGTTGGAGTAAAGGTGGTCGTCGCGGCCGGCCAACCGGCGGGCGACGCTGAACCGGCCGTCGGGGAACACGTCGGTGCGATCCATCCGCCGCCACAGCTCGACCAGCTCGCGGACCCGCTCGGCGGTCGGGTCGACCGCGAGGTACGCCGCATTGAGCGCGCCGACCGAGCAGCCCACGACGACGTCGGGCGTGATGCCGGCCTCGTAGAGCGCTTGCAGCGCGCCGACCTGCGCGGCGCCTAGGCTCCCGCCGCCGGAGAACACGACGGCTTCGCGCGGCAATTCGGCGCTACGGGGGGCCGCGGCGGCGTCACGGCGACCGCGTCGCCAGAGCGGCAGAACGGTCATGTGCGCCTCCGGGTCGGATGCCTCTAGACACCCGCATCGGCACCTTCCCCTCAGACGATAAGTGCCAATCCTGAGCCGTCAGCCGTTGACTGAGACGAACTTGGGCTTTTCGGGCGCCAAACCGCCCAATTTCGTCGCACTCGACCGGGCTTCGCTTGCGCTTGCCCGCCGCGGCACCATTGCGATTGCGATTGCCGCTAGAGCTACGCCGGCTGCTCCCACCGCGACCGCCGGGCGCAGGCCGTCGACGAAGGACTGCCCGTTCAGGTAGCCGCCGTGGGCGGCGAACACCGAGGCGAGTACGGCGACCCCGAACACCCCACCGAGCTCACGCAATGCGTTGGTCGCACCGGACGCGATTCCCTCTTCGCTGCGGTCGACGGTGCCGAGCACCATCGTCGCGACCGGCGCGAAGAACATCGCCATGCCGATGCCGCTGACGATGAACGCCGGCACGAGGTGGGAGTACGGGACCGTCGGTGACGAGATCGCGGCGAGCCAGCCCAGCCCGGTCGCCTGCAACACCAGCCCGACGAACACGACCGGCCGGCCGCCGATCCGGTCGGCGAGCAAACCGGCGAGTGGCGAGACGACGATCGGCATGCCGGTCCACGGCAACGTGCGCAACCCGGCCCACAGCGGCGAGTAGTGCTGCACCGTCTGCAAGAACTGCGCGAGCAGGAAGATCGAGCCGAACATTCCGAAGAACATCAACACACTCGCGGCATTCGTGGCACTGAAACCGCGCGAACGGAACAGTCGCATCGGCAGCATCGGCTCCGGCGCGCGATGCAGTTCCCACGCGACGAACTGCGCGAGGAACACCGCACCGAGGGCGAACGCCGCGATGATGTACGGCGATCCCCACCCGAGGCTGTTCGCCCGGACCAGACCGAACACGACGCCGAACAATCCCGTACTCGCGAGCGCGACGCCGGGCAGGTCGAGTCGCGTTGACGGGCCGTGGCTTTCGACCACGCGCAACCGGGCAATCGGGATCAGCAGCAGGCCCAGTGGCACGTTCAGCCAGAAGATGGTCTGCCACGACCAACCTTGTACGACGGCGCCGCCGACGACCGGACCGGTCGCGATCGCGAGCCCGGCGACCGCACCCCAGATGCCGAGCGCCATCCCGCGCTTCTCGATCGGAACCGCCGCCGACAGCAACGTCAACGTCAGCGGGGTCACGATCGCCGCGCCGGCGCCTTGCACCGCGCGGAACGCGACCAGCCAGTCGGCGCTCGGCGCGAGCGCGGCGGCGGCCGACCCGGCGGTGAACACGACGAGACCGATCACGAGCATCCGCCGCCGGCCGAACCGTTCGCCAAGACTCGCGCCGGTCAGCAGCAGGACCGCGAACGTCAGCGTGTACGCATTGACCGTCCATTCCAGCGAGGACAGCGACGCGTGCAGGTCCTTGCGGATCACCGGCAACGCCGTGGTGACGACGAGGTTGTCGAGCTGCGCCATGAACAGCGCGACGCTGGTGACGACGAACGTCCAGATCGTGCGGGTCCGCTGAGTCATCGCGATCTCTCCCATCTCTAAGTGAGTAATCACTCACCTAGCTGCGCAAAAATTTTTAGCCGGCGACCGATCGGGGCGGGGCCAGCCAGGCGGGTGGGATGCAGGCCTTGACCCACTGCGACGGGTGGCTCTGCGCGTCCATCGCAGCGAGCACGTTCATCAACATGCCCATCGCGAAGAACTGCTGCAGCCGCTCGTCGTCGACACCAGAGATCGCGGCGACCTCGCGCCACAGCCGGCCGAACTCGCGCCTCGTCGTCGCGCCGATCTCCGGGTCGTCACAGGCGGCATATGCCTGCAACTGCAACAAAAGCTCGTCCCGATCACGCAGTAGTTCGCCGTACCGCTCGCCCATCCGCTCCAGCGCCTCGTCGCCCGCGGCGCCGCCGACGGCCTCGACGAACGCCTCGCGAACCCGGGCGAAACCTTGCTCGACCAGCGCCAGGAACAGCGTCTTTTTGGTCGGGAACATCTTGAATAGGTAGGGCTGGCTGATGCCGGCGGCGCGGGCAACGTCCTCGGTAGAGGTGCCCTGGTAGCCGTGCTTGGCGAACTGCCCGACCGCGACCCGGAGCACGTCCGCGCGCCGCTCTTCGGCGGTCATGCGGGTGGCCGGCGTCATCACGTCGACCATAGTGAGTGACGACTCACTACCTTGTCAAGGACCTCGCCGCTCGGGTTCGTGATCATGGCGTTGTGCGGCTGCGAACGCCATGCTCACGCCGAAAATCGCTGCGAACGCCATGATCACGGCGGACGGGGGGCGAGCAGGTCCGTCCGGCCGCGGTACTGCTGCAGAAAACGCTGGTACGTCTTCGCCGACTCGCGGTCCCGGTAGGCCGGGTCGGTGTCGTGGTAGCCGCGGTGCCGGTCCTGCCGCACCGGCAACTCGACCGCCGGTACGACGATCCGCGCGCCCGGCCGGGCCGCCCGTAGCGCGAACGACGCCTCCATGTCGGCGTTGCGGTAGAACCGCGCCTTCGGCTGCGGCACGTCCGCGTCGATCGCGGCGTCGCGGCGCATCGCCATCAGGTAACCGAGCAGCGCATCGACATCACCCGGCCCGGCGTCGGTGAACGACCGCCACTCATTGGCGACGTCGACGTTGACCCCGCGCCAACCGGCCGCAACGACGTTGTCATCGGCGTCGATCGCGTCGAGCAACGGCGTGACGGCGTCGCCGGTCAGCACGCTCGACAGGTCGCACCACACATGGATCCGCGCGGTGTCAGCCCGCAGCAGTGCCCGCCGCGCGTCGGCCCAACCGACCGATCCGCCCCGCCAGGCCGCGGCAGTCGCGAGGTGCCATGCGCTGACCCGCGGGCCGGCGAACTCGTGCACCACATCGCCGGCACCGTCGACGTTGCCCAGGTCGAGAACCTGTACGACGACGTCGTCGGTCGTGTGGGTGAGCAATGCATCGAGACAGGTGCGTACGTCGTCCGGCCAACCGTCGCCGACGACACTCACCGTCGCCCGGTGCGGCAGGTGCGTTGCCACGAGACCACGCAAGTCGGCAAGGACGTCGTACGGCGGTTTCGGGTTGAGCACCGGCCCGTCGGGGCCGTCGGTGACGACCCATCCGGCGGCGGCGATCTCGTCGCGCAACCGGTCGGCGGCGGCGAACTCACGCGCGGCTCGCGCGTCGGCCCGCGCGGCCGCGAGCGCGACGACGTCCGGCGGCGGTGTCGGATCAGCCAAGCTGGACGACTGCTCGCGCCTTCATCAAGACCTTGGTCTCGCCGACCCGGGCGTCGATGTCGACCGCGACCCGATTGCCCTCGAGCTTCTCCGCGACCGCACCACGGACGACGAGCTCGGTGCCCTTGTCGTCGTCGGGCACCGGCACCGGCGCGGAGAAGCGGACGCCGTACTCGACGACGGCGCCGGGGTCGCCGGCCCAGTCGGTGACGACGCGGCCCGCCTCGGCCATCGTGTACATGCCGTGCGCGATAACGTCGGGCAACCCGACCGCCTTCGCGATGCGCTCATTCCAGTGAATGATGTTGAAGTCGCCGGAAGCGCCGCAGTACTGCACCAGGTTGGCGCGCTGGATCGTGAACGTCTGCGCCGGAAGTTCGGTGCCGACCTCGACGTCGTCGTAGTTCACCTTCGCGGTCATGCTGCTGCCGTTCCGCGCGACACGAGCGTGCCGTAGAGATCCGCGATCGGCTCGCCCTCGGTGGTGACGACCGCGGTCTTCGTCGTCATGAGTTCGTTGCGGCCGGCGTCACGGATGTCGACGACGCTCGACACGATTCGCAGTACGTCGCCGGCACGCACCGGCCGGTGGTGCACGAACTTCTGCTCGCCGTGCACGACGAGTGCGTAGTTGAGACCGAGGTCTGGATCGATGACCGGCCCGGACATCGCGTACCGGAAGGTCAGCACGGTCAGGAACGTCGGCGGCGCGATGACGTCGGGATGGCCTAGTGCCTTCGCCGCCTCTATGTCGACGTACGCGGGGTTGTTGTCACCGATGGCCTGGGCGAACCGACGGATGAGTTCGCGGGAGACCTCGTAGGTGTCCGGCGCCGGATACTCCCGGCCGACGAAGTCACGGTTGAGCGGCATGCCGGGACGTTATCCGGCCAGCGGCGCGAGCCTGGACACCGGCACCGGGTCGTCGAAACCCCGCAATCGTTGCGGCCCGAGCGGGATCGTCGTACGGCGATCGCCGAGCCGTTCGACGACGGGATCCGATGCGAGCACCTGACCGGGTTCGGCGACCGCGACCAGCCGCGCGGCCAGATTGACGATCGGGCCGAAGTAGTCGCCGTCGAGGGCCAGCGCAGTGCCGGCGGTGACACCCGCGCGGGCTTTGAGGCCGCGCAGCTCGGCCGCTTCGACCAGATCCTCGGCGACCGCGACGGCGGTCACCGCGTCGGTCGTGACGAACATGACCGCATCGCCGAGGAACTTCACCAGCCGGCCACCGTGGTCGGCGACGACATCCGCCGCGATCTCCTCGAATCGGGTGAGCAACTGCGACAAGCCGTCCATCGACAGGTGTTGCGACATGCCGGTGAACCCGCACAAGTCGGCGAACCCGACCGCGATCCGGATGCCGCCCTGGCCGACGACGTCCCAGCTCTCGGTCCGCTCGAAGTGCATCCGCGCGGCCTCGAGGTGGTGGCGGAACAGGACGTCGAGGGTCCGGCCGAGGTTGGGCACCGCACTGGCGATGCCGGCGAAGGCCCGGGCGGTCGTCAGTTCGCTGCCCGACGACGCCACCGACATCGACGGCAACCGGCCGCGTACGGCGGTGCTCGCGGCGTCGCCGATCCGGGCGAGCGATGCGCCCATCACCCGGGCCATGCCGAGGGTCGCCTCGAGCCCGAGCACCTCGCTCATGGTGGCGGCGGTGGCGACCATCTCGATGTCGTCGGGCGACGCGACCGGGCTGTCCTTGTCGGCCTCGACCAGCCCGAAGGCGCGCCAGATCGCCCGGACCTTCTCGGCCGGCGCGCCGATCGTCTCGGCGACCTGATCGAGGGTGAACTGGTCGCGCTGCGGCCGGACGAGCCGGTCACCAGCAAGGGCGAACAACCGGCCGCGCTCGTTGGCGGCGACCATCTCGTCGAGGGTGCAGCCCTGGTCGACGAGGAACGCGAGCAGCTCAAGCCGTTCGGCGGCCGCCGGCGAGGCGGCGTCGTACAGACCAGCCGCGGTGAATGCCTCGAGGTCCACGGCGCCATTCTGCGCCAACTGGTCCCCCGTTGACTGTGACGAACGTCGCCTTCTCAGCCGTCGAGAGGACGAACTTCGTCACACTCAACGGGAGGGTGCGGCTGGCAAGGCCGCAGGAGCCGCCGCGGCCTGACGGCCGCAAGGCGACGAGAACGCCGCCAGCCGCAGCCTCAGCGGGTTTCGCGGTGCACTGTGTGCTGGCGGCAGTTCGGGCAGAACTTCTTCAGTTCCATCCGGTCGGGATCGTTGCGCCGGTTCTTCTTGGTGATGTAGTTCCGGTGCTTGCACTCGTTGCACGCCAACGTGATCTTCGGGCGGACGTCGGTGGATGCCACGGTGCGGACCTTCCTGAGCTGGATCTAGCGGACGTACAAGCGTAGCGGAGGCCGGACTTGAACCGGCGACACAGCGATTATGAGCCGCTTGCTCTACCAGGCTGAGCTACTCCGCCGCGGCGGCCGGCCAACAGAAGGAATGCGGCGGTCGCGTGTCGAAATGGTACCGGAACAACAGGGGGTCCCGATGCGCATTCGCGCTCTGGTCATTGCCGCGGCGCTGCTCGCGGGCTCAGCCGCCACCGTCTCGGCGGCACCGTCCGCCACCCGCCCGACCGCCCAACCACGTACAGCGGCGCGTACGGCGCTCGGCTTGCACGCCGACGACTTCCGTACGGCGGCCACCCTGCCCGCGGCCCGGATGCGCGTCCTCGCCGAGCACCGGAAGGCCGCGCCGAGCGCCGGCCTCACCGCGTCGACGCAGCAGCCGATCTGGGGTTACGGCAACGGCGAGTCCGGGCTGCCGGACGTCGACGGCGACGGGGTCGGCGACGTCCTCAGCTCGCGGCTGTACGCCCGCAAGCCGGCGCTGAAGGTCCTCTCGGGTCGCACCGGCCGGACGCTGTGGTCGGTGCCCTCGCCGACGGACACGCTCGCCGCGGTCTACATCCCGGCGCCGGGCGGCAAGAGCGTCATGCTCGTGCTGACCGAGACCGTGACCGGCCAGGAGACCCCGGTGGGCGGCGGCGAGGTCGACGCGTTCACCGTCAAGGCGGTCAGCCCGAAGACCGGAGCGTCGGTGTGGTCGACGACCATCACCGGCCTGATCGAGGACGACCCGAGCGGTCTGCTCGCGGCCGGCCTTGGCGAGTTCGACGGCGCCTTGATGCGCAAGAACACGACCCCGTACCTGCTGCTCGACCGGTTCACCCTGCACTTCGACGGCCTGACCTTCACGACGTCGGTCGCGCCACTCGTGATCGACGCGACCACCGGCAGCACCGTCGACCCGGGCGCACCCGAAGGTGGCGACGAGTTCACGTTCGCGACCCCGGTCGGTGACCTCAACGGCGACGGCATCGACGACTACCTGATCTGCGCGGGCGGCGACGTTCCGAGCACCGCCGCGCGGTCCGGCGCCACCGGTCAGCCGCTCTGGACCACGAACGGCACGGCGTACGCGTTCCTCGTCTCGCTGGTGCCGTCACCCGACCTGACCGGCGACCACAAGGCCGACCTGTTGCTGGGTTGGTACGACGGCGGCGAAGAGCCGGTCGTGCACGCGATCAACGGCGCGACCGGCGCCGACGTCTGGACCGCGTCCGGTGACTTCGGCCTGCCGATCGGCGACATCGATCACGACGGCCGCAGCGACACCCGCGTGTATGTCGGCGGCCTGCGGCTGACGTTCAGCGCGATCGGCGGGACCGGCAAGCGGCTGTGGTCGCGCGACGTCCTCAGCCCCTCCGGCACGCACGGCTGGGCCTGGGACGCCGGTGACATGGATGGCGACCACTACGCCGACGCGTACGTCGAGTTCGTTCCGGGCAAGGACAACTCCGCGGCGAAGGCGGCGGCGACGGTCAGCGGCCGCAACGGCAAGAGCCACACGATCCCGGACCTCGGCATCCCGTTGCGCGTCTCGTTGCGTGGCGGCGCGCCATCGTTCGTGCGCGGTGTCGCGGGCAAGAAGGGCTACACGCTGACGGCGTACGACGGCCGCAGCCACCGGGCGTTCTGGCGGACGATGGTCAAGTCGGCGGACGTGCAGCGGATCTCGATGCTCGACGTCGTCGACCTCGGGCACGGCCGCACCGGTCTGCTCGCGCTGCTGACCGGCCGGTTCGACAACACCGTGGTGCTGTTCGACGGCCGGCATGGGAACCGGTTGTGGACCTCGGTCTACGAGACGCCCGGCGAGGACGACGGCATCAGCTTCGAGTGATCGCGGGTCTTGCGGTGGAGCCCCCTTACGGAATCGAACCGTAGACCTTCTCCTTACCATGGAGACGCTCTGCCGACTGAGCTAAGGGGGCGAGGCGGAGCCAGGTTACACGGACGGAGGCACGGTGGTCAGGCTTTGTCTCCAAGGCGGCAACGAGCTGATGCCCGAGTCGCGGGACATGGACCTCGCGCTGCTCGACATGGCCGGGCCCGGACCGGTGGTCGTCGTACCGCTCGCCTCCACGCCGGGCAGTGACTACGCCAAGACCGGCACGCAGCTACGTCGTACTTCACTGAGTTGGGTGCCGAGGCGCTGCTCGCGCCGGACGCGCGCAAGGACCCCGAGGCGGCTGCCGCAGCCGTCGACGAAGCCGGTTACGTCGTCCTCACCGGCGGCTCACCGCGCACCCTGCGCGACGCGCTCGTAGAGACCGGTCTCGGCGCGCGGATCCGGGCCGCGGCCGGGCGCGGTGTGCTGGTCATGGGATCGAGTGCCGGCGCGATGGTCGCCTGCGCCACGACGTTGCTGCCGCAGTGGCGGGGCAACCCGAACGTCGGTCCCGGGCTCGGCTTGATCGACGGTTACGTCGTCGTCCCGCACTACGACAACCGCCGTACCGCATGGGTCCGCGCGGGTCTCGGCGCGGCACCGGCGGTGCTGGGAATCCCGGAGAACTCCGGCGTCCTCGTCGAGGGCGATCAGCTGACCGCACTCGGCCAACAGCCGTCGGTGCTGATCACTGATAGTGGTGGCGGGTGTTGGGTTCGAACCAACGTAGGCTGAGCCGACGGTTTTACAGACCGTTCCCTTTGACCACTCGGGCAACCCGCCTGGGACTTGCTCGGACAGGATAGCGGAGGCGACACGGTGGCGGACTCGTCGTTCGACGTCGTGAGCAAGGTGGACCGGCAGGAGGTCGACAACGCCCTCAACCAGGCGGCCAAGGAGATCGGGCAACGCTTCGACTTCAAGGGCACCGGCGCCGCGATCCGGTGGAGCGGCGAGAGCGGCGTCGAGATCGTCGCGAACAGCGACGACCGGGTGCGCGCGGTTCTCGACGTGTTCAAGGAGCGGCTGGTCAAGCGGCAGGTCTCGTTGAAGGCGCTCGACCACGGCGACCCGGTCGCTGCGGGCGGCGGCACCTCGCGGCTGGTCGTGACCATTCGCCAGGGCATCGACGACGACAAGGCGAAGGCGATCGTCAAGCGGATCAAGGCCGACGGGCCGAAGGGCGTGCAGTCGCAGGTGCAGGGTGACACGGTCCGGGTCTCGTCGAAGAAGCGCGACGACTTGCAGACCGTGATCGCGATGCTGCGCGACGCCGACTTCGGGATCCCGCTGCAGTTCCAGAACTACCGCTAGGCAAGCCCGCGAGCCCGGTGGTAGACATCGGGCACTCGCGGCACGGGGCCGCGAGCCATCTGCCTGGGGGCACGCATGTCCAACCAACGACGCTTCAGTGGCAAGCAGATCACGATCATGGTCGTCGCGATATGCGTGGCGATCGTCGGTGCGCCGGTGACCGTCATGGCGGCGACCGGCAGCGGCATCAACATCGTCGACCCGACGCATGCCACGCAGAAGGCGGCCGTCACCGCGAAGGCGAGCCTCGTCACGAGCGAGCGGGATCCCGTCACCGGCGCGTACGCCCGGGTCGACGGCGGATCGCTGCGGGTCGGCGGCACCGTCGCCATCGGCGCCGGCACGCCGCTCGATCTCGTCACGAACAACTACATCAACGGCGGCAGCTACGGCAACACTCAGAACGTGCTGGTGCCGAGCGGCGGTCACTACGCCGTCGTGCAGTCGATCAGCGGTGCGTTCAGCATGAACACGACCGGCGCGGTGCCGTCGATGTACGTGCTCTGGACCGGGCCGAACAATGTCTCGCACGTTCTCAACGTCCCGGGCATCCGGACCCGGGTGAACTCGTTCGGGCTCGACTTCTACTCGATCAGCATGGACGTCACGATGTACGTCAAGCCGGGCACCAACATCCAGGTCCAGTTCGGCGACTCCGACAGCAACGGCGCGTCCGCCACGGTGAACCTGCAGGGCATGAAGTACTAGCTCGCCACCAGGTCCGCTGAGGCAATCGCGCGCAGGTTCGCTTCTAGGCGAACTGGTGCGCGATTGCCAGTGAGGCCAGGTGCAGCAACGGCTGCGGGTAGACCGAGAGCATGACGGTCACCGCGGCGGCCACCGCGACTCCGGCCGAGACTGACCAGCTGCGTTGCGCCGGCACCGGCGTCGGGTCATGGTTCTCGGCCGGCGCGAACATCACTGCGGCCACCCGCAGGTAATAGGCGAGCCCGATCACGGTGTTCACCGCCGCGACGACGGCGAGCCAGGTGACGTGGCCGTGCACGGCCGCCCGCAGTACGACGACCTTCGCGAACAGCCCGGCCAC
>JAVEEG010000130.1 GCA_030840585.1 Frankiaceae bacterium | reverse complement strand
CACCAACGCCGTGCTCCATGCGCACACGCCCGTCGAGGTGACGGTGCGCGTCCTGGCCGATCACGCCCGCATTGAGGTCCGCGACTTCGGCACCGGGCGCCCCACACCGCGCGGCTATTCCAGCCAGGCGACGACGGGGCGCGGCCTTGAACTCATCGCCGCTGCCGCGCTCGACCATGGGGTTGAGTACCTCGGCGACGCTGGCAAGATCGTCTGGTGCACCGTCGCCCACTCCGTCGCCGATGTCGATGCGACAGTCGACGACGCGCTTCGCAGCTGGGACGACGATGGATCGCGCACTCCAGTGGCGGCCCCGGGAGCCATCCGCGTCGTACTGTGCAACCTGCCGCCAACCCTCTGGCTCGCCGCTCGCGAACACCACGATGCGCTGCTACGCGAACTAACACTCGTTCGGACGAACAATGAGGTCCCCTCCGTACAAGCTGTTTGGAATCCCGCCGCGGTCGACGCCGCACGTTTCAAGATCAGCGAAGCCTTGGCGGCTGAGGTCGACCGGGCCCGACGAACTGGTACGGCCATGCCCCCGTTGCCCGCGCATCACCCTGGTGACCTTCCGGCGGTTCCGAGAACTGTCAATCCACAGCTGTTGGTCACGCACCAGGAAGCGGAGGCCTTCGGGCAACTGCAGGACGCACTCGATGAGGGCGAGCAACTCGCGAAAGCCGGACGATTGCTAATACGCCCTGGCCTGCCAGAGATCGTCGCGGTCCGCGACTGGGCCTGCGAGCAGGTCATCGCGCAGACCGCCGGTTCTCCCCCGACCCCATGGGCGGGCGCGGACGACCCGCGCTTTGCAGAAGACATCAACCACGAGGCCCGACCGGCTTGGGACGATGCGTGCGTCACTTCCGCAGACTTCGGCGTCATCGCGGTCGATGACACCAACCGCATCATCGCGATCAGCCAGCCGTTGTGCGACACACTGGGATGGACTGCCGACGCGCTGATCGGACGCCGCGTGGTCGCCATCGTCCCGCATCGATTCCGCGAAGCTCATGTCGCCGGATTCAGCCGCCACCTCAGCACGGGTGTCGCGCGCGCCCTCGACGTCGACTTGCAGCTGCCGGTCCTGCGCGCCGATGGGACCGAGGTCGACTGCCGGTTCCGGATCAGCGCGACCAATACGGGATCGGGGCGCAACGTCTACCTCGCGCGCATCACGCCGCTACCGCACTAGGTAGACGCGTCTCAGGAGTCAAGGAAGAACGACGAGCGTGCCGGCGAGAGGTCGGCCCGAAGAGTCCGCCGGTGCAGCCGGTGTGCCGCGGACGGAGACAGGAAGACGTTCGCCCCGTCTCGGGTGACGACCACGTCGTCGGCCGCCGGAGAGGTCGCGATGTGCATAGACAAACTGTCGTGCAGGGGATCGACGACGATACGAAGACCGGCGCCGGCCGAACTCTGGGCTCGATCGGTGAGGTCGCGGACGAGCATCGCCGCATCTGGAGTCATCTGGAACATGTCATTCTTCCTCCGCGGACCGTTCGTTGATTTTCAATCGGAACCGCAGCTCTCGGCCGAAAAGGATGCGCCTGGGCGGGGGTCAGGTCGCACGCTGCGCAGGTAGCGCAGCGACCGTCGGTAGGAGTCCAGGACATGCGTTTCGGTGTAGGGCACGTCGTGCGCCTCGCAGAAGGCTTTGACCAGCGGTCGGCATCGCGCGAGGTTTCGACTGGGCATGCTCGGAAACAGGTGATGCTCGATCTGATAGTTGAGGCCGCCGAAGGCCACGCTGGTAAGCCGACCGCCGGTGAGGTTGCGCGATGTCAGGACTTGGCGGCGCAGGAAGTCCGGGCGCGCAGCTGGATCGATGATCTGCATGCCTTTGTGATTCGGAGCGAACGTTGAGCCGAGGTAAAGGCCGAACGCCGACTGCTGAACGACGACGAACACCAATGCCCGCACCGGCGAGAGGACGGCAAGAAGAAGCGCGACCCCGCCCGCGGTGTGGACGGTCAGCAGTAGCGCTTCGATCAAGCGGCCACGCGTTCGCTGCCGGAGCACCCGGATGCTTCCGACGTGCAGGTTCCAGCCCTCGAGAAGCAGCAGCGGGAAGAAGACAAGGTCCTGATGACGCGCGATGATGCGGAGCAGTCCTCGCTGGGACCGCGCCTGCTGTTCAGTCCAGGCCAAGACGTTGCGTTCCACGTCAGGGTCACGGCCAACCTCGTTGGGACTTCTGTGGTGACGGTTGTGCTTGTCCACCCACCAGCCATAGCTGAGCCCCACGCCGAGGTTGGACAACACCAAACCCAGCCGGTCGTTCCAGCGCCGGCCGCGGAAGACCTGCTGGTGGCCGGCGTCATGGCCGAGGAAGCCAATCTGGGTGAACAGCAGGCCGGAGTACGCGCCGATTGCAAGCTGCCACCACGAATCACCAAGCCGAAGGAACCCGGCCAGACCAGCAATTGCGGCGACGGCGAGAGCGACGAACCGCGGCACATAACGTGCCCCAGACCGCTCCAACAAGCCAGCTCGCTGCACCTGCGCGAGCAGTTGCCCGTACGGCGATGCGGATCGCGTCGGAACGGTTGCGGTAGTTGGCGAGGTCAGCGTCGTGCCTGTCGACTCTGTGGTTGCGCGGGTCCCCGTGCGTCGATAGCGGCGAACATGGCGAGTTCCCGCTCGTAGCAACGGGCGAGCCCTTCTGCCGCCCAGCTGACGATTCCTTCGGGCGTGGACGCTCCGTTCGCGTCGGCGGCGAATGCCTGGGCGATCGCGTGGGCGAGCGCTCGATCGAGATCGTCGTGGCTACGGCGCATGTCCGTGATCGAACGGTCAACGCAGCGCTCGCCAGCGACCGCGGCTCTGAGCTGGGCGAGGTCTGCGGCAAGAGATGCGTAGGTCGTTGCCGGCGATGGCCCTGGCGGAGTCGGCAACGCAGCTACCCGCATCGCCCATGCGCGACCTGTCCGTAGGTCTCGGGCCTGCGCTCGCGAGAGCTTCAAACCGAGTTCCTGGCGGCCGCGCGTAGACGAGCTTTGCCGAGGTGTCCGCACCCGCTTTGATGCGGCGCAGTCTGCGCGTGCGCAATCGGCGGGCGCGTCGCGATGATGACGTCGCTCTCAACCGGCATCATTTGATGCCCGAGTCTCGGCGCGCGCGGCGTCGCATGCGCCCGATGCGCGTCAGCGGCCTCGCTGCAGCGAGCGGCGTTCGCCGGAGGATGCTCATGCGGGCGACTGCTTGAGCCAGCGGCGCCAGGTCGACGTCGCCAGAGTGACTCGACGGTCGCACCCAGGGCACGTTGCTGAGATCAGCCGCCTCGCGTCCGACCAGAACACAAACGTCGTAGCGGCGATTGGCCCCCGGCAATACACGCACGAAACGCTCAGTCGGTCGTGAGCGGGGGCGCGCGGAGCCGGCGTCGTCCCGGCAGAAGCGAAGACGTCGAGGAAGTCGACAGAGTTATTCATGGTGCGCCGCCTAGGCAGTGCGAATCACGAGGCGGCAAGAATGCACAAGGGGCCGGATGACGTCCAACCGCGTAAGTACCGTCAGTGTCGCACACAACCAGCGAGAAGCACAGGTCGCCTCATCCATCGTCAGGTTTATGCGCTCGGCCGAAATGCCCTTCGCTTGCTCAAGGGCGATCCGGCTGCTCAACGCGTTCTGAAGCTGCTCGGAGAGCACGTGGCTGCGGTGCAGTGAGCGCTGTTGCAGGACACCGATTGGTCGCGACGTCCGCTAAGGTCTGGGCCAGTCGTCGATTCGCGGCGGCTAACTGCCCGGTGGCGGGGTCGAAGCCCGGCTGAGCTGGATCAGACTGGTCGCGCCGCAGTTCGGGCAGTCCGCGGACCTTGTCATCCGGGCTGACAGCTCCACGACGAACTCCGTCAGAGGAACTCGGCCCCCACACGCGCCGCAGGCCACTGAAGCACCATCCGGCGCCGGCGGCGGTGTCGCAGCCGCGCTCAACCGTCGACCCGCGGACGGGTGTCGCCCGAGACGACCTCGGTAGAGGTCGGTGTCGGCTCGGCGAATGACGGCGTCGAGTGTGTCCGTGGGTCTCAGTTCGGCGCAGCCGGCGCTGATAGTGGCGCCTGCCACAAGCTCGTCGAGGGCCACCCGAACGCACTCAAGGCGCTCGGCCGCAGCCTGGGCCGTGCCGCCGGGCAGCGCACACACGAACTCGTCGCCGCCGTACCGTACGACGAGGTCGTAGCTGCGCAGGCTCGAGCGCAAGGCGCTGCCGACCGCCGCTAGTAGCGAATCGCCGCGATCATGCCCTTGGGAGTCGTTGACCTGCTTGAGGCCGTCGACATCGACAAACAAGAACGTCAACGCGGATGCATCCCGGCGCGCGCGGTCGAGCAGCAGTTGCATCTGCTCCCGACCTGGTGCACGGTTCACCGCACCGGTTGTGTCGTCCCGGTAGGAGGCGGACAAATAGCTAGCGGCCCGGCGGCGGTCCTCGGCGGCGAGGCGTCGGTCCTCTTCGGCTGAGTCGGGCGGAGGTGCGGCGACCATCGACACTGGGATCCCTTCACGGCGATGTGCGAGTTCATCCATTTCGTGTCACGCGGCCTCACGCCGCAAGACGAGGATGCAAACGTCGTCGAGGGTCGAAGCCGGATCCGGAATGACAGCGTTGACGAGCGTCTCGGCGAGGATGCGAGGGATGGCGTCGTCGGCTAGCGCCGCGCGGGTCCATCCCACGAGGTCGCGGAATTCGGTGATCTGACGCTCGAGGTCGCGCTGCCGTCGTTCAACGAGCCCGTCGCTGTACGCGACGAGCGCAGCCCCTGCCTGCCAGAAGATCTGATCAGTTCGCACGTGAGCGGCTACCGCGCGCGTTCCCAGCGGTGGCGCGCTCGCCGCGACTAACAACCGCGGCGGACGGCCGACCTCGGCGATGATCGGCGGCGGATGGCCGGCGCCGGCGTAACGCAGCACGCTGGTGTCACTGTCGTAGATGCCGATCCACACCGTGGCTATGTCGTCGTCTTCGCCGAGTCCGTAAATCTCGTCGAGCGCGCTCAACAGTTCACCCGGTGACGGCACCTGTCGGGCGAGGTTCCGTACGGCGGCGCGGAGCTCGCGCATCCGTGTCCCCGCGCCAGAACCGTGTCCAGCGACATCGCCGATGGCAATCAGGAGTCGGTGTTCGTCGAGCGCGTACACGTCGTAAAAGTCACCGGCGATCCGTTGCCAGGGTGACCCTGCCGGGATGCATCGGCCTGCCACGGACAGGTCGAACGCTCGACCGCTTCGTTCCCTATCCGGCGCCGCGACGATAACGGAGCCGTCAACCCGAGTACCTGTTAAGTGCATCGCTTCGCGCCATTCCTGGAGGCTGCCGCTTTACGCGGAGTGCTGGAGCGGCGAGGGAGCACAGGAGTCTGGATGAGGCCAGGCGCGCTAGATCCTCACCGTCGCACGACAAAGCCCAAATAGCCAGCGGTCGTTCAGTCATGCCTCGCCGCTGCGATCTGCTGCGACGATGCGTGCGTTCAGGGCGTCGTGCATAGCCTCGAATCCGGCCTGGGTCTTGGCGAGGAGCCCCCGCGACATCCACACGAGTGCTCCGGTGAACCTTTCGCTTTGCTCGAGTTGCGTACGCCCATCGAGCGTGGGCGTGAGGGTGAAGGTGTGCGCACCGTCGAACAGGCCGTGGATTCCAAGGTGTCCGACCCAAGCGAGCCGATGCGGTGCGTCCACGTCCGTGACGGTGGGGTGGAAGGTCATCGCTTTCCCACCGGGCGGCGCGATGCGGACGTCCAGCTTCTGTCCGACCGCCAAGGTTCCGGCCATCGTCGTGATGAACGGGTTCCACGCCGAGTGCCCGTCCGTGTCGGTGAGGATCTGCCAGACCCGCTCGGGCGCGGCGTCGAGAATGACGCGCGCGGTGACGTGCCGCATCGGAGCTCCTTCGTTCGCGCGATCGTTAGAGCTCGGATGGGTGCGGACGTCGCTCGACGGTCGGTGCCGCAGCTTGGGCGGGAATCGTTTGCACTCCCCCGTCGAGCCGCACGGACGTCTTCATCGGGGGAAGCCGGAGTGCGGTCAGCGCCCAGTTCGGCATCCACCAGTTCGCGTCGCCGAACAGCCGCATCAGTGCCGGCACGAGCAGTGCTCGAATGACGGTCGCGTCGAAGATGATGCCGGCGGCGATGCCGACAGCTAGCGACTTGACCTCGAAGCCGGGCGTCGACGAGAGCACGAGGAACGCGAACATCAGGATGAGCGCGCCGCTGGTGACGAGCTTGCCGGTGCGCGCGAGGCCGAGCTCGATTGCTCTGTCGGTGGAGCCGGTTTCGTCGTACGCCTCGCGCATCCGCGAGAGCATGAAGACCTCGTAGTCCATGGACAGACCAAACAGGAACGCGAAGATCATCAGCGGCACGTACGCCGTGATCGAGCCGGTCGCACCGATCCCCCACAGGCTGGAGCCGTGGCCCTGTTGGAACACCAGCACAACGACGCCGAGTGCTGCGCCGAGCGAGAACAGGTTGAGCACGACCGCCTTCGCGGCGAGCACGACCGACCGGAAGGCCCTGGTAAGCAGGATCATCGTGAGCAGCAGCACCACTCCAACCACGTACGGGAATGATCCGTAGAGAGCATGGAGGAAGTCCTGGTTGACGGCCGCTATCCCCGTGAGCGTGCCGCCGGTTCCCTTGAGCGCGCGCTCGGATCGATGGATGACTCCGCTGATGCCGGGCGCGCCGCTGTCGAAGGCGGGGAACGCTTCGACCAGCGAGGTGGATCCGCGGTGCCAGGCGGCGGGAGCCGAGGCGCCGGCGACTCCGCTCACACTTCGCATCCGGTTGGCGATCTGCTCAGGATCAGCGCCGTTCTCGACGAGGACGTCGAGCGGCTTCATTACTCCGGGGCTGATCCCGGCGTCGGCCAGCGCCTGTCGGCCGGCGATCGCCGTCCCGCTGCCGGGAAAGTTCTTCAGCTGCGCTTCGCTGGGGTTGAGCTGG
>JAVEEG010000017.1 GCA_030840585.1 Frankiaceae bacterium | reverse complement strand
CACGCCGCGCTCGGCGAACTCGACCGGATGGGCCTGCAGCCGCGGGTCCTGTTCCTCGAAGCCGCGGACGACGTATTGGTACGACGCTTCGACAGCGTGCGCCGGCCGCACCCGTTGCAGGGCGCCGGCTTGCTCACGGACGGCATCGAGCGCGAGCGGCACCTGCTCCGCGACCTGCGTGGCGAGGCCGACCTGGTGATCGACACCAGCGTGCTGAACGTGCACGAGCTGCGGGCGAAGATCGAGGCGGCGTTCGCCGACGCCGCCAGCACCGGGTTGCACGCGACGGTCATGTCGTTCGGCTACAAGTACGGTCTCCCGGTCGACGCCGATGTCGTGGTCGACTGCCGGCTGTTGCCGAACCCGCACTGGGTGCCCGAGCTGCGGCCGCTGACCGGGCTCAACCCGCAGGTGCGCGACTACGTCTTCGCGCAGGAGGGCGCGCGCGAGTTCGTCGACGCGTACGCCGACCTGCTGCACCGCTACGAGGAGGGCTATGCGCGGGAGGGCAAGCACTACGCGACCCTCGCCGTCGGCTGTACCGGCGGGAAGCACCGCAGCGTCGTGATCGCCGAGGAGCTGGCCGGTCGGCTGCGCGCCGACGGCGTCGACGTACAGGTAGTCCATCGCGACTTGGGCCGCGAGTGACTGGTCCCCAAGTGAGTAGACCGAGCGTTGTGGCGTTCGGCGGCGGGCACGGGCTGGCCGCGTCGCTGAATGCGTTGCGCCGCGTGACCGACAAGCTGACCGCCGTCGTCACGGTCGCCGACGACGGTGGATCGAGTGGCCGGATCCGATCCGAGCTCGGCGCGCTGCCGCCCGGTGACCTGCGGATGGCGCTGGCGGCGCTGGCCGCGGACGACGAGTGGGGCCGGGTGTGGGCGCAGGTCTACCAGCACCGGTTCGGCGGCGGCGGCACCCTCGACGGTCACGCCGTCGGCAACCTCGTGCTGACCGCGTTGACCGAGATCACCGGCGACCCGGTGGCCGCGCTCGACCTCGCCGGCCGCCTCGTCGGCGGCACCGGGCGGGTGCTCCCGCTCGCCTGCTCGGCGTTGGAGATCGTCGCCGACGTGGTCGGGCTCGACGCTGCGGATCCGGGCCGGGCGGTCGAGGTACGCGGGCAGGTCGCGGTCGCGACGACGCCCGGCCGAGTGGTCGCCGTACGGATCGAGCCGCCCGAGCCGGCTGCGTGTGCCGAGGCGATCCAGGCCGTGCACGACGCCGACTGGGCCGTGCTCGGTCCGGGATCGTGGTTCACCAGCGTGATCCCGCACCTGCTGGTGCCGGACATGGCGAAGGCGCTGGCCGGCAGCTCGGCGCGGGTCTGCGTCGCGCTCAACCTCTCGCCGCAACCGGGGGAGACCGACGGGTTCTCGCCGGAGACCCATCTCGAGGTGCTGGCCGCGCACGCGCCAGACCTCGACGTCGCCGTCGTGCTCGCGGACGTGTCCGCGGTCGGCGCCACCGAGGAGGGCCTGCGCGAGACGGCGCTCGGCTTGGGCGCCCGGCTGGTGATCGCCGACGTAGCCGCTCGGGACGGGACTGGGCACGACGGTACTGGGCGCCACGATCCGGCCCGGTTGGCGGCCGCGTACGACGAGATCTTCAGCAGTGACGATGGAGGAGAGAAAGCATGGCGATGACCGCCGCGGTGAAGGACGAGCTCGCCCGGCTGTCGGTGACGAAGCCCTGTTGCCGCAAGGCCGAGATGGCGTCGATGCTGCGGTTCGCGAGTGGGCTGCACATCAACGGCGGGCACCTCGTCGTGGAGGCGGAGCTGGACGCCGGCGCGACCGCGCGGCGGCTGCGCAAGGACCTGGCCGAGGTCTACGGGCACGCGTCCGAGATGGCGGTGGTGTCGGCGGCCGGCATCCGCAAGGGCTCGCGTTACCTCGTCCGGGTCACCAAGGACGGCGATTCGCTGGCCCGGCAGACGGGGCTGGTCGACGGGCGGGGCCGGCCGGTGCGCGGGCTGCCGCCGCAGGTCGTCTCCGGCGCGACCTGTGACGCGGCGGCGGCGTGGCGCGGTGCTTTTCTCGCGCACGGATCGCTGACCGAGCCGGGCCGGTCGTCGTCGCTCGAGATCACCTGCCCGGGACCGGAGTCGGCGCTCGCGCTGGTGGGCGCGGCCCGCCGGCTCGGGGTGTCGGCGAAGGCGCGCGAGGTGCGCGGCATTGACCGGGTGGTCGTGCGCGACGGCGACGCGATCGGGATCCTGCTGACCAAGCTCGGCGCGCACGACAGCGTGCTGGCGTGGGAGGAACGCCGGATGCGTCGCGAGGTACGCGCGACCGCGAACCGGCTGGCCAACTTCGACGACGCCAACCTGCGGCGATCGGCCCGGGCCGCGGTCGCCGCGGGCGCGCGGGTGGCGCGGGCGCTGGAGATCCTCGGCGACGAGGCGCCCGAGCATCTGCTGTCGTCCGGCCGGCTCCGGCTCGAACATGCCCAGGCCTCGTTGGAGGAGCTCGGCGCGCTGGCCGACCCGCCGCTGACGAAGGACGCGGTGGCCGGCCGGATCCGGCGGCTGCTGGCGATGGCGGACAAGCGGGCCGAGGACCTCGGCATCCCCAACACCGAAGCGAGCCTGACCCCGGAGATGCTCGCCGACGCCCAGTAACTCGATCCGCCGGCGGTTGCGCCGTCAGCGCGAGATAGATGTCGCGCTGACCGCGATGATCTTGAGGAGGGGGTTGCTAGCCTCGGGCGCGGAGAGTTGACAGCCGTCGTACCGGGTCGAGGAGTGCACTGTGGCCACGCGTGTGGGCATCAACGGGTTCGGTCGGATCGGGCGCAACTACTTCCGCGCCCTCATGGCCAGCGGCCATGACCTCGAGCTGGTCGCCTACAACGACCTCGGCGATCCCAAGACGATCGCGCACCTGCTGAAGTACGACTCCATCCTCGGCCGGCTCGACCAGGAAGTCAGAGTCACCGACGACGGCATCGACGTCGGCGGCCGGCAGATCAAGGGCCTCGCCATCAAAGAAGGCCCGGGCGCGCTGCCGTGGGGCGACCTCGGCGTCGACATCGTGATCGAGTCGACTGGCATCTTCACTAAGGCCGCCGCCGCCCGCGAGCACGTCGACAAGGCCGGCGCGAAGAAGGTCATCATCTCGGCGCCCGCGACCGACGAAGACATCACCGTCGTCCTCGGGGTCAACGAAGACGCGTACGACGGATCGCAGACCGTGATCTCGAACGCGAGCTGTACGACGAACTGCCTCGCGCCGATGGCCAAGGTGCTGCATGAGACGTTCACCATCGAGCGCGGCCTGATGACGACGATCCACGCCTACACCCAGGACCAGAACCTGCAGGACGGCCCGCACAAGGACCTCCGCCGGGCCCGCGCCGCCGCGATCAACATCGTGCCGACCTCGACCGGCGCCGCCAAGGCGATCGGGCTCGTGCTGCCGGAGCTGAAGGGCAAGCTCGACGGCTACGCGCTGCGGGTGCCGGTGCCCACCGGCTCGGCGACCGACCTCACCGTCACCGTGAGCCGCGACACCAGCGTCCAGGAAGTCAACAACGCGATGCGCGGCGCGGCCGACGGCCCGCTCAAGGGCATCCTGCGCTACACGGAAGACGAGATCGTCTCGACCGACATCGTCACCGACCCCGCGTCCTGCATCTTCGACGCCGGCCTGACGAAGGTCATCGGCAACCAGGTCAAGGTCGTCGGCTGGTACGACAACGAGTGGGGCTACTCCAACCGCCTCGTCGACCTCACCGCCCTCGTGGCGAGCCGGCTCTAGTGCCAGCACGGCTTCCGGGCGTCGACACTCTCGGCGACCTGGCGGGCAAGCGCGTGCTCGTCCGCAGCGACCTCAACGTCCCGCTCGACGGCGGCGCGATCACCGACGACGGCCGGATCCGCGCCAGCGTCCCGCAGCTGCAAGCCCT
>JAVEEG010000106.1 GCA_030840585.1 Frankiaceae bacterium | reverse complement strand
TCCACCGAGTCGGTGGGCGCGAGCACGCTGCCGAACCAGCTCGCAACGGCCACGTCGTACGAGGCCGTGTGCTGGAACGCGAGGCCGGCGAGTGCCTGGCGCGCCGCCAGATCGAAACCTCCGCCGGCGAGCGCCGCGTACACCTGCTCGTAGCCGGAGGGGGAGACGACGACCGCGACGTTGGCGTGGTTCTTGGCCGCCGCCCGGACCATCGAAGGACCGCCGATGTCGATCTGCTCGACGCACTCCTCGGGCGAGGCGCCGCTCGCGACCGTCTCGGCGAACGGGTAGAGGTTGACCACGACCAGTTGGAATGGCGCGATGTCCAGCTCGGCGAGCTGCCGCTCGTGGTCGGGGTTGCGCAGGTCGGCCAGCACCCCGGCGTGCACCCTCGGATGCAACGTCTTGACCCGCCCGTCGAGGCACTCCGGGAAGCCGGTCAGCTCCTCCACCGGCGTCACCTCGACGCCGGCCTCTCGCAGCCGCGCGGCGGTCGATCCGGTCGACACGACCTCGACACCGGCCGCCGCGAGCGCCCGGCCGAGCTCGTCGAGTCCGGACTTGTCGTAGACGCTGACGAGGGCGCGCCGGATGGGCCGCTTGCTGTCACTCACCGAGGGAGACCTTCCTGCCGTTGACCGACCAACCGTGCCGGCACATCCGGCCGACGACATCGACGAGCAGATCGCGCTCGACCGCCTTGATCCGCTCGTGCAAGCTCGCCTCGTCATCGTCGTCGAGTACCTCGACCGCGCGCTGCGCGACGATCGGTCCGGTGTCAATGCCGGCGTCGACGAGATGCACCGTGCACCCGGTCACCGCGATGCCGTAGTCGAGCGCGTCGCGGACCGCGTGCGCACCAGGGAACGACGGCAACAGCGCCGGATGGGTGTTGACCATCGGGAACCGTTCGAGGAACCGCTTGCCGACGACCTTCATGAACCCGGCCGACACGATGAGGTCGGGTCGGTACGCGCCGACGTTCTCGGTGAGTGCGGCGTCCCAGTCGTCGCGGTCGTCGTAGTCCTGGACCCGCACCACGAACGTCGGCAGCCCGGCCCGCTCGGCCCGGGCGAGACCCTCGATGCCGTCGCGATCGGCGCCCACCGCGACGACCTCGGCGCCGTACGCCGGATCGGTCGCGGCGTCGAGCAGCGCTTGCAGATTGGTACCGGTGCCGGACACCAGCACGACCAGCCGGGACGGCACGGGCGATCTCCTCAGCGGTCTGCGGGGCCACCACTCTAGTTGGGCAGTTGGCTAGAGTTCGGCCTGCCTATGGGGAGGCACTATGACGAATCCGTTCGAACCGCCGTCGAGCGACGCACCGACTCCCGGCCCGTCCGCACCGCCGCCGTACGGCCAGAACCCGTACGGCCAGCCGATGCCGCCGCCCGCCTACGGCCAGCCGATGCCGCCGCCGTACGGGCAGGTTCCCTACGGCGCTCCTTACGGTGCGCCGCCCGGGACGTACCCGGGCCAGATGCGCAACGGGCTCGGCACCGCGGCCTTGGTGCTCGGCATCATCGGCGCCGTCGCGGGCGCGGTCATGGTGTTGTTCTGGGCCGCGTTCGTGCTCGGTGTGCTGGCCGTCGTCTTCGGCCTGATCGGGCGTGGCCGGGCGAAGCGCGGCGAGGCGTCGAACAAGGGCGCTTCGACCTGGGGCTTCGCGCTCGGCGTCGTCTCGCTCGTGCTCTCCGTGGTCGGCCTGATCGTCGTCGTCACGGTGTTCCGCGACACCGTCAACTGCATCGACCGGTCGCAGACGCAGGAGCAGCTCCAGGCCTGCAACCAGCCCTGATCCCTACGGTCAGCGCCGGGCAGATCCTCGGGCTCGCCGCGGCCACCCGGCCCGAGCGAGTGCGACCACGAGGGCGGCGACCGCCATCACCTCGCCGGCGGTGACCAGGCCGACCTGCCACGGCGATGCGCCGACGACGGCCATCCGGCCCGGACCGGCCGGACCCCCGGCGAGCCCGACCGCGATCGCGGTCAGCGCGCCGGCCACCGCACCGGCGCCGACCAGATCGCCGACCGCCGCCCAACCGGCCGCGGGGAATCGCCGTAGCCGCCAGCCGACGGCGAAGCCGGCCAGCGCGATCACGACCAGGCACAGGATCCGTACGCCGGCCGGCGCCGGCCCTTGTGGCGCCGCCGCGAGCAGTGGCAGCGACGGCAGCGCGGTCGAGGTCACTCCGGTCTGCGCGTACGACGTCCCGGCACCGAGCGCGAACCCCGGCCCGGTCACGTAGCCGACGGCAGCCAGCGCCGCGTTGGGCAGCAGCAGCGCGTCGAGCAACAGCAACCCGCCGGTCGCCACCACGCCGGTGCCGAGGCTGTCGGCCAGCGTCCCGGCGGTGTGCGCGTGCCCGGCGAGCGAGCCGAGGACGAGCACGAGACCGGCACCCATGAGCACCGGCAGCGCCGCGGCGCCGGCACTCAGCGGGGCATGCAACCGGGCCGGCACGATCGCGCGCAGCCCGGACTCCTGCCCGGCCGCTCGCAGTGCGCCCCACGCGGCGGCCGCCGTACCGAGCAGCAACCCGGCCCCGAGGGCGGCGACCGGCGACGGCCGGACCGCGCTGCCGTGCGCGGCGGCCGCCACGAACGCCGCGAGCACGCCGTACGGGACACCGACCGCGGCGGCGACCGTGCCGACCCCCGCGAGGTTGTCGATCCGGGATCCGCGGGCCAGTACCGCACCGGCGCGAGCGACCAGCAGCATCACCGCGAGGGTGAGGCCGAGCGGCGCGATCGCGAGGGTCGCGCTCGGGTGCCCGGCGATATGCAACGGCACCTTGTGTGCGAGCAGCCAGAGTTGCAGCGCGGCCTGCATCGCCTCGCCCGCACTCGCGCCGGATCGCGCGTCCGTCGCCCAGATGATCAGCACGAGGACGACGAGCACGGCGAGGCCGAGACAGATCGCCCACAGCGCCGCGAGCGCACCCCGCCACCACAGCGACGGGGTCGCCGCCTCGACGTCGTCGGCAACGGCAGCCGGCGGCCGGGTGAGCAGTTCGGTCATCGGTGTCAACGATGACAGCGACGGCGCCCCTGGCGAAGGTGCCGCGCCGCGTGGGCGGCCGGCGGACTCAGAAGAAGAGTCGTGGCCCCTTCAGCGTGCCGATGAACTGGAGCAGGCCGAACACCACGACGAATGCCGCGACCCCCGCCGCGACTACCTCGGCCGACAGCGCGTCGGCAGAGCGACGGGTGCGCAGCCAGGGCAGCGCGGCCGCGACCGCAGCGGCCATCGCGATCAGCAGCAGGATGACCTCGAACGCCTTGTAGCCGCCTTCGCTGTGCACGAACGCCGCGACGAGCGAGGACGAGCCGAGCTCGAGGCCGGCCGCGGCGGACGCGACCACAAGCGCCGTCGAACCCGTGATACCCGCGGTCAACGACCGCGCCGTGTTGCCGGCCCAGGCGGGCGGCTGGTGACCGTGTTGAGGGCCCGATTCCGGGGCCGGAGGCTGCGTCATGCATGCAGGGTGGCATCCGCCACGGCACTGGCGGCGGCAACGCGCCGTACGGCCGGCGGCTACGAGCGGACGATCTCCGCCATCAGCCGTGCGGTCTCCGACGGCGTCTTGCCGACCCGTACGCCGACCGCTTCCAGCGCTTCCTGCTTGGCCGCGGCGGTCCCGCTCGACCCGGAGACGATCGCGCCGGCGTGCCCCATCGTCTTGCCCTCGGGGGCGGTGAAGCCGGCGACGTAACCGACGACCGGCTTCGTCACGTTGGCCTTGATGAACTCGGCCGCGCGCTCTTCGGCGTCGCCGCCGATCTCGCCGATCATCACGATCGCGTCGGTCTCGTCGTCGTCCTGGAACGCGGCGAGGCAGTCGATGTGCGTCGTACCGATCACCGGGTCACCGCCGATGCCGACACACGTCGAGAAGCCGATGTCGCGCAGCTCGTACATCATCTGGTAGGTCAGCGTGCCGCTCTTGCTGACCAGGCCGATGCGGCCCGGCTTGGTGATGTCGGCCGGGATGATGCCGGCGTTGGACTTGCCCGGTGAGATGAGGCCGGGACAGTTCGGCCCGACGATGCGCGTGCTGCCGCGCTCGCGCGAGTAGTTGAAGAAGTACGCCGAGTCCTGCACCGGGATGCCTTCGGTGATGACGACGAGCAACGGCATCTCGGCATCGACCGCTTCGATCGCGGCGTCCTTCGCGAACGCCGGCGGCACGAACACCACCGACACGTCGGCGCCAGTCTCCTTGCGGGCTTCCTCGACGGTCGCGAACACCGGGATGCCCCCGGCGCCGGAGGCGCCGTCAATGAACACTGTCGTCCCGGCCTTGCGCGGGTTGACGCCGCCGACGACGTTGGTGCCGGACG
>JAVEEG010000086.1 GCA_030840585.1 Frankiaceae bacterium | reverse complement strand
ATCTGCACGAGCGCGGACGTCGGGGTCAACCCGAGGCTGCTGTTGTTGGGCTCGTTCGTGAACCAGCCGGCCAGCTGGCCCGCACCCGGGCTGGACAGCTGCGCGTACGCGGGTGTCGACGTGGATGCGATGTACGGCTGTCCGGAGACGGTGCCCACCGCGGCGCCACCGACCGCGTTGGACGCGAACGCGGCCACGGTCTGACCCGAGTCGCTCACCGAGTTGCCGGCATCTGTGGTGCCGGCGCCGGTCACGTTCGGCGGCGCGTGCACGGCCACCTGCGCGCCGAGCGTCCGGGAGACGCCGCCGATCTCGATGCTCGCGCCGGTGAGGCTGGCGGCGGCACTAGACGTGTTGGCGAGGCTGCCGTTGACGTCGAGGTCGCCGGCGATCAGCGTGAGCTGGTTGCCGCCGGCCAGCGCACCGGTGACGGTGAGCGCGGTCAGCCGTTGCTGCAAGTTGATTCGCGGCACCGCCGGGCGGCCCGCGGAGATCTGCGTGTACGACGTGTACTTGTGGCTGACACCGGACGTCGACCAGAACGTCGTCGTGGTGGCGGCGACCTGGTTCGAGGCCGGCTTGTCGGAGCCCGCCGTACCTGCCGACCAGCCGCTGACCGGCGGCACCACCGAACCGTCAGTGTTGAGGAACTGCAACGTGATGTATTGCTTGTACGTCGTGAACGACGGCACCGCGGCAATGACGGTGCGGTAGAACGCACCGGTCGCCGGGTCGCCGTCGGCGGTGTACCTGGTACCGGTCGCCGGCACGTAGCCGGTGGTGCCACGCGCGGCCGTGCCGGTCGCGTTCGGGTAGTAGAGGTCGAGCAGATCCTGGCTGGTGCTGACGTCCGCCGCGATGTGGTACGGCAGGTTGTGCAGCTTCTCCAGCGAGGCCTGCGTGAGGTTGCGGCCGACGGTGTCCATCTTCGCCCGGGTCGCGGCGCGGTAGCCGGTCATGATGAAGCCGAGCGAAGCGGTCGCGGCGACGGCCAGGATCGCGAGCGCGATCACGACCTCGAGCAGGGTGAACCCTGCGTCACCTTCAGCAGCACGGCGCCGCCGGGCCTCAAGACTGCGAAACACGACCGGTCAGCCCCTCGACGGTGATGGTGTAGATCTTGGACGAATGTGTCCGGCCAACCTGGACCGTTCCGGGAGTCGCGGCTCCACGGGCGTAGAAGTAGGCGATCGCCCCGACCGTGTTGTCCGACTGGGTGAACCGCGGGTTGGTGAAGTACGGTGCCCGGCCCTGCACCTTCACGACCGAGACGCTCGTGTACGTCGCACCGGTGAACTTCGACAGCGTCGCCGACTTGCCGTCGCCCGCGAACGTCACCTTGTACGTCGTCTCCTCCGCGACCGCACGCACCTGCGCGTTGCGCATCAGCGCCACGAGAGCGGCGGCCGACGACGGCTGCGCCTGGCTGTCCTCGTAGGACCGCCAGCCGGGGATCGCGATTGCAGAGATGATGCCGATGAGCGAGAGAACGACGATGAGCTCGATGAGCGTGAAGCCACGGTCGTCGGCGGACGCCAAGCGGCGGCGGAGGCGACTCTGCATGGGTGTCTGTTCGGCCATTTGGGGTGCATCCTTTATGCGCCGCATGGAGGACATCGGATTCATCCGGACAGCGAATCCCCTGCGGCACCGGAATTGGTGACCGAGCAGTCGGTCGAACCACGTGGCTGCAAACCGCCACCTTGGCTGTCGTAGTACCAGGCGTTCGGCGACTGCGCGTTCTGGCCCTTCAGGCAGTAGGCGTCACCGGTGAGGTGCGTAATCGTGATCGTGTCGCCCGGGCTCAGGTGGTTGAAGCTGATACCGGTTGCGATCATCTGCGCGAACGTGCCGTAGCTCTGACCGCCGGTGTAGTAACCCTCTTCCTGCGCGGCGACGCTGCGCAGGTCGGACTTCACCCCGGTGTCGCGGGCGTTCTGGCGCTGGCTCAGGAACAACGGAATTGCGATCGCGGCGAGGATGCCAATGATGATCATCACGACCAGCAACTCGATGAGGGTGAAACCCTCGTCGCGTGCGCGCCCGGCCGACATGCCTAAGTTGTCGTAATCGCAACGCGACTACTTGAACGGCCGCAACACTTTTTCGTCAACATGACTGAGGGCCGGGACCTTTCGGTCCCGGCCCTCAGCGGGAAAGCGTGTTGTTGTCTTCGTTACTAGAAGGACGACGGGCAAGCGGTCGTCGCGGCCGGCTGGAGGCCGCCCTGGCTCGACACGTAGACCCAGTCGTGCGTGGCCTTGGTGTCGGTGCCGACGAGGCAGAACCCGTCCTTGGCGGCGTTCAGCGTGAGGGTGAAGCCGTTGCCGCTGGACACGCGAACCGAAGCGGTGCCGACGGTGACCGGCGCGCCGGCCGAGGCCTGCGTGATCGAGGTCGGGTAGGCCTGGGTGTCGGTGTACTGGCTCTCCATCTCGTTCGCCAGCGTGCGCAGGTCGGACTTGACGGAGGCGTCAACCGCGTTCTTCCGCTGGTTCAGGAACAGCGGGATGGCAATCGCGGCGAGGATGCCGATAATGATCATGACGACGAGGAGTTCGATGAGGGTGAAGCCCTCGTCCTCCCGCATCTTGTGCAGACGAGCGAGCATTGCGGTCCTTCCGGGACGGTGTGACGAGCCACGCTGTTGTGATTCCCTGCGCGACCCCTCCGTACGGAGGTGCCGGCCCAGGCGGCCGGGCTGACTCACGGGCCCTGCGAGTCCCCTAGCTTTGCGACCCCACCTCGCGGCGGGTGTGCCTTTCACTCGGCCATGCGGCTCTTCGATGACAAGCGAACTGTCGGCCCAAGCGGCCAATTACTTGAGCGCCATCCTGATGAATTTGAGTCCGTAGGCATGCCGAAGGCCGGGACCTTGCGGTCCCGGCCTTCGGATTGCTCGTTAGCCGATTAGAACGAGGACGGGCAAGCCGTCGTCGTGGCCGGCTGCAGACCGCCCTGGCTCGACACGTAGACCCACGCGTGGGTGGCCTTGGTGTCGGTGCCCTTGAGGCAGAACGCGTCGGAGCTGCTGTTCAGGGTGAGGGTGAAGGCGTTGCCGCTGGAGACACGGACGCTCGACGTACCGACGGTGACCGGGGCGCCGGCCGAAGCCTGCGTGATCGTGGTCGGGTACGCCTGGGTGTCGGTGTACTGGCTCTCCATCTCGTTCGCCAGCGTGCGCAGGTCGGACTTGACCGACGCGTCGACGGCGTTCTTCCGCTGGTTCAGGAACAGCGGGATGGCGATGGCAGCGAGGATGCCGATGATGATCATGACGACGAGGAGCTCGATGAGCGTGAAGCCCTCTTCCTCACGCATCTTGTGCAGACGAGCGAGCATTTCGGGTCCTTCCGAACGAAGAATGTGTGAGCCAGGGCCCGGCTCGATGACAACAAGGGTTTCGGGTGCGAGGCCCCATGGCTTGAGCGAACGGACCGCGAATGACCCGAAAGGACTAATGCAAGCGGCCGAGCCGAGCGTGAGGCCGCTGGGCAAATAGGCCCCACTCAGGTGGCAACAGCCGTTGCGCGGCCGAGTTTCCGAGTTCAGACGTCGTCGTGCGGCGTCTCGTGCGGCTCCGGCTCGTTACGCAGCAGCATGCCGACCCGCTGCCGGCTCACGCCGAAGATGCGGCCGATGTCTGCGTGCGACATGCCCTCGGCGAACAGCGCGTGCGCGAGCGACCGGCGCAGCGTCGCCGCGGCGGTGCCCAGCCGTTCCTGGTTGCGCGCGACGGTGTCGATGATCAGCGGCGTCGAGCCTTCGATCTTCATCTCGGTGTAGGCGATGCCTTGCCGGCGCTGCTCGCGAATCTCTTCGACCCGCTCCATCACGCCTACCCACGACACGATGTTCTCGCGCGCGGCGGCCAGGATGCCGTCGAGTGCGTCGAGGACCGGGTCGGACTCGCGTACGGATGAAGGACCGCTCACGCCGCAATTGTCGCCCCACCCACCTGGCCACAGCCAGGCAGGTGGGTGCGACGGCGCGTCGTCAGCTCTGCTTCGCGACCAAGTCGTAAATGTGGAAGATCGGCAGGTAGAGGCAGATGATCATCGAGCCGACGATGCCACCGAGGACCGCGATCATCAGCGGCTCGATCATGGCGGTCAGCGCCTCGGTCGTCGCTTCGACTTCCTGGTCGTAGAACTCCGAGATCTTGTGCAGCATCGAGTCAAGCGCACCGGTGTCCTCACCGACCGCCATCATCTGCACGACCATCGGCGGGAAGACATCGTGGTTCTTCAGCGGGCCGGCCAGCGACTCACCGCTGCGGACGCTGTCCTGGACGTCGTGTACGGCGCGGGCGATCACCATGTTGCCGCTGGTGTCGGCCACGATCTCCAGGGCCTGCAGGATCGGTACGCCGGAGTGCATCATCGTGCCGAGGTTGCGGGTGAACCGGGACAGCGCGATCTTCTGGAACAGGCTGCCGAAGATCGGCATCTTCAGCTTCATCGGGTCGACGACGTTGCGGACCTTCTCGGTGTGCTTGTACTTCGTCCAGAGGACGAAGCTGACGATGCTGAAGACGATCAGGACCGGGAACCCGATCTTGAACGCGTGCGAGATGTTGACCAGCATCTGCGTCGGCGCCGGCAGCTTCCCACCGAGAGACTTGTAGAGGTTGGCGAACGTCGGTACGACGAACAGCAGCATGCCGGTGACCGCCATCATCGCGATGACGAACACGACGACCGGGTAGGTCATCGCCGCCTTGACCTTGCCGCGCAGCTTGACCTCGGCCTCGTAGTTGGCCGCGATCTGCAGCAGCACGGAGTCGAGGAAGCCGCCGACCTCGCCGGCCTTGCACATGTTCACCATGAGCGGCGGGAACACCCGCGGGTGTTTGCCCATCGACGCCGACAGCGAGTTACCGGACTCGACGTCGTTACGTACTTCGCCGAGAATCCGCGCCAACTCAGGGTTTTCGGTCTGCTCGGTGAGGATCGTCAGAGCCCGCAGCAGCGACAGGCCGGAGTTGATCATCGTCGCGAACTGCCGGGCGAAGATGGCGAGATCCTTGATCTTCACCTTCTTGCCGAAGCCCGGGATCTTGATTTCCTTCTTCAAGCCCGCGTTCGACTCGGAGATGCTCACCGGCGCGTAGCCCATGGACTTCAGTCGCTGTACGACCGCCGTCTGCGACTCACCTTCGAGCGTGCCGCTGACCAGCTTGCCGGCCTTGTCGCGGACCGAGTACTGGAACGTCGTTGTCGCTGTTGCCATCTCTCAACGCCTCTCAGGCCCGGCCGCAGAGCCGGTTGAAGTCCTCGACGTGGTGGCACTTCTCGAGACCGGTGTCGTACGTGATCTTTCCGGCCTTGACGAGCTCCGAGAGGTGCTGGTCCATGGTGTGCATGCCATGCCGGCCACCGGCCTGCAGGGCGCTGTAGATCTGGTGCGTCTTGCCCTCACGGATGAGGTTGCGAATCGCCGGCGTAGCCGTCAGTACCTCGGTCGCCACCACGCGACTTTGGCCGTCGACAGACTTCGCCAGCGTCTGGCACACGACGCCCTGAAGGGCGCCGGCGAGCTGTACCCGCACCTGCTGCTGCTGGTGCGGCGGGAATACGTCGATGACACGGTCGATCGTCTGCGCGGCGTCCTGCGTGTGCAGAGTCGCGAAGACGAGGTGGCCGGTCTCGGCCGCGGTGAGTGCGACCGAGATGGTTTCCAGGTCACGCATCTCACCGACGAGGATGATGTCCGGGTCTTGCCGGAGCACGTGCTTCAGCGCGTTCTGGAACGACCAGGTGTCCTCGCCGACCTCGCGCTGGTTGACCAGGCAGGACTTATGCCGGTGCAGGAACTCGATCGGGTCCTCGACCGTCATGATGTGGTCGCGGCGGTTGCGGTTCGCGAGGTCCACCAGCGAGGCAAGAGTCGTTGACTTGCCCGAACCGGTCGGCCCGGTGACGAGCACGAAGCCACGCGGCAGCATCGCGAAGTTGCTGATCGCCGGCGGGATGCCGAGGTCCTCGAGCGCCTTGATCTCGTAGGGAATCAACCGGAACGCGGCGCCGAGCGCGTCGCGCTGGCGGTAGAGGTTGACCCGGAATCGCGCCTTGCCAGGGACCGCGTAGGCGAAGTCGAGCTCGAGCTGCTCTTCGAACTTCTCCCGCTGCCGCTGGGTCAGGATCGCGTACATCATTCGCTGGATGACCGGCGGCGTGAGGATGGGCCGATCTTCGAGCTGCCCGAGCGAGCCGTGCAGGCGGATGGTGGGCCGCGCACCCGCCGTGATGTGCAGGTCGGAGGCGCCCTTTTCCAGCACCTCGACGAGCAGTTCGGTGAGCAGGCCGGTCTCGAACGTGCTGTCTTCCTCGATCGCGGTCCGGGCACCGGCTGTTTCGGCCGCGATGCGCTCCGCGCTCTCAGACTGCGCGGGGACATCGGGTACGGCGGGGGGCGCTGCGGGCTCGGCCACGGGGGCGGCGTACGGCAAGATGACGGCCGAGCCGGTCGGCGCGGCCGCGGGCGCCGGCGCTGGCACAGCTGGCACGGCCGGCGCAGCCGAGCTGAACGGCGACGCGCCCGGGTCGGGGACGGAGGCCGGAGCATGCACCTTGTCGGGGCTCCAGTCGGGATCCAGCGGGCTCACCACGTCGCGTCCACCTTTGCGGCCAGGGTCAGGTCAGTCACGGGTCGGGGACACAAGGTCCCTCCTGCGGTGCATCGGTCAGGTACGTCCCTGTCTTGAGCCGTCCGGCGTACCAGGATGCGGCCAGTTAGAGGACCGGCTCAGACGACGACGCGGAGGATCTCTTCCAGCGTCGTGACGCCGTTCAGCACCTTGGCCATGCCGTCGTCGCGCAGCGTCGTCATGCCCTGCTCGCGGGCGACCTGGCCGATGACCGCGGCGGAGGCGCGTTCGACCGCCAGCCGCTCGATGTCCTCGCTCACCGGCATCACCTCGTGCAGCGCCAGCCGGCCCTTGTAGCCGGTCTTCGCGCAGGCCGAGCAGCCGACCGCGCGGTAGAGCGTGGGCAGCGGCTCCCCCTCGATCCACGGGAATCGCGCCTGCCGCAGCGTTTCCGCTTCCGGCGTATAGGCCTCGCGGCACTTCGAGCACAGCCGGCGGGCCAGCCGCTGGGCGAGGATGCAGTCGAGCGCGGAGCCGACGAGGAACGGCTCGATGCCCATCTCGACCAGGCGGGTGATCGCGCTGGGCGCGTCGTTGGTGTGCAGCGTCGAGAGGACCAGGTGGCCGGTGAGCGCCGCTTCGATCGCGATCTGCGCGGTCTCGTGGTCGCGGACCTCACCGATGAGTACGACGTCGGGGTCGGACCGCAGGATCGAGCGCAGCGCGCTGGCGAACGACAAGCCCGCCTTGGCGTTCGTCTGCACCTGGTTGATCCCGGGGATCCGGTACTCCACCGGGTCCTCGACCGTGATGACGTTGATCTCCGGCTTGGACACGATGTTCAACGTCGCGTAAAGAGTCGTTGACTTGCCCGAACCGGTCGGGCCGGTGACGAGGATCATCCCGTACGGCTTGGTGAAACTGACGGCGTAGCGCTCGTAGTTTTCGTCCCGGAAGCCGAGGTCGGAGAGCTTGAGCATCGCGGTGCTGTTGTCCAGCACCCGCATGACGACCTTCTCGCCCCAGACCGTCGGCAGCGTCGCAACACGGAGGTCGATCTTCTTCTGGTTGACGGTGACCGAGAGGCGGCCGTCCTGCGGCACCCGGCGCTCGGCGATGTTGATGTCCGACATGATCTTCAGCCGGCTGATGACACCGGACTGGATGTTCTTGGGCGAGCGCATGATCTCGTGCAGCACGCCATCGATCCGGAAGCGCACCCGCAGGTCGCGCTCGGTCGGCTCGATGTGGATGTCGGACGCGCGGTCCTGGATCGCCTGGGTGATCAGCAGGTTGACGAACTTGACGATCGGCGCGTCTTCGACGACGTCCTTGAGATTGCTGAGGTCATCGTCCTCGTCGGTGTTGTCGAGCGCCATCGTGAGGTCGTCGAGGTCACCGTCGGCCCGGTGCACGCGGTTGATCGCCGCGGTGACGTCGGCCTTCGTTGCGACGACGGGCTTGACCTCGGCGCCGGTCAGCGAGCGGATGTCGTCGATCGCGAACACGTTCGCGGGGTCGGACATCGCGACCAGCAACCGGCCCTCTTCGTAGCCGATCGGCAGCGCGTTGTACCGCCGGCAGACGGTCGCCGGCACCGACGCGACGGCGGCGCCGTCGAGCGGGTAGTCGGACAGGTCGACGAACTTCAGCCCGATCTGCTGCGCGAGCGCCGCGACGAGCTGGGCCTCGGTGAGGACACCGCGCTCCACGAGGACGCGACCGAGCGCGCGACCGGCGCGCTGGTGCTCCTCGAAGGCAGCCGACAGCTGCTCCTGAGTGACCAGCCCGCCCTCGAGCAGGATGTCACCGAGCTGCTTCACGTCTTATTCCTCGGCCTAGTTGGGCTGGTCTTGAACGAGTAAGTCCGCTACGGCCCGCAACGCGACCGCATTCGGGTGCGATGGGGCCAGCTCGACCTCGGTTCCGTCGGCGAACCCGAGCCGTACGGCGGGGTCCGACACCGGCTGAGCTGGTACGGGTGGGGGCGGCACGGCCGGTTGCGCCCAGGCCGCGGAGTGGCGCGGTGCGTACGGGACATACGCGGCGTCCGCCGTACGCCGGCGACGGCGGAACAGCCCCATCTCAGGCCTGAGCTGCGGCCGCGCCGTCCAGCGTGTCGACGACGGCGTAGAGCAGCGCGAGCAGGACCGCCTTGACCGACTCGCGGTCGGTGGCGTCGCACGGGACGACCGGGACGTCGGGGTCGAGGTCGAGGGTCTTGCGGATCCGCTCCTCCTCGGCCTCGTCCATGCCCTCGGCCCGGTTGAGGCCGACCACGAATGGCACCCGCGCCATCCGGCGGAACGCGTCGAGGATCCCGATGGCCTCGTCGAGCGAGTCCGGCCGGGTGGCGTCGACGAGCAGGACATAGCCGAGCATGCCCTCGCCGAGGATCTCCCACATGAAGTCGAACCGGTCCTGACCCGGCGTACCGAACAGGTACAGCACGAGGTCGCGGTCGATCGTGATCCGGCCGAAGTCCATCGCGACCGTGGTGTCGGTCTTGCGCGACCGAGTCTCGTCGGTGATGCCCTTTTCCGTTGACAGCACAGTGATTTCGCTGATCGTTCGGATCAGCGTCGTCTTGCCGGCCGCGAACGGACCGGTCACGACGATCTTCACTGCGGTGCCCGCCGTACGGCGGCGGATGCGGTTGGTGGTCGCGCTCATGTCACAACCCCCGAACGCCGGCGATGAGACGGAGTAGCAGGCTCTTGTTCACGCTCGGGTCCCGTTCGATGTAAGACGCCGCCGCGGGTGTCGGTGCGGGCGCGCCGCCGGCGACGGCAGCGACAGCGGGCATCGGCTCCTCCGGGTGTTCCGGTTGGCGCGTCGGCAGGAAGGGCTCCGGCCGCTTCGGGGTGATCTCGGCCTTCGGCAGCTGGGTGACCGGCGCCATCGGCTCGTCGTCGTCGTCGTCCTCGTCGTCGTCCGTGACGTCGTCAACGACGGCAACGGCCGGTGCGGCGGCGGGCGGCTGGGGTTGCGCCGGTACCGACTGCGCGATCGGCTGGGCGACCGGCTGGCCTTCGAGCCGGGCGAGCAGGTCGTGCCGGCGGTTCAGTGAGGCGGACTCGTCGCCCTCGGCGGTACGGAGCAGGCCGCGCTCGACCATGTCGGCCAGCGACGACGCGACCGAGAACTCGCCGCGGCCGGCCAGACCGACGATCGCGGCGACGCTACGGCGGCCGTCGACGAGGGCCAGCAGGCTCCACTCGTCGCGGGACAGTACGGGTTCGGTGGCCGGGTTGGTCGCGACCGACAGCACCGACTGCGGTGACGGCAACGTCGTTGCGACCTTGCCCCACTGGTCGAGCCGGCGGCGGGCCTCGGCGACGACGTCGTCGACCTGCCGGGACACACCGACGTCGTCGGGATTGGGCTCGTCTACGACGAAGGCGAAGTCGCCCTCGGGCCAGCGCAACAGGTCGAACACCGTGTCGACGACATGCTCGGCACCGATGTCGTGCAGCGCGCCTTCCTCGACGGCCGCGGCCTGCTGCAGCGCGCGGACGACGCCCAGGCCGTCTTCGGCCAGCGAGCGGTCGACGGCAGCGGCAAGCGCATCGTCGGCGACGAGCCCGGAGCCGACGACCCGGCGGGCCAGCGTCTGCCGGCCGACGTCGGATGCGCCTCCGGTCAGGGCGCCGGTGGTGAACCACACGACGCCGTGCGCGCCGGCGCGACGCAGATGCAACCCGCCGGTCTTCTTCGTCATGCTCAGCAGCGCGAAGATGTCCGGCAGGCTGAAAGCGTCGAGCGAGCCCTCGAGTCTCACAGCAGCCTCAATACGGGAGCGTTGGCGGGGTCAGTCAGGACCAGGTGCTCGGCTCGGCCGAGCCGATGCCGTTGGTGGCGATGCCGTTCGTCGCGGGCGGCGTGTACGTCGGCCACGCGCTCTCGGTGGCGGCCGGCGCGTAGCTTGCGGCCGGCTCGGCGTACGTCGCCGGGGCCTCGTAGGCGGGCGCCTCGTACGCCGGGGCGTACGCAACAGCGGCGGCGGGTTCGTAGACGGGCGCGGCCGGCGCCTCGGCCGGTGCCTCGTCGGATTGGCGCAGCACGTCGGCGACGGTGCCTGCAGCGCGGCGGACCTCGTACAGCATCATGCCGACCTTGGCGCCCTTGGCGGCGACGGCGACCAGCACGGCCTCGTCCTCGCAGGAGACCAGGAAGACGGTGCCGGAGTCGCCCTCGATGTAGACCTGGTTGAGCCCGCCGCGGCCGAGGCCTTCGGCGGCACGCTCGCCGAGGCTGAGCAACGCGGCGCTCATGGCGGCGACGCGGTCCTCGTCCATCGTGGCGGGCAGCGCGCTGGCCATCGGCAAGCCGTCGAACGAGACGACCGCGGCCGCCTCGACCTCCGGGGCCTGAGCCAGCAGGTCGGCGATCGCGCGATCGAGCAGGCCGGAGCGGCTCGTGGGGTCGGGCATGGTGGGCACCTCTCTCGACCGGCCGCACAGTCGTCGTGGTTGCGGCCTGAGAATCCCATCGGCGCGAGGTGGCGAGGGCTTGAACACCCGGATCTCGCCGGTTCCGGCCGCTCTGTCCGGGTTGTCTAGGCCACTCACCCGCGTCGACTGTGACGTTCGAGGCGTTAAGAGCCGCGGATAACGCCCCAATCGTCTCAGTCGACGATTGGGGGGTGCGTGACTGCGGCGCGCATGGCTTCGATCGGGGGCTCGTGCCCGGTCATCAGCCGCACTTGGTGCGCCGCTTGCGCGATCAGCAGTTCCAGCCCGCCGATCACCGTGCCGCCGGCCGCGGACCAGGCGGCGGCGAGCGGCGTCGGCCACGGCGCGTACACCACGTCGAACAGCACCTTCCCCCGGACGTCGCCGACGGCGAGGCCATCGGCGACGCCGGCCGGGACCGTCGACACGACCAGCTCGTCCGCGACGGCGCTCGGCCACGGTTCGACGTCGGCGACGAGCCCGGGCCGGCGAGCCCGTACGACGACCCGGCGCACGCCCAGACTCGACAGCGCGGCCACCGCGGAAGCCGCCGTCGCGCCCGCGCCGAGCACCGTGGCGGTGCCGGGTACGCCGATCCCGGCGAGCGCGTCGACCATCCCGAGCACGTCGGTGTTGAACCCGGCCCACTCCCCCGCGACGTCACCGAACAGCACGGTGTTCGCGGCGCCGACCTCCGCCGCGAGCGGCTCGATTGACGCGAGCATCGGCAGCACGGCCCGCTTCAACGGCATGGTCAGCGAGGCGCCGGCGAGCCCTTCGTCGTCCAACCCGCTCAGCACTTCGCGCAACCGGTCCGGCGTGCATTCGATCGCGCGGTACGTCCAGCTGGTCAGCCCGAGAGCGTCGTACGCCGCCCGATGCAACGCCGGCGAGAGCGAATGCGCGATCGGTGCGCCGAGCACCGCGCCGCCGGCCCGCGACGGAGCGGTCAACTCACGCCGTTCCGGCGGCTCTCCGCGACCAGCTTCTCGAACTCCGCCTCGGTCTTCGCGAATGCCGCGTGCCCCTGCTTGTCGATGGTGACGAAGTACAGGTAGTCGCCGACCGACGGATGCAGCACCGCCCGCAACGCCAGCTCCCCCGGCGAGACGATCGGCGTCGGCGGCAAGCCGGTGTGCAACCGGGTGTTGTACGGCGAGTCGATCTTCAGGTCGCTCGCGGTCAGCGCGCCGTACCCGAGCGGCTTGATGTAGTAGAGCGTCGCGTCCGAGCCGAGCGTCATGCCGCGGGCGATCCGGTTGTGGAATACCTCGGCGATCGTCGGGAAGTCGCTGTCCAACCGGCCTTCGCGTTGCACGATCGATGCGAGCGTCAACACCGCGTACGGCGTCAAGTGCCGCGCCGATGCCTGCGCCACGAGGTCGACGCTGGCAGCCGCCTGGTTGAACCGGTGCACCATCGCGGTCAGCGCCTGCACGGCGGTCGTCCCCGGCGCGAAGTTGTACGTCGCCGGGAACAGGAAGCCTTCGAGCGAATGCCCACGACCCCACGCCGGCACCCCGAGTGCGGCCGGGCTCGCGGCCGCATTCTTCAACGATTGCAACGGAATATGCGCCTTCGCCGACAGCGCAAGCAGGATCGCGTCCATCCGCATGCCTTCGGTGATGGTGACCCGATCCGCGACCAGCGACTTCGGGTCGAGCATCAACGACAGCGCGAGCGAGGCCTTCATGTGCTTGTGCAACCGGTAGAAGCCCGGACCGATCAGTCGGGACCGATCGTTGGCGTCCGCTGCGGCGGTGAACGCGCCGACACTGCCGACCACACCGGCCTGTTCGAGCCGTTGCCCGATCTGCGACAACGTGTCGCCCTGATGCACCTCGACGACGACGCTGCCGGTCCCCGAGCCGGAGTAGTCGCTCGGCGAACCGAACAGGTTGCGCAGCCCATCGGCGCCGCGCACGATGCCGAACACTCCGACGATCAGCGCGCCGACGAGCACGAACACGACGACCACCGCGAAGACGCGACGGGCGCGGTAGTTGGGCCCCGGCTCATCCTCCGCGGTCAGACCGATGCCGAGGTCGTCGCTCATGCCGGCACCCCCGGTGGCAAGCCGGTACGGCGTTCCTCGTCGAGCGCAGCCTCCAGGATCACTGTCGCCGCCGCCGCGTCGACCATCCCGCGCGCCTCGCGGGTGGTCCGGCCGGTCGCGCGGACCTGCCGGGTCGCGGTCACCGTCGTCAGCCGTTCGTCGACGAGCCGGACCGGCACCGGAGCGATCCGGCCGGCCAGTGCCGTCGCATAGGTTCGCGCATCGACCGTCGATGCGGAGTCGGTGCCGCGCAGCGTCCGGGGCAGTCCGACGACGACCTCGACCGCGTCCCGTTCGGCGACCAGCGCCACCAATGCGGCGAGATCCGTGGCACCGCGCCGATCCCGCCGTACGACGGTCACCGGGCTGGCCAGCGAGCCGGTCGGATCGCTTGCGGCGACGCCGACCCGCACCGTCCCTACGTCGACGGCGATGCGGACTCCGGCGCGAAACACTCCGTGACAGTACCGAGGGTCGACGGCGCTCACCCGGCGCCGGTGACCCGCTCGCCGACCCGATGGCGGACCGCGTCGAGCGCGTCGTCCACCGCGTCGGGCTTGCTGCCGCCACCCTGCGCCACGTCGTCGCGACCGCCGCCGCCACCACCGAGCACCGACGCGGCGACCCGGACCAGGTCGCCGGCCGCGAGCCCCCAGTCGCGGCCCTTGTCGTTGACCGCGATCACGACCACCGGGCTGCCGCCCGCGACCGCGGCGACCGCGACGACGACCGGACGGTCGCCGGGCAGCCGGCCGCGGACGTCGAGCGCGAGCTTGCGCAGGTCGTCGCCGGCGGTGCCGTCCGGCGCGTGGTGCGCGACCACTGTGACGCCGTAGTGGTCGGTCGCGCCGGCCGCGAGCTCGCCGGCCTGGTTGAGCACGCCGGCCGCGCGGATCCGCTCAACTTCCTTCTCCAGTTCGCGCAGCCGGGTCAGCGTCGCGTGCACCCGCTCGACGAGCTCTTCCGGTCGCGCCTTCAACGCCTCGGTGAGCTGGCCGACCAGCGCGTGCTCGCGGGCGAGATGGCTGAACGCATCGGCGCCGACGAGACCTTCGACCCGCCGCACACCCTGGCCAATCGACGACTCGTGCAGCAGCTTGACCAGACCGAGCTGGGTCGACCGGGCGGCGTGCGTGCCGCCGCACAACTCGCGCGCGTACTCACCGACCTCTACGACGCGCACGGCCTCGCCGTACTTCTCGCCGAACAAGGCCAGCGCGCCGATCCGCCGCGCCTCGTCTTGGGTGGTGACAAACGCGCGGATCGGTAGGTCCTCGAGCAGGACGCTGTTGACCTCGGCCTCGACGTCGGCGAGCACGCTGTCCGGCACCGCGCCCGGCGAGGAGAAGTCGAACCGGAACCGGCCGGCATCGTTGAGCGAGCCCGCCTGCGCGGCTTGCTCCCCCAGCGCGCGGCGGATCGCCTGGTGCACCAGGTGAGTAGCGGTATGGGCCCGGGACACGGCCTTGCGCCGCTCGATGTCGACGATCGCCTCGGCCGCGTTGCCGACGACGACTTCGCCGGAGACGACGCGACCGCGATGGACGACGAGATCCGGCAACGGCTTCTGCGCGTCGTGGATCTCCACGACCGCGCCGTCAGCGAGCCGGATGATGCCGTGGTCGGCGAGCTGACCGCCGGCTTCGGCGTAGAACGGGGTGCGATCGAGGACTAGCTCAATCTCCGCGCCCTCGGTCGCGATGTCGACGGCGATGCCTTCGACCAGCAGCCCGCGGACGACGGCCTCACTGTGGATCTCGACGTAACCGGTGAACTCGCTGGTGCCGGCGGAGTCGAGCAACGTGCGGTAGGCGGAGAC
>JAVEEG010000036.1 GCA_030840585.1 Frankiaceae bacterium | reverse complement strand
CGAAGAACTCGGCATCGGCCGGCCGTCGACGTACGCGTCGATCCTGTCGACGATCCAGGACCGCGGTTACGTGTTCAAACGCGGTACGGCGCTGGTCCCGTCGTTCACCGCGTTCGCGGTCGTCGGGTTGCTCGAACAGCACTTCGGCCGGCTGGTCGACTACGGCTTCACCGCGTCGATGGAGGACGACCTCGACGACATCGCGAACGGGCAACGCGAACGCGTGCAGTGGCTGGCCGCCTTCTACTTCGGCGGGACCGACGGCGCGTCCAGCGAGGGCCTGCAGGAACTGGTGGACCAGCGGCTCGGCGAGATCGACGCGCGCGAGGTCAACTCGATCCCGATCGGCACCGACGCCGACGGTGTATCGATCGTCGTACGCGTCGGTCGTTACGGCCCGTACGTGCAGCGTGGCGACGACCGGGCGAGTGTCCCCGACGACCTGCCGCCGGACGATCTGACGATCGAAAAAGCGTTGGCATTGCTGGAAAAGCAGAGCGACGAGCGATTGCTCGGCCAGGACCCGGCGACCGGCGAGCCGGTGCTCGTACGGGCCGGCCGCTACGGGCCGTACGTCACGACCCAACCGCTCGATGGCGGCGAAGCGCGGACCGCGTCACTGTTCAAGTCGATGTCGACCGAGACCGTGAATCTTGAGGACGCGGTGCGGTTGCTGTCGTTGCCGCGGGTGCTCGGTGCCGTCGACGGCGAAGACGTCACGGCGCAGAACGGTCGGTACGGGCCGTACGTACGGCGGGGTGCTGAGTCGCGTTCGCTGGAGTCGGAAGAGCAGATCTTCAGCGTGACGCTGGACGAGGCGCTCGCGTTGCTGGCCCAGCCGAAGACTCGCGGGCGGCGGGCCGCGGCCGGGCCGCTGCGCGAGCTCGGTGCCGACCCGGCATCGGGCAAGCCGGTGGTCGTGCGGGAAGGGCGGTTCGGTCCGTACGTCACCGACGGCGAGACGAACGCGAGCCTGCGCAAGGGCGACAGCATCGAGGAGATCACGATCGAGCGGGCCGCCGAGCTGCTCGCCGAGCGGCGGGCCAAGGGGCCGGCCGAGCCGCGCAAGCGGGCGGCACCGGCCAAGAAGACCGCGAAGAAGACCGCGAAGAAGGCGGTCAAGAAAGCCGCGAAGAAGGCTGTGCGCAAGTCGAGCGGGTGAGGCCTCCACTCTCGTTAGAGTTGGTCGTACCGAGCCCGTCTCGTCGCCTGGAGTGAGGACATCGACCGCCCCCGCCGCTTCTTCGCCAACGGCGCGCATGTCCGCCGGCTGACCGAAGTCGCGGCGGCGCCGCCGAGTGAGGCCGAGGTCCGGCACGTCCTCGCGCTGAAGCCGTTCCGGCGGCTGTGGATCTCGCTGTCGCTGTCGAGCCTGGGTGACTGGCTCGGCTTCCTTGCCACGACGTCACTCGCGCAGCAGCTCGTCGGCAGCTACTCGGCCAAGCTCTACGCGATCGGCGGCGTGCTGTTCGTTCGGCTGCTGCCGGCGCTGGTGATCGGGCCGGTGGCGGGTGTGTGGGCCGACCGGTTCAATCGCCGTACGACGATGGTCGTCACCGACGTGATCCGGTTCGGCCTGTTCATCTCGATCCCGCTGATGCAGACGTTGCCGTGGTTGTTCGCGGCGTCATTCCTGATCGAATGCGCGAGCCTGTTCTGGATCCCGGCGAAAGAGGCGTCGATCCCCAACCTCGTGCCGCGCAACCGACTTGAGTCCGCGAACCAGCTCGCGCTGGTGACGACGTACGGCTTCGGTGCTGTTGCGGCGGTGGTGTTCTCGGCGCTGTCGTTCGTGAACCGGGTGCTGGCGCACGAGTTTTCCTTCTTCCGCACCAACCCGGTCAACCTCGCGCTGTACCTCGACGCGCTCACGTTCCTGGTGTCGGGATTGACGATCCTCGGCTTGTCGGAGCTGAGCTCGGCCCGGCCGCGCGGGCTCGCTGCCGAAGGCGCGCAGCAGCCCGGAGTGCTCACGTCGTTGCGCGAGGGGCTGAAGTTCATCGGCGGCGTGCGGTGGTTGCGCGGGCTCGTCCTTGGTGTCTCGGGCGCGACCGCCGCCGGCGCCGCGGTGATCGGCCTGTCCCGGGTGTTCGCCAACGACTTGCAGGGCGGCAACGCGGCGTACGGCGTGCTGTTCGGCACCGTCTTCGTCGGCCTCGCGTCCGGCATGTTCCTAGGCCCGCGGGTGCTCGGCAACTTCCCGCGCCGGCGCGCGGTCGGCGTCGCGATCATGGGCTCCGGTGGCGCGCTCGCAGTCGACGCGGTGGTGCCGAACCTCGCGCTCGCGGTTCTCATGACGGGGTTGCTCGGCTTCTTCGCCGGCATCGTCTGGGTCGTCGCGTTGACCCTCGTCGGATCCGAAGTCGCCGACGAGTTGCGCGGCCGGACGTTCGCGTTCATCTACAACCTGATGCGGGTTGTGTTGCTCGTCGCGGTCGCCGCGGCACCGTTCCTCGCCGGCATCATCGGCCCGCACACGGTCAGCGTCCAAGGCGTGCACGTGCGCGTCGACGGCGTCACCGTGACGTTGTTCGCCGCCGGTGTGCTGGCCGCGGCGGCCGGCGTCGTGTGCCTGCGGTTGATGGACGACCGCGGCGACATCCCGTTGCGCACCGATTTGCTGGCGGCGATCACCCGTCGCGATCCCGAGCAGGGACGCGGCACACGTGCCGGTTACTTCCTCGCGCTCGAAGGCGGTGAGGGCGCGGGCAAGTCCACGCTGGCTCGCCGGCTCGCGACCGAACTGCGTGACCGCGGCTACGAAGTCGTGCTGACGTTCGAGCCCGGTGACACCGCGGTCGGCACGCGGGTCCGCGAGGTGTTGCTCGATCGATCCAGCGCCGGCATCTCGCCGCGTACCGAAGCGATGCTGTACGCCGCCGACCGCGCGCAACACGTCAGCGAGGTGATCCGGCCAGCGCTGGAACGCAATGCGATCGTCGTCTGCGACCGGTACGTCGACTCGTCCCGCGCGTACCAAGGTGGCGGCCGGGCGCTTGACGACCGGGAGATCTCGCACCTGTCGAGGTGGGCGACCGATGGCCTGCAGCCGGACCTCACCGTGCTGCTCGACATCGATCCGGAAGAAGGGTTACGCCGGGCGAGCCGGGTCGGCGCGACCGATCGGTTGGAGGCCGAGACCGTCGGCTTCCATCGGCGAGTGCGGGCCGAGTTCCTCACCCTTGCCCGTCGGGGCCGGCACCGCTACCTGGTGGTCAACGCGGCCGAGGACCCGGACGCGATCCTCGAGCGGGTGCTCGGCCGGCTCGACGAGGAAGCGCTGCCGGACCTGCCAGCCGGCCGGACGACCATGACGATCCCGTTGGCGGAGGCGCCGCAATGAGTGTGTTCGCCGGGCTGATCGGCCAGGACCACGTCGTCGAGGTGCTGCAGGCCGCGGCCACCACCTCGACCGGCATGACCCATGCCTGGCTGTTCACCGGCCCGCCGGGGTCAGGTCGCTCGGTCGCCGCTCGCGCGTTCGCGGCCGCGTTGCAGTGCCCGCGCGGTGGTTGCGGCGAGTGCCACGAGTGCCATACCGCGATGGGCGGCTCGCATCCGGACGTCACCGTCGTCGTACCCGCGGGGTTGCACCTACTCATTGCCGAGGCGCGCGAGATCGTCGCGAGCAGCGCGCGCGCACCTGTCCTCGGCCGCTGGCAGGTCACGGTCATCGAGGACGCCGACCGGATGGAGGAGCGCACCGGCAACACGTTGCTCAAGGCGCTCGAGGAACCGCCGCCGCGAGGTGTGTTCCTGCTCTGCGCGCCCTCGCCCGAGGATCTGTTGCCGACCATCCGGTCGCGTTGCCGGTTGGTGACGTTGCGAGTCCCGCCGTACGACGCGGTCGCGGATCACCTTGTCCGCGAAGGGATCGACCGGCCCATCGCGGAGTTCGCCGCCCGCGCGGCGCAAGGCCATGTCGGCCGGGCCCGGCGGCTGGCCCGCGACGACGAGGCGCGCCGGCGCCGGCGTGAGGTGTTGAAACTGCCGACGCAGGTCGAGACCGTCGGCGGTTGCTTTGCCGCGGCGGCGGCTCTCGTCGACGCGGCGCGGGAAGAGGCGTCGGTGTTGACCGGCGAGCTCGACGTCGCCGAAGCGTCGGCGTTGCGGGACGCGCTCGGCGATACCGGTGGTCGGGGCAAGGCCCGTCCGCGCGGCGCCGCGGCCGCGGTCGCCGATCTCGAACGGCGGCAGAAGTCGCGGGCCACCCGGACTCAGCGGGACGCGCTCGACCGCGCGTTGATCGACCTCGCCGCGTTCTATCGCGACGTGCTCGCGGCGCAGGTCGGTGCGGATGTCGAGCCGGTGAACGTCGACCTCGGCCGCCCGATCCGCACGCTGGCGGAGTCGAGTTCGCCGGAGTCGACGCTGCGGCGGATCGAGGCGGTGCTTGCTTGCCGCGAGGCGATCGACACCAACGTCGCGCCGCTGCTCGCGGTCGAGGCGATGGCGCTCGCGCTGCACGCCGGGTGAGCCTTTGCTCGGGATCGAAATACCGGGCAGGATGGTCGGCGACACAGGGGGCTGGTTCGGATGCGGAAGCGATCGGCGCTCGTCGCCGTGACGCTATTGGTGGCCGGGCTCACCGGCGGCGCATCCGCGAGCACGCCAGCGTCGGGTCCGTGTTCGGTCACCCTCACCCAAACGCCGAACGGCCTGTTCACGAGCGCCGACTTGTTCTGCGTCGACGCCACAGCCGGCGGACCCGGCGACGACACCGGGGCCTACCACTTCGACTTCGTGCCGCCGCTGAACTGCTCGAGCCCTAGCGGGACCGTTGGCGTCTTCCCGCGCGGCCCGGTTTCCGCCGACCCCGCCGCGACCGACGAGACCGGCCTTCCCGGGCCGGCGACGTACACGACCGAGTTAAGCGCCGTCCTCTACTTCGCCTTCGCCGATCCCGTCGTCGAAGCGGACGCGACCCCGCTCTCGGCGACCAAGGCCCGCCTCAGTCAGGAAACGCACAACTTCACGGTGCGCATCGATTGCGCGGACGCGGCCGGGAACGGCAGCTTCTCCGAATAGCGCCGCAGCGGACGCCGTACGCTCGTCTCGTGCCCATGGTCGCGGCGGTCAGCTTCGAGCGGTACGGCCGCTTGTACTACCTCGACGCCGGTGACCATGCGCCGAAGGTCGGCGACAAGGTGCTCATCCCGACCGACGGTGGCACCGAGGTCGCCGAGTGTGTGTGGGCGCCGCAGTGGGTCGACGAGGAGATCGGTGGCCTGCCCCGGCTCGCCGGTATCGCGGGTGACGACGACCTGCGCCGCGACGACACGAACCGCCGGCGCCGGGCCGAGGCGCGGGTCGCCGCGAAGAAACTCATCCGTAGTCACGACCTGCCGATGAAGGTCGTCGGTGTCGATTACCTCGACCGCGGCGAGCCGCGCAAGTTCGTCGTGTACTTCTCCGCCCCGCACCGGGTCGACTTCCGCGAGCTGGTCCGCGACATGTCCCGCACCCTCGACACGAAGGTCGAGCTGCGGCAGCTCGGTGCGCGCGACGAGGCGCGGGTGCAGGGCGGCATCGGCCCGTGCGGACGCGACCTGTGCTGCGCGACGTTCCTCAAGGACTTCGAGCCGGTCAGTGTCCGGATGGCGAAGGACCAGGACCTGCCGGTCAACCCGCTGAAGATCTCTGGCGCGTGCGGCCGGCTGCTGTGCTGCCTCAAGTACGAGCACCCGCTCTATCAAGAGTTCAAGGCGAGCGCGCCGCGGCTCGGCGAGACGATCGGTACGCCGGAGGGCGATGGCCGCGTCATCGGTCACAACGTGCCGGGCGAATCGGTCGTCGTACGGCTGGCCGCAAGTGGGCAGACCTGCCGGTGTGCGCGTGCGGACGTGTGCGCGCCGAGGCGGGCGCACGACGACGCGGTCGCGGCCGGTGCGCGCCCGACCGCGGAGGTAGCCGACGAGGAAGGATCACCGCCATCCGACGGGTAACGCTGGTCGCAACCGCGGTCGCTTTGGCGGCCGCCGCCTGTTCGAGCAACGGCAGCCGTCCCGCGCCGTCGCCGCTGCCACTCGCGTCTAGTTAGTCGACGGCCTCCCCGAGCAGCCCACCGGACACGACGACGCCGAGTCCGGCCGCTGCCGGCCTGACCAAGTTCTACGCGCAGCACTTGTCGTGGCAGTCGTGCGGGCATGGCTTCAAGTGCGCGACGATGACCGTTCCGCTCGACTATTCGAAACCGACCGGGCCGACCCTCGCGGTCGCGGTGACGATGCATCCGGCGAGCGGCAGCCGGCGCGGCGCGCTGATCGTGAATCCCGGCGGGCCGGGCGCGTCCGGCATCGACTTCGCCCAGCAGTGCTTCGCCTGCTTCGGCGCGTTCACCGACCACTACGACCTGGCCAGCTTCGACCCGCGCGGCGTCGCCCGGACCCGGCCGGTGCGCTGCCTCACGCCGGCCGAGATGGATGCGTTCTTCGACCTGCCGCCGTACCCCACGACCGCGGCGCAGCGTGCGGAACTTATCGCCGGCGACAAGAAGTTCGTCCAAGGTTGCTTGCGCCGTAACGGTTCTTACCTCCGCCACATCGGCACCATCGACTCGGCCCGCGACATGGATGTGTTCCGGGCGCTGCTCGGCGACCGGAAGCTGACCTATTACGGGGCGTCCTACGGCACCTTCCTCGGCGCGAAGTACGCGCAGTTGTTCCCGACACATATCCGCGCGCTGGTGCTGGACGGCGCGGTCGACCCGGCGCAGGACAACCTGACCGGCGCGGCGGTGCAGGCGCGCGGCTTCGAAGTGGACCTCGCCGACTTCCTGCGCAACTGCGCGTCGAGCGGCTCGTGCCCGTTCGGCAACACGACGGCCGAGGCGCAGCGCGGGTTCGATCAGCTGCAGGCGCGGATCGCGGCGCATCCGGAGCAGGTCGGCAGCCGGCACCTAGGCGCGGCTGAGTTCATCGGTGGCGTCGCGCAGGCCATGTACGCGGTCAGCCAATGGCGCGATCTGCGGATCGCGCTCAACGACGCCGAGCACGGCAGCGGCGGTGGTGTGCTGGCGTTCTTCGACGAGCTGGTCGAGCGGCATCGGGACGGCTCGTACACGAACCTGCAGGAGGCGTTCAACGCGATCAGCTGCATTGACCGGCAGAGCCCGAAGGACCTGTCGGCGTACGACGCGTCGGTGCGAGCGCACGAGCAGGAGTCGCCGCACTTCGCCGCGCCGATCATCTACCCGTCGTACGTGTGCGCGCTGTGGCCGGTGCCACCGGTCGAGCAGGCGCATCCGATCAGTGCGCCGGGTGCGCCGCCGATCCTGGTGATCGGTACGACGCACGACCCGGCGACGCCGTACTCGTGGTCGCAGGCGCTGGCTTCGCAGCTGGGCGGTCGGTTGCTGACCCGGGAGGGGAGCGGGCACACCGCGTACCTGAGCGGCAACGAGTGCATCGTCAACTACGTCGACGCGTACGTGCTGTCGCTGCGACTGCCGGCCACGGGCGCCCGCTGCAGCTGAGGGCGGCCGCAGAGTCCGTTAGACTCTCGGGGTCGCGCCGCTCCGGGGGCGCGCGCCGCCTTAGCTCAGTCGGCAGAGCGATTCACTCGTAATGAATAGGTCGTCGGTTCGATTCCGACAGGCGGCTCCACCTGTTTGCCTAAGGCTGCTCAGATCAAAGAATTGGCGGCAGTT
>JAVEEG010000332.1 GCA_030840585.1 Frankiaceae bacterium | reverse complement strand
TTCGACCTCGGCTCGGCGGCGTTCGACATCACGCGCGTGGTCACCGGCCAGCTCGACGCCTACGTGGAGCCGGGCCCCCTGCTCGTGGACGAGGTCCCCGGGATGCGCGCCGAGTTCGAGCGGGTGGGCGGCGGGGCGGTCCTCAACAACTCGCCGTACGACCTCGCCGCGGCCGTGCTCTGCGCCGAGGAGGCGGGCGCCGTCGTGACCGACGCGCGCGGGCGGTCGCTCGCGGACCGGCCGCTGCTGGGCTCGGGCGCCGAGTTCCAGATGTCGATCGTGGCGAGCGCGAATCGCGCGCTCCATGGCCTGATCCTGGCCGAGCTGGCGGCCGGGATTGACCGCCTGAAAGCCCCCGATCTGGGGTAGGGTAGGCCCGATGGAGGCATCGGCTGCGGACCGCACCGTTTCGCTCACGATCCCGGCGAAGCCGGACTACGTGGTGCTGGCGCGGCTGGCGCTGTCGGCCGTCTGCCGGCTCGCGCCGCTCGAGCTCGAGGCGGCCGCCGACCTCAAGCTGGCGATCACCGAGGCTGCGTCGTTCCTGATGGGGGGCGACCGCCGCGCGGCGGCGCGCGAGGACGCCGAGGTGCCCCAGATGCGCTTCAAGTTCGACCTGCTCGACGATCAGATCGTCGTCGAGGTGAGCGGGGCCGAGCAGCCGACCGTCTCCGAGGAGGAGCGCGAGCTGTCGCGGGCGATCATCGGGGCGACCGCCGACGAGTGCACCTACGCCGACGGGACCATGCGGCTGACGAAGCGTCTCGGGCTCGCCGGCGGCTGAGCGTCTAATCTGCCGCCTCCTCGCCGGGTAGTGTGCCCGGCGTCATCCGTAAAGGAGCTCCTCTTTGCTGCAGCCGGTAGGGGTTGGGCACAAGTCCCTGGCTGACTACACGCACCTGGTGGGGCGTCCCCTGATCGAGGAGATCCGGACGCTGTCGGAAGAGCTCTCGGGGCTCAAGGTGCTCCACCTGTCCGCCACGGCGTTCGGCGGCGGCGTCTCCGAGATCCTCTACACGCTGGTTCCGCTCATGCGCGACGTCGGCATCGAGGCGGAGTGGCAGATCATCATCGGCCGCGAGGAGTTCTTCAACGCCACGAAGATCATGCACAACGCCCTCCAGGGCAACCCGCAGGATCTGAACGCCGGCGAGTGGGCCGTGTGGGAGCAGTTCAACCACATGAATGCGGAAGCTCTCGCCGAGGGCTGGGACGTCGTGATCTGCCACGACCCGCAGCCGGCCGGCATCCGCAACATGGTTCCCGACAAGGCCGAGCACTGGGTGTGGCGCTGCCACATCGACCTGTCGACGCCGAACCCGGCGACGATCGAGCACCTGCTGCCCTTCATCAGCGACTACCCGCAGTCGCTGTTCCACACGGCCGACTACGTCCCGCAGGGCATGGGCGGCCACGTCAACATCGTGCCGCCGGCCATCGACCCGCTGGCGCCGAAGAACATGGCGCTCTCGCCCGAGGACGCCGCGTACGTGTGCGACCAGTTCGGGCTCGACGTCGACCGGCCGCTGATGTGCCAGGTGTCGCGCTTCGACCCGTGGAAGGACCCGCTGGGCGTGATCGACGCCTACCGGATCGTCAAGGAGAGCCTCCCGAGCGTGCAGCTGGCGCTGGTCGGCTCGATGGCCTCCGACGACCCCGAGGGCTGGGACTTCTTCAACGCCACGATCGCGCACGCCGGCGGCGACGAGGACATCCACATCCTCAACAACTTCAACAACGTCGGCTCGATCGAGGTCAACGCCTTCCAGTCGCACGCCGACGTCGTGATCCAGAAGTCGACGCGCGAGGGGTTCGGCCTGACGGTCAGCGAGGCGCTGTGGAAGGCGCGGCCGTTCATCGGGGGCAACGTCGGGGGTATCCCACTCCAGGTGGAGAACGGAATCTCTGGGTACCTGGTCAGCGACGTGGAGACCTGTGCCGCCCGGTCGCTCGACATCCTGCGCGACCCCGCGCTGGGCAAGGCGCTGGGCCGGCGCGGCAAGGAGCACGTCCGCAAGCACTTCCTGACCCCGCGTTACCTGCGCGACTACCTGCGCATCTTCAGCGAGCTGCTCGCGGCCGCACCGGGGGCGGCGCCCGCTGCAGAGGCCGCCGGGCAGCAGGCCGCCGAGCCGGCGTCATGAGTGGCCCCGGAAGCCAGCGGCCCGTCGCGCGCACGTCGCCGACCGCGGACCCCCGCACCCGCGTGGCGTCATGAGCGAGACGGACCGAGCGCCACTCGTCCTCGTCTCCAACCGCGGCCCCGTCACGTTCCAGGACGACGGCTCGATCAAGCGCGGCGGCGGCGGCCTGGTGACCGCGCTGACCGGCCTGGCCTCGCACCGCGACGCGGTGTGGATCGCCAGCGCGATGACCGAGGCGGACGCGCGCCGTGCCCGCGAGGCCGGGGGGCGGCCGTTCACGGTGGAGTCGGGCAGCGGCCGCGAGTTCAACGTGCGCCTGGTCGAGAGCGACGCCGCCGCCTACGACCGCTTCTACAACGTCGTCGCGAACCCGATGCTGTGGTTCATCCAGCACTACCTGTGGGACCTCTCGAACGCGCCGGACATCCGCCGCCACGAGATCGAGTCCTTCGAGTTCGGCTACAACGCGGTCAACGAGGACCTCGCCCGGGCGGTCGTCGAAGAGATCGAGGGCCAGGAGGAGCCGGTCGTGATGGTCCACGACTACCACCTCTACACGCTGCCCGCGCTCGTGCGCCGGGCCCGCCCGGACGCCTTCCTGCACCACTTCGTCCACATCCCGTGGACCC
>JAVEEG010000338.1 GCA_030840585.1 Frankiaceae bacterium | reverse complement strand
GACCATGTGCTCACCAAGACATTCTATCTGCTCGAGCGCTTTCCGGGCCGCTACGCCACGGGCCAGACCTGGGTCGAGGCCCTGCCGCCCGTGGTCGAAGGCGAGCGCCGCCCAGCCCGCGCCGGTGACGGCGTCTCGCCCATCATCATCACCTCGAACGACCTTGCGGCCGCCTGGGCGATCGGACGTTCGGGCGATGCCATGTATCCGCTCGTCGGGGCCGATCCCCGCCAGCGCGAGATGGCGTTCCGCGGCGGCGTCAACATCGTCATGTACACCCTGACGGGCAACTACAAGGCGGACCAGGTCCACGTCCCCGCCCTGCTGGAAAGGCTGGGGCAGTGACGGCCGGAAAGCGCTCATGCTGACGATCTCGATCTCGCCGCTGGTGCCCGATTGGGCGCTGCTAGCCTTCGCGGCAGCTGTCCTCGTGCTCGCGGTGCTGGCGGTCATCTCGCGCGGCGGCGTGGCGATCCTGCGCGTGCTAGCGCTGGCGATCGTGCTGGTGGCGCTCACCAACCCTTCGCTCGTGCAGGAAGAGCGGGAGCGCGTGAAGGACATCGTTGCCGTCGTGGTCGACCGCTCGACGTCACAGACCCTGGGCGGCCGGCCCGAGATGACGAGCGAGGTCCGGGAGCAGCTTGAACGCCGCTTCGCCGCGATGCCCGACGTCGAAGCTCGCTTCGTCGAGGCCGGAGACGGCGAGGGGGATGACGGGACACGCCTTTTCGGGGCGCTCGGGCGGGCTCTGGCGGACGTGCCGCCGGACCGGCTCGCCGGCGTCGTGATGGTGACCGATGGGGTCGTGCACGATATCCCGGCTTCCGGAGCCGAGCTCGGCTTCAAGGCGCCGCTCCACGCGCTCGTGACGGGGCGGCCGAACGAGCGGGACCGGCGCATTGCCCTGATCGAGGCGCCTCGCTTCGGCATCGTCGGCAAGGACCAGACCATCCGGGCAGAGGTCGCCGAGCGCGGTGGAACCGGCTCGGCCGAGGTCACCGTCCGGCGGGACGGTCAGACCGTGCTGAGACAGCAGGTGCGCACGGGCGTGCCCTTTTCCCTATCCGTGCGCGTGGAGCATGGCGGCCCGAACGTCGTCGAGATCGAGGCGGAGAGCCTTCCCGGCGAGCTGACCGAGATCAACAACCGCGCCGTCGTCACGATCGAGGGCATCCGCGAGAAGCTGCGCGTGCTGCTCGTGTCGGGAGAGCCGCATCCGGGCGAGCGCACCTGGCGCAACCTCCTCAAGTCGGACGCGAATGTCGATCTGGTGCACTTCACCATCCTGCGGCCGCCCGAGAAGCAGGACGGAACGCCGATCAACGAGCTGTCGCTGATCGCCTTTCCAACGCGCGAACTGTTCCAGCAGAAGATCAAAGATTTCGACCTCATCATCTTCGACCGCTACGCGAACCAAAGCGTGTTGCCGTCGAGCTATTTCGACAATATCGTCCGCTACGTCCGCGAGGGTGGGGCCCTCCTGATCGCGGCCGGGCCGGAATTCGCCGGGGCCGGCAGCCTCGCCCATACCCGCCTCGCCGCGGTGCTGCCGGGGGAGCCGGACGGACGCATCGTGGAGAGCCCGTTCAAGGCGCGCGTCACGGAAGGCGGCGCGCATCACCCGGTGACCCGGGACCTGCCGGGCGGGGAGGCCAACCCGCCGTCCTGGGGCGAGTGGCTGCGCACGATCGGAGCCGAGACGCGACGTGGGACCAGCGTCATGTCAGGCGCGGAAGAACGTCCGTTGCTGCTGCTCGCCCGCGAGGACAAGGGCCGCGTCGCGCTGCTCCTGTCCGATCATGCCTGGCTGTGGGCTCGGGGCTATCAGAACGGCGGCCCCCAAGTCGACCTGCTGCGGCGCCTCTCGCATTGGCTGATGAAAGAGCCGAGACTCGAGGAGGAGGCTTTGCGTGCGAATGTCGCCGGCCGGGACATCCGGGTCGAGCGGCAGACGATGGGGGCGGATCCGGGGCCCGTCTCGATTGCCTCGCCAAGCGGCAAGGAGCGGCAGATCGCGCTGACCGAAACCAAGCCCGGGCTGTTCACGGGGGCGTTCCGGGCCGAGGAACTCGGCCTCTACACCTTGCGCTCGGGCGATCTGGTTGCGTTTGCGAGCATCGGGCCGGCCAATCCCAAGGAACTCGCAGATGTCTTCAGCGATACGGAGCGGCTGCGCTCGATCGCCGAGGCGACCGGCGGCTCCGTGCGGCGCGTCGCGGGCGAAACGGGTTCGCCCGGCGTGCCCCGCATCCAGGCGGTCCGGTCGGGCGGGCGGCTCGCGGGCACGGATTGGATCGGTATCCGCCCAAGTGAATCGGCGATCGTGCGCGGCGTCTCGGTCGTGCCACTCGGCCTCGGCCTTTGGGGCCTGGCTGCGCTTCTAGGCGCCGTCCTGGTCGCCTGGCTCGCCGAGGGCGGCCGCCGTTTCGAGCGGCGCCGACGCGCAGCCTGACCTCAGGTCGTCGAGGCTGCGCCGTAACTCCGACGCGAGTGCTCCCGGCTCTTCCAGGTAGCGCGGCGAGTGATGAAACGGTGTCACGTGGCGGGCGCCGGCCGCCACCCCGATCTGCGCGGCCTGCGTCGCGGTGAGGTGCTTTCGCATCGTCGCGAGCGCCGCGTCCTGTTCCAAGAACACCGCCTCAATGAATAGCTGGTCGGCATCGCGGGCGAGCGCGGTGATCGCCGCGATGTTCTCGGGCGTCCAGGCCGCGTCCGTGACATAGGCCACCTTCTGGCCGGGCCCGGTGCGGAACACGTCGCGAACATCGCCCAAGGCGAGCGTCACGTCGTCCCCGATCATCAGCGGGGTCGAGTGCGGCATCCCGGCCCTGATTGCGGCCTTGGCCTGCGTAAGCCAGGGTCCGACCGGCAAGCCGCGCCGGTCGAGCTCGCCCCGTAAAACGGAGACCCGCAGAGTCTCGGCGAGGGCAAAGGCGAGGCAGGGCATGCCGTGGTCGAGTGTCGCCGCCGCCACCCGGAAACCAGCCTCGTCCAGTACGATTCCGGCCGGCATGGCTGGAACGGCGACGTCCCGGCCTCGGAACGCCTCCCGTGCGTGGAAAGCAGCCTTGCGCGCCAGCTTGTCGCCTTCGAATTCGGCGACTGCGAGTTGGAAATCGACCGAGCCGGGGCCGAGCAGGTTCCAGGTATAGGACGCGAGAC
>JAVEEG010000377.1 GCA_030840585.1 Frankiaceae bacterium | reverse complement strand
AGCCCCACGCCGAGGAGCGTCAGCGCGACGCCGCACAGGAACAGCAGGCGCGGGTCGGTGCCGGTGTTCGGAAGCTCGGCGCCGCTCGCCGCCGCGCTGCCCGTGCTGCCGCTGGACAGTGGTATCGGGGGCGTGTTGGAGACGTTCACGGCGTCCTGCAGGATGGGCGGCGTCTGCCCGGTTGCGGCGGCCGGGACGCCCAGCACAGCGGCCGCGAGCAGGGCTGCGATGCGGCGTGAGATCGGCACGGCGCGCACTCTATTGACTGGCTCGGGCAGAGCCCGTCTGGGCGCTGCCGGGCCCCGCTGCGCTAGCGTCGCGGCCGTGCTGACCGATGCCCAGGCCGACCGCCAGAAGGCCTGCGCGCGCGTGCAGAACCCGCCGGCGCGGATCGTCATGACGGGGAACGTCGCGCCCGAGGCGCTCGCCGCCGTGCTCGCCGGCGCGCTGCCGGGCGTCGAGGTCGCCGCACTCCCGGCGAGCGACATCGGCACCGTCGACGGCTCGATCGACGTGCTCTACATCGGCCCCGCCAGCCCCTACAGCGCCGCCGTCGAGATGTTCCAGACCTGGCCGGGGCGCGTCGTGCCCGGCGGAACGCTCTTCGTCCACGGCGCGTTCGCCCTGCCGCCGCTGACCGCAGCGCTGCTGCGCACCGTCGGCTCGTCGCGCGGCTGGCGCTACTTCGATCGCGAGGGCGCGCTCGCGGAATACGTCCGCGCCGACCTCAGCCACGGCGAGCGCGTGCTCGACGCGATCGCCCAGGCCGCGCAGCTGCCGTGGTTCGCCCGCCGCCTCGTCCGCCGGCGCCTCGCACGCTTCAGATCGCCGTAAGCACTCGGAGCTAGATTGGTCCTCATGGAGAAGACCGACATCACCACCCCGATCACGAAGACCGACGACGAGTGGCGCGCGTCGCTGACCCCGGAGCAGTACGAGGTCCTGCGCAAGGCCGGCACCGAGCGCGCGTTCACCGGGCAATACGTCAACGAGAAGACGCCCGGCATGTACAACTGCGCCGGCTGCGGCGCCCCGCTCTTCGCCTCGGACACGAAGTTCGACTCCGGCACCGGCTGGCCGAGCTTCACCGACCCGGCCGTCGCCGAGGCCGTCGAGCTGCGCACCGACCGCAGCTACGGCATGAGCCGCACGGAGGTCATCTGCAAGAGCTGCGGAGGCCACCTCGGCCACGTGTTCCCCGACGGGCCCGGCGCCAGCGGCGAGCGCTACTGCATCAACTCGGCGGCGCTGGCGCTCGAGCCGAAGGAGTAGGCGCGCGCGGGGGCCCATCTGCGGGTAGCCCGACAGGGCACCCCGCGGAAGGAGCCTCATGCAGTACTGGTTCGCAACCTCGACGGAGGAGTTCACGCCCTCGGCGATGCTCGAGCAGGCCAAGGCCGCCGATCGCGCGGGCTTCGACGCCCTGGCGACGTCCGACCACTTCGCGCCCTGGTTCCCCGACGGCCAGGCCTCCAACGCCTGGGTCCACCTCGGCGCGCTCGGCCAGGTGACGGAGAAGCCGATCGGGACGGCCGTCACCCCGATCGTGCACCACTATCACCCGGGGGTCGTGGCGCAGGCGTTCATGTCACTCGAGGAGCTCTATCCCGGGCGCGTGTTCCTCGGCGCGGGCTCCGGCGAGGCCGTCAACGAGACGCCGCTGGGCCTGGACTGGCCGCCCTACGAGGAGCAGGCGCGGCGCCTGGAGACGGGCCTGGAGGCGATCACGCGGCTGTGGGCGGGCGAGACCGTGACGCTGGACGCCGGCTGGTTCAAGCTCGAGGAGGCGAAGCTCTGGACCCGCGCGCGGACGCGCCCGAAGCTCTACGTGTCGGCCTTCGGCCCGGAGTCGGCGCGGATCGCCGGGCGTTTCGGCGACGGGCTGTGGACGCTCGGCGACCCCGAGCAGGCGCCCGAGGTCATCGAGGCCTACCGCGACGCTTGCGCCGAGTACGGGCGCGAGCCCGGCGAGATCATCTTCCAGGCCGGCTTCGCCTGGGCCGACGACGAGCAGGCCGCGATCGAGGGCGCCCGGCACTGGAAGCCGACGCAGCTGCCCGAGCTCTACCTCGAGGACATCGCCGACCAGGAGGACATGCAGCGCCGCGCCGACGCGCAGATGAGCGACGAGCAGTTCGCCAAGGAGGGCTTCCTCGTCGGCTCGGACCCCGAGGAGCACATCGAGCGCATCCGCGCGATGGAGCGCGCGGGCGCGACGGTCGTCTGCTTGCAGCTCATCGGCCGCGCCGACCCGCTGGGATCGATCCGCACCTACGGCGAGCGCGTGCTGCCGGTGCTGCGCCGCGCGGCGGTCGGAACCATCTAGAACAGGCCGAGCTGCTCGTCGCGGGGCTCCGGCCCGGGCGCGGGCGCGGGCGCCGGGTCGGGCACGGAGGCCAGCTCCAGCTCGGGCTCGGGCACCGCGGGCTCGGCCGGCTCGGCGCGTTCGGGCTGCTCGGGCAGCGGCAGCGCCAGGAGCTCCGGCAGCCGGGCGAAGTCCGCGCGCAGCGTGTCCAGCAGCGAGCGCGTGTACAGCGCCGCCGCCGGGTGAAACAACGGGTACAGGCGCACGGCGCGCTGCCCGATGACGCGGATCTCCGGCTGGCCGTGCAGTCGTGAGATGCCCGTCGGCTCGCCGCGCAGGAGCTTCGTCGCGAAGTTGCCCAGCGTGCAGATCACGCGCGGCTCGATCAGCTCGACCTGGCGCATGAGGTAGTCCGAGCAGTTCTCGATCTCCGCGGGCAGCGGGTCGCGGTTGCCGGGAGGCCTGCACTTGAGGACATTGGCCACGAAGACGTCGTCGCGGGTGAGGCCGACCTCGGCGAGCAGCTCGCCCAGCAGCTTGCCCGCCGCGCCGACGAACGGGATCCCCTGCTCGTCCTCGCGCGCGCCCGGCGCCTCGCCGACGAACATGAGGTCGGCGTCGGCGTTGCCGGCTCCGAACACGACGGACGTGCGCGTCGAGGCGAGCTGGGGGCAGCGGGTGCAGCCGTTCGCCTCGCCGAACAGGTCCTTC
>JAVEEG010000331.1 GCA_030840585.1 Frankiaceae bacterium | reverse complement strand
ATGCGGCGCGAGTAAGCAGTCCGGTCGGCGTGAGCGCCGCGGCCGCCTCGCGAAGCGTGTTCCGGGCGCGGTTCAAGAGCTGCCGCACGGCGCCGTCGCTCACTCCGAGCTCGGTGGCGATCTCGTCGTATGAGCGGCCCTCGACCGCTTGCAGCACGATCGCGCTGCGCTGGCGCTCGGGCAGCTCCTGCACGGCCGCGACCACGGTGCGCAGCCGCTCGCCGCGCTCGAAGGCCTGCGGCGGAGTCTCGACGCCGTCGATCTCCTCGCTCACCTCGTCGTGGTCGAAGCCATGCTGGCGCAGGAGGTTGAGCGAAGCGTTGTGCGCGATGCGGTAGAGCCACGGCCGCAGCTTGAGCTCCGCCTCGCCCTCGGTGATCGCCTTGTAGGCGTTGAGGAACGCCTGCTGGACGGCGTCCTCGGCACGCTCGGCCGGAAGCAGGCCGGAGCAGTAGCGCAGGAGCTGCTTGCGGTAGCGCGCGACGATCGCCTCGAAGGCGCGGCCGTTGCCCGCACGGGTCAGGTCCACCAGGCGCTCGTCCGTCTGCGTGTGGAGGAGCGCCGTGCCCGCGAGACGGGCAGGCTCTATCAGGCGGCGTGGCGTCATCGTGGCTGCACGGGGTTGGATCGGCTTTGCGTTCCCATTGCTGTAACGCGCTATACGCAGAAAACTCACGTCTGGTCGAAGGCGCCCGCGCTTTGACCGAGGGTAGGCGCAATACCCTGCCCCCGTCATGGAGCTTCGCCGTGTCCATCCCGACTCCGCCGTGACCACGACCGCCGACGCCGCGGCTGCGCTGCGCCACGACGCGGAGCCGCCGGCCGACCGGCCCTACACGGTCCTGAACTTCGCCTCCACCGCCGACGGCCGGATCACGATCGGAGGCCGCTCGGGCCCGATCGGCAACGAGGCCGACCGCGAGCTGTTCCACGAGCTGCGGGGGCAGGTGGACGCCGTCATGGCGGGCGCCGGCACCGTGGGCACGGAGCGCTACGGGCGGCTGGTGCGCGACGAGGATCGCCGCGAGCGGCGGCGTGCGGCCGGGCTCGAGCCGGACCCGCTGGCCGTGGTGGTGAGCGCCCGCCTGTCGCTGGAGTCGGACCTGCCGCTGCTCCAGGACCCCGATTCGCGCGTGGTGATCGTGACCGAGTCGGAGCTCGAGCTCGAGGGCGTCCGCGCGCGCGTGGAGTATCTGCGGCCGGGCGACGCGCCGGCCGCGGCGGGCGAGCTGCGCGACCGCGCGGCGATGCTCGCGCTGGCCCCGATGATGCGCTTGCTGCGCGAGCGCCACGGCGTTGCGACGGTGCTCTGCGAGGGCGGCTCGGTGCTCGCCGGGGCGCTGCTGCGCGAGCATCTGGTCGACGAGCTCTTCCTCTCGCTCGCCCCCAAGCTGGCGGCCGGCACCGGGCCCACGATCGTGGGCGGACCGCCACTCGATCCGCCCGCGGAGATGGAGCTGCTGACCGCTCACGAGGCCGGCGGCCACCTCTTCCTGCGCTACCGGCTCCAGAGGTAGCCCCCTTACTACCCTTGCCGGGCGCCGCCTGCGGCGCGCGCTCCCCTCCCATGGACCCCGTACGGACAACAATCGTCGCGCTCGCCTGCGCCCTCGTCGCGCTGGCCGGCGGCGTGTACCTGGGCGGCCACCCGGGCACGCTCCCGCACTGGGCGCGGAACGTGTTCGTGGCGAACGACAACGCCGCGCGCGACGAGCTCATCGACGCGATCGAGAGCAGCTTCTACAAGAAGGTCGATCGCAAGAAGCTCGAGCAGGCGTCGCTGAAGGGTGTCGTCGAGTCGCTCAAGGACCCGTTCTCCCACTACCTGACCCCCGCCGAGACGAAGGCGTTCAACCAGCAGCTGAACCCGGCGTTCGAGGGCGTCGGGATGTCGGTGCAGGACGACAAGCGCGGCCTGCGCGTGGTCAAGGTCTTCGACGGCTCGCCGGCGCAGAAGGCGGGCATCGCGGCGGAGGACGTGATCGTCGCGGTCAACGGCCGCTCGCTCGCGGGCGTGCCCAGCACGGTCGCCACCGGCCGCATCAAGGGGCCGGCGGGCACCTCGGTCACGCTGTCGGTGCTCAGCCCCGGCGACAAGAAGCCGCGCCAGCTCAAGGTCAAGCGCGCGCGCATCGAGATTCCGGTGGCGGCCGGGCGCCTCATGCACCACAACGGCCTGCCGCTCGCGTACGTCCGGCTCGCGGCCTTCGACTCCGGCGCGCACGCCGCGGTGGAGGATCAGCTCAAGCCGCTGCTCAAGAAGGGCGCGCGCGGCATCCTGCTCGACCTGCGCGGCAACCCGGGTGGCCTCCTCACCGAGGCGGTGCTCACGTCGAGCCTTTTCATCGAGAAGGGCACGATCGTCTCCACCAGCGGGCGCACGCAGCCCAAGCACGTGTTCGAGTCGGAGGGCGGCACGATCGCTCCCACGCTCCCGATGGTGGTGCTCGTGGACAAGGGCTCGGCCAGCTCGTCGGAGATCGTGACGGGGGCTCTCCGCGACCGCGGGCGGGCGACGATCGTGGGCGAGAAGACGTTCGGCAAGGGCGTGTTCCAGAACGTCGAGCAGCTCGACAACGGCGGCGCGCTCGACCTGACCGTGGGCAGCTACTTCCTGCCCGACGGCGAGAACCTCGCGCACAAGGGGATCGTGCCCACGGTCCCCGCGCACGACCTCCCGAAGACCAAGCGCGACGAGGCCCTGCCGATCGCGCTCGCCGTGCTCGCCGCCAAGGCCGAGTGAGCGCGCAGGCGCGGACGGCGCCGCGCGATCGCGCTCGTTCCCAGCCGCTCGTCGCCGTGCTCGACAGCCGCGGCCGCTTCGCCGTGGCGGAGCCGCTCTTCGAGCGCGGCGGCCGGGTGACGCTCGAGACCTCCGCGCGCCGGGCAGGGCGGCCGGGCGACATCGTGCTGCTCGGCTGGGGCAAGCGCGGCGCGCGCGTGGTGCGCTCGCTCGGGCGCCCGGA
>JAVEEG010000220.1 GCA_030840585.1 Frankiaceae bacterium | reverse complement strand
CCAGCTGACGCTCGGCTACCTCGCCCGGATCAAGGCCTTCGACCACGGCGGCGTCAAGGTCAACGCGATCCGCGCGTTCACGAAGGACGCGCTCGCGCAGGCGGACGCGAGCGACCGGCGGCGCAAGCAGCACAAGCTGCTCGGGCCGCTCGACGGCATTCCGGTGCTGTTGAAAGACAACGTCGGCACCCGCGACGCGCCGACGACGGCCGGTTCGATCGCGTTCGCCGGCAACATCCCGAAGCACGAGGCGACGATCGTCGGCAAGCTGCGCAAGGCCGGTGCGGTCATCCTCGCGAAGACCAACCTCAGCGAGTTCGCCAACTGGGTCGACCTGTCGATGCCCAACGGCTACAGCTCGCTCGGCGGCCAGGTCGTCAACCCGTTCAACAACGGTGACCCGAGCGGCTCGTCGTCGGGCTCGGGCGCGGGCGAGACGCTCGGCTTCGCCGCGCTTGCGATCGGCACCGAGACCAGCGGCAGCATCCTGTCCCCGTCCGACGTCGAGTCGATCGTCGGCATCAAGCCCACCGTCGGCCTGGTCAGCCGGGCCGGCGTGATCCCGCTGGCGCAGAGCTTCGACACCGCCGGACCGATGACCCGCAACGTCACCGATGCGGCGTACCTGCTGCAGACGCTCGCCGGCCGGGACGCCAAGGATGCGCCGTACGACGAAGCCGCCGGCGGCCCGCCGGTGCGGCCGGACTACGTCTCGGCGCTCAAGCCGGGGGCGCTGCGCGGCGCGCGGCTCGGTTACAGCACCAACGACATCCCCTCCGGCGCGCAGGGCAAGCTCTTCAACGCGGCGCTCGCCGACCTCAAGCGGGCCGGCGCGACGCTGGTCGAGACCGACACGCTGTCCAACACGTCGACCGCCGGCCTGGTGGAGCTCGGCGTGATCCCCAACGAGTTCAAGTACGGGCTGAACAACTACCTCGCCACCGAGGCCGGCGCCGGGCTGCCGATCAAGAACATGAACGACCTCGTCGTCTACAACCAGCAGCACACCGACAAGGTGAAGTACGGCCAGAAGCTGATCATCGCCTCGGACGCGACCCCCGGCGTGTACGACGAGCCCAGCGCGATCGCCGGCCGGACCGCGACGATCGAGACGGCCCGCTACGCCATCGACAGCGTGCTGCGGGACAACCAGCTCGACGCCTACCTCACCCCGGGCGCCAATTACGCCAACATCGGCGCGGCCGCCGGCTACCCGACCGTGATCGTGCCGGCCGGGCTGGCCGGCGCCACCCCGATGGGCCTGGGCTTCCTCGGCTCCGCGTGGACCGAGCGCTCACTGATCGGGCTGGCGTACGACTACGAGCGCGTCTCGCACCGCCGGACGCCGCCGACGGCGGTCAATCCGGCCCTGCTGGAGGGGCTCCGCTGCCGCTGAGCGGTCCGAAAAAAATCCGAAAAAAAATTCTGCGAGAGCGCGAGACTTCCGCGCGACCTCCGTTGACTGCATAGGGGCTCGTGGCCGGCTGGGCGGCTGCGAGCCCCTTTTTCACGCTCAAATCACGGTGTAGACGAGGCGCTGGGCGACGGCGACGGGCTGCTCGACGGCTCGGTCGAGGCCGACGGGCTGGCCTGCGTGCCCGATTGGGGGCTCGGGCTGGTCGAGGCGCTGTCCGTGGGCACCGGCGACGGGGCCGGGGTGGCCGGCGTCGTACCCGGGTCCGTGGTCGTGCCAGCAGGCGCGGGCGGCGTCTGGTCGCCGGCGAGGTCACCGGCCGTCGTACCCGGCGCCACCGCGGCTAGCGGCTGGGTCGCGGCCTGGTGTGGGTTCGGCAGGTACGGCGAGCCCCGGCCGACGGTCTGGAAGCTGTCCAGCTGCTGGGTCAGCGTGCCCCGCTCGCCCGGCCGGTACGGCGTCGTCCGGCCGTCCGGCCACCACGAGAACGCCAGCAGGCCGAGGATCAGCATCGAGGTGCTCAGCACCATCGTCCGGCGCGGCGCCGACCCTGCCGACCATCGCCACGCGCCTGCGCCGGCCCGCCGGCCGAGCCGCAGGAAGGTGAACACGAGACCCGCGATCGGGACCGCGAGGAAGGCGATCTGCAGCGCGTCGGCCGCCTTCAGCAGCGCACCGGCGTGCTCGAAGTTGTAGACGAGCTTGGCTCCGGAGTGCCAGGCCGTCGCGAGGATCCGCGGCGCCGACACGACCGCGAGCACCAGGTTGACCAGCAGCAGCGGCACGACGACCAGGGTCCAGGTGATGACCATCACCCGCACCCACCGTTTGAGCTCCGCGACCTCCTTCTCCAACCCGCGACCGGGCAGCATCGACCGCATGACGCCGGGGATCCGGCGGAACAGGTCGGGCACGCCGGCGATGTCGGAGAGGACGTAGTAGCCGTCGAGGCGCAGGAAGGGCAGTAGCTGCTGCACGATCTCGACCTGCATCAGGAAGACCACGAGCAACAGCGGCTCGAACCCGGTGCCGAAGAACACGCCGGTCATCGTGAGGACGAAGACCGCATTGAAGTAGATGCCGCCGAGGTCGGTGCGCAGCCGGCCGGATCGCGGCAACCGGTAAGCGTCGGTGACGTCGGTGTAGAACGCCGGCCACGCGAGGTAGACGCCGGCGCCCATCCGGCCCGGCTTGCCGCCGGAGTAGACGCATGCGGTCGCGTGCCCGACTTCATGGAACGCGGCCGACACGATCACGAGCGCGGCGACGAGCAGGAACGTGACCGGATCTTCGACGGTCTGGCGGATCGGCTGCGCGAGTCCGTGCCGGAAGAACAGCCAGTAGTCCATCGCGACGAGCCCGACGCAAACCAGCGCGATGATTGGCGGCAGGAACAGTGGCAGGAACGGCCGGACCACTTTGCTGACCGCGTTCTTGCCGACCAGCGAGACCCGCCAGCGCAACGCCAGCAACGGATCCGGGTCGGCGACTTCGCGGCTGCTGCCGTCGGGTTCGGTGACGACCCCGATCGGGCGAAGCTTGCCGAGCAACGACTCGACATTGTCGGCAGTCAAGCTCTTGCCGTGGCGCTCTGAGACCTGCGCGGCGATCTGCTCGACCGAGCGTTGCCCGTCGCATGCGTCGGCGACCAGGAACAGCAACTCGGTGAGTTGGACGACGCTGCCGGACTTACGCCGGGCGAGGTAGTGCGGAGTCGTGTAACCGGAACCCTCGTACTCGCCGAGCAACGTGACGCCGTCCGCGAGTCGCGGCGGGCGCGACTCGGCCGCGGACTGTTGCGCGGACTGGGGCGCGCCGGCTGACCGTTGGCGGTTGACGGCCAGCGTCATCGATTAATGCTCCTGGTCGCGAGAGTGATGGAGATCGGGTACGACGAAGCGGCGCCGGCTCGCTCGCCGGCGCCGCTCGTCGCGGCTCTAGTTGGTCTGCGTGATCGGTGCGGTCTGGTTGGCCTCCGCGATCGCGGTCGAGTTGTCCGACAGCGCGTTCAGAGCCACCGCCGCGTTCACTGGCAGTGCGGCGTTCGCGTTGACGAGGCTCATCTGCTCGCGGTCGGGGAGCTCTTCCGCACCCTGCTGTTCGAGCTCTTCCGGGGTGACCTTTTCGAGGTCCGACATGGCGTTCTCCTTATTGGATGTTGGCTCAGCCGTTGGATTGCGTGATCGGCGCGTTCTGCTCCGCGTCCGCGTACGCGATCGAGTTGTCGCTGAGAACGTTCGCCGCGACGGCGGCATTGACCGGCGCCGCGATGTTCGCGTTGATGAGGCTCATCTGCTCGCGGTCGGGCAACTCTTCGGCAGTCTGCGCTTCGAGTTCCGCGTCACTGACCTTCTCGATGTCACTCATGGCTTCGCTCCTCAGTTGCCCTGGATGATCGGGGTGTCCTGCTGGGCGTCGGCGTACGCGATCGACCCGTCGGACAGCACGTTCGCCGCGACCGCGGCATTCACCGGTACGGCGATGTTCGCGTTGACGAGGCTCATCTGCTCGCGGTCGGGCAGTTCCTCGGCGCTCTGCTCGTCGAGCTCGGCTTCGGTGACCTCGGTGAGGTCCTGGTCCTTCGTCACGTCGTACTCCTGTCTGTTCGGGGGCTGTCGGCCGGCGCATCGTTCGGCGTGCGCTTTCGTCGCGACTGCGTGATCGCCGTCTGCTGGACCGACCGGGACACCGTTGTGGTCCCGTCACTGCCGTTGTTGATCGCGATCGACGCGTTGATGTCGGCGGCGATGTCCAGACCGTCAGTGCGTTTGCGGATGCGTCGGCGAATGCTCTTGCTAAGGCCGCCGCCTGCGTCGGTCACAGGGCGGTCATGCCCGGCGCCGCGCATGGGTCAAACCGGATCAAACAGGCATGGCTTTGATGTCGCTGGAAACAACGACGGCGTGCTTCCACTTCGGCAACTGATCCGTAGACCTGCGATCGCGTCCGCGATGGCCGTGCCTATCGTCGTACTTGCCGCGTTCGGCGCGCACGCCGAACTGAGCGGAGATTCGTCGTCGACCGACACCGCGCCGTCGACCGATTCGACATCGACGGCCGGCCAGTCGTTGGACTCACACGCGATCGTCGTCAACCACGGCGATGACCGTTACCGCTATGCGTTGTCGTTGAAGATCGTGCAGACCGGCGCCGACGTCGTCGACCCGCAGAACGCGGCGGTCGCGGTTGGGGCGAACTGCACCGATTGCGAGACCGTCGCGATCTCACTGGAAGGCGTCCTCGTCTACGGCGACCCGACGGTTTTTGCGCCGGAGAACCTTGCGTTGGCATACAACGAGAACTGCACGAACTGCGCGACCCTCGCCGCCGCCTATCAAGAGGAAGTACAGAACACCAACCGGGTGCGGATCACCGGTGAAGGGCGCCAGCGCATCGCCGCCATTCGCGTCGACCTCCAGTCGATCCGGCACGCGAATCTGACGTTGGCCGAGATCGACGCGAAGGTGAACGCCGACGCGGCCGCCTTGCTCGACGTGTTGCGTAACGACACGGTGCCGGTGGGCCGTCCGGGCACGACTACCGGACCGGCCTCGACCGCGCCTTCGACCGGCACCTCGACGACGACTCCGTCGACCACGTCCACGACACCGGCCGCGACCCCGACTGACACTGCCTCGCCGTCGCCGTCCGACAGCGCGACCGCCAGCCCGTCACCAACCGGCAGCTAACCTCGCAGGCGTGTTGCTGCGCCCCGTTGTCGGGTTCGATCTGGACCTGACGTTGGTCGATCCACGACCAGGCGTCGCGGCGTCGTACCGCGAGTTGTCCCGGCTGACCGGCGTGCCGATCGACGCCGACGAGGTCGCCGCACGAGTCGGGCCGAAGCTCGAACTGGAAATCGCCCGCTGGTTCCCGGCGGCGTCGGTGGCCGCGGTCGCGGACACCTATCGGGAGATCTTCGCGATGCACGGCGTGCCGGGGACCTCCGCGCTGCCCGGCGCGGACGCAGCACTGGCGGAAGTACGGCGGCAGGGTGGCCGCAGCCTGGTCGTCACCGCGAAGTCGGAGCCGCTGGCGCGGGCGACGCTCGACCGGCTGTCGCTCGCGCCGGACGAGCTGTTCGCGTGGCGGTGGGAGGAGGGCAAGACGCACGCGCTGGCGGAGGCCGGCGCGGATCTGTACGTCGGCGATCACGTCGCCGACATGCGTTCGGCCGTTGCCGCCGGTGTGTACGCCGTGGGCGTCACATCCGGTGCGGACGACGCGAGCTCGCTCCGGGACGCGGGCGCCGATGTCGTGCTCGACTCGATCGCCGAGTTCCCGCGATGGTTGTCGGCGTACCTGCTGCCGGCCCGGCTGGCCGCGCTTGACGAGTCGCTGCGGGCGCTGGGTTCGGTGGTGGTCGCGTTCTCCGGTGGCGCCGACTCCGCGTTCCTGCTCGCGGCCGCGGTCCGCGCGCTCGGACCGGCGAACGTCGTCGCGGCGACCGCGGTGTCACCGAGTTTGGCCAGCCGCGAACTCGATGCTGCGGCGGAGTTCGCGGCCGGGTTGGGGGTCCGGCACGAGAAACCGCACACCGACGAGATGTCCCGGGATGGCTACCGCGCGAACGACGGAAACCGTTGCTATTTCTGCAAAGCCGAACTCATCGACGTGCTTCGGCCGCTTGCCGATGCGACCGGTATCGCGAATGTCGCGACCGGCACGAACGCCGACGACGCGGTCGCCGGGTTCCGGCCCGGCATCCGGGCCGCGGCCGAGCGCGGCGCGCTGACGCCGCTGCGCGATGCCGGGTTCACCAAGGATCAAGTACGGGCGGCGAGCCGCGAATGGGGACTGCCCACCTGGGACAAGCCGGCGCTCGCCTGCCTGTCCAGCCGGGTCGCGTACGGCGTGACGATCACGCCGCAGCGACTCGCCCGGGTCGAGCAAGCCGAGGTGTCGTTGCGTGCGGCGCTGCACGCGGCCGGTGTTGACGTGCGCGACTTGCGGGTGCGCGATCTCGGCGGCCGGGCGCGGGTCGAGGTCGATCCCACTCTCGTCGACTGGCTCAGCGGCCGGCCGGACTTGCTGGGTTGCATCGACGGGTTCGACCACGTCGAGGTCGACCCGCGCGGCTTCCGCTCCGGTTCGATGAACGAAGCGTTGGGCGCGCGCGGGCCGACCTCGTGAGGGTGTTACGGCAGGCAGGTGTCCGGGCTCTCGGAAAGCACCTGCGGTCCGGTCGGCGTCGATGTGAACGTCTTTGTGTAGGCGCTGCACTGCGTCGTCGATGGACCGCCACCGGATGGTGTGAAGACGACCTTCACCTCAGCGGTGACCTGACCGAGCGTCCCGCGCATCGGCGCGGTGAAGCTGTCCCGGTACGACACGTCCAAGTAGCTGTCGCCACCGCGGTAGCCATAGTCGGTCCCGTCCGGACGGCTGTCGGTCGCGGTCACCACCCAGCCGTTGCTCGCATTCGACATCGTCGGCACGATCGACCGGTCGGTCAGGCGGGCGGACACGGTCATGGTGCCGGCGCAGCCCCACGCGTCGGCCCAACCCGGCAGGTACCACTCGTAGACGATCTGACCGGTCGTCGTGTTCAGCGTGGCCCAGTTGAACAGCGGCGGCTGCTGCACCACGTCGGTGCTCTCCAGACACGCGGCCGACGCTGCGGTCGGAATGGCGATCACGGCGAGTCCTGATGCCATGAGCAGTGTCGCGACGCGCGCGACGATCCGGCGTACTCGTGGGTTGAGCATGCTTCCTCCCTGGGATGTGGTGCCCGTACGGCTGGGCGCCTTGGTACTAGCTAGAACGCAGTGGGGAGGGTCCGGCGTTGACTGACGTTTCATTACAAATTGGGATCGTTACCCGACCGATCCCACCTAGTAGGGATCGGCGAAACGCCCCGCCGTCTTCGTGATCATGGCGTTGTACGGCTGCAAACGCCATGATCACGCCGAAATCTGCTGCGAACGCCATGATCACGCTGGCAAGCAAAGACACCGGGCGCGAATCTCCGCCGTGGATCCACCCAGCTAGTGAACGATGAGGCGTAACTGCGTGGTCTGCTGACCGTGCACGTTCGCCGACCACCAGCCGAACGCGCTGAGGTGGTCGAGTTGCGGCGCTGCGCCGTGCGTCACGAGCGGCAGGGTCGCGCTGAGGTCGGCGTACACCGCGAACTGCACCGACGGCGGCATCCCGCGCAGCGCGGCCGCGAACCGGTCTTCCGCACCGAGCGTGCCTGACCCGGCAAGGTCCTGCGCGTAGTCCTCGGTGGTCGCCAAGACGAAGTCGCTGCCGGCCACCTGTTCGGACAGCTCGACACCGGTGTCGCCGAACCGGTTCCGCAGCTTCGTGACCACGTCGGCAGCAGCAGTGACGTCGGCCGGCTTCGAGCGGAGACCGATCTTCGGCACCGCGGTCGCGGACAGGCCGCCGTACGCGACGACCGCGTCGGAACCGAGCAACGACACCAAATCCGCGGGGATCTGAATGCCGAGCTCGGACGAGATGGCAGCGAGCGGATCGACGTCAGGTGGCGGCGGGTCTCCCTCGCACTGGCCGACCGGGTCGCTCGACGAGGCGGTGCAACTGACCCCGCCACTGAACCCGCCGAAGAACAGGCCGAGCGGACCTTTGATCGCGTTCACCCCGTCGCGCACCACCCCGGCGGGGTCGGCGACGGCAACCGCCGCGATCGTCGTCGACGGAAGATGCCGCAACCGGTCGGTCGAGGTCGCGCGGGTCGACGCCTTCGAGCCGCGATTGACGACGTCGAGTTGCACCACGCTGTTGCTGCCCTCGTCGCTCACCCGCAGCCCGGCGACGACCCGCCCGGTGACACCCTCGAAGCCGCTGGTGAGAAACGGACTGGGCTGACCGTCCTGGCCGGTCATCGCGTGCTGGATCGCCTTGACCATCGCCGGCCCGTCGAGCCAGCCGGTGATGACCGGCGTGCCACTGAGGCTGGCGATGTCGCCCTGGTACGTCGAGCTGTCCGCGAGCGACGACTTGTCCGCCGCGCGCACCGCCGCGTCGGCGGCCTGCTGCGACGACGCGATGATCGCGAAGCCGTGGCTGAACGCGAGGCCGTCCGCCTTCGCCTCCCGGAGTGCCTTGCGGGCCGCGGCGTCGTTGGTCGACTCGAGGACCATCTCGTCCTGCGGCGCGCCGGAGGAGTCGGTCCACCCGGCCACCGCGACGTGGTCGCCGAGCCACGGCTTGACGGACTTCTCGTAGTCGACGTGCGAGTCACTGGAGGCCTTGAACACCGCGCGGAGCAGCCGGTCGCGAATCGATCCGGACCCCGGCAATGCGCCCGGGAACCGGCGCACCAGATGCGTTGTCGCCGTGTCCTGCCCGCCGGGCAGCGACAGGTCGATCTGCGCGACCGCGAACGCCGACGCCGGTACGACCCGCAGCGGGTCGGCGCCGGGTGCGAAGTTGCGCACGGCCGCGGTGGTCACCCCACCGACCAGTACGACGGACACCGCGGCGGTCATCGCGGCGGTGCGCGACGCACTGCTCAGCCAGCCGAGCATCCCGCCGTACTTGCGGTCGGCCGGCTGGTCGAGCACCGGCCACTGGGCGCCGTCGTCGCTGGAGATGGTGTCGGTCATTTGGGCATCGTGGCAGAAATGCCACCACTCGTCGCCTCTCGTGCCGGATAGCCTGGACCGCGACACGGTCAAGTGAGCGGAGCACACGGTGCCTAGCGGCAAGGTGAAGTGGTTCGACGAGGGCAAGGGCTTCGGCTTCCTGTCCCGCGACGACGGCGGCGACGTCTACGTCCACGCCTCCGCGCTGCCCGCCGGCACCGTGCTCAAGCCCGGCCAACGCGTCGAGTTCGGTGTCGCCGAAGGCAGGCGTGGCGAGCAGGCGCTGTCGGTGCGCATCCTCGACCCGATCCCGTCGCTGACGCAGACGCACCGGCGCCCGGCGGATGAGTTGCACGGCGTCGTCGAAGACATGATCAAGCTGCTCGAGGCCAAGGTGCAGCCGGATCTCCGCCGCGGTCGCTACCCGGACAAGAAGACCGCGCACCGGATCGCCGAGGTCGTCCGCGCGGTCGCTAACGAGCTCGAGCTCTGACCCCAGTCTTGGCGAGCGGCGTCACGCCGTAAGCGTTGGCGACCGCGGCGGCCATCACGAGCGACGCCATCAGGAAGCCGATGATCGGCTCGGTCGGCAACACGATCCCGATCGCACCGCCCGCGACCCAAGCCAGTTGCAACGCCGTTTCGGATCGAGCAAACGTCGAGGTGCGTACATCGTCGTCGACACGTTGCTGGATCGCCGCGTCGAGACCGAGCTTCGCCATCGCAACGGTCGCCGATGACACGACCGCGAGAACGGTGAGGCTGACGAGACCGAAGTCGAGTGCGGCGAACAACGTGACGACGAGTGAACTCATCAACAGCGGCGGCGCGAGTTGTTTCGTCGGCCGCCCGGCGATCCGGGCGCCGACCGTCGTACCGAGCAGGTTGCCGACCCCGATGCCGGCCGCGAGTACGGCGAGGGACAGGTTGTGCGACAACCCGGACAACCGGTGGTGGCGCAACACGAATGCGCCGTACAGCAACAGGAATCCGGCCAGCCAGCGCATCGCGGCGGTCGCGCGCAACGCGCTGCCGACCTCGGCGTGCACGTTCGACAGTCGAAGCAGGCCGCGGCCGGCAGCGTGTTCCGCCGCCCGGGTCGCGCGACCGCCGTCGGCCGTGCGCGGCAGCCGGGCCGACAGCACCGCAGCGATGACGTAGAGCGCGGCCCCGAACCGCAGCGAGTTCTGATGGCCGAACAACTTGGTCAACCCGATCGCGACCGAGCCGGCAATCGCGGGTGACACGACCGCAGCGACGGTGAGCCGGGAGTTGGCCTGCACCAACGTCATGCCCTGCGGCAGCAGCCGCGGGACGGCGGAACTGCGGCAGACGCTGTAGGCCTTGCCCGCGACGAGGACACCGAGCGCAGCGGGGAACAGCGCGAGCTCATCGATGCCACCACCGAGCGCGTGCCCTAGCGTGACCGCGAGTACGGCGCGGGCCACCATCGTCAGCGCGAGCGCAAACCGCCGGCCGTGCGCGAACCGGTCGAGCAGCGGACCGAGCAGCGGCGCGACGACGGCGAACGGCGCCATCGTGATGAGTAGGTACAGCGCGACCCGGCCACGCGCCTCCGAGGTCGACGCACCAAAGAAGATCGTGCCGGCCAGCGCGACCGCGACCACTGCATCGCCGGCCGCTTGCAACGCGTGCAGCTCGACCAGGCCGGCCAATCCGGAGCGGCCCGCGCCGCCGCGCCGGTTCCAGGTGCGCAGCCGGCGCACCCCGCGCGCCGACCCGCGGATGAGCGCGACGAGCACGTGCAGCAGCGCCCGGCCGGCGCTCGGTTCGTCGAGTGGCTGGCGCCGGCCGTCGGGCCGGTCGCGCTCGTCCGTCTCGACCGCCACCCGACCAGTCTCCCGGATGCCAGACTGTACGGCGTGACATCCGTGGTGACACCTGCGCTCGCCATCGATCCGACGCTCGCCGGCGCCGTCGAGCTTGCCCGCGCCGCGGCCGAGGCGGAAGCCGCCGGGCTCGTCGGCGATCACCTCGAGGTCACCGCCGACGACGAACACGTCGCGACGCATTTCTTCGCGACCCTCGATCCCGCCTACCGCGGTTGGCGGTGGGCGGTCACGGTCTCGCGATTCGACGAGGGTGACCAGCCCGGCGTCGACGAGGTCGTGCTGCTGCCCGGCGACGACGCGCTGCTCGCGCCCGCCTGGGTGCCGTGGAGCGAGCGGCTGCGCCCGGGTGACCTCGGCGTCGGCGACCTGCTGCCGACCACCGCCGACGATCCGCGGCTGGCGCCGACGTTCCTGTCCGATGACATCGACGATGCCTTCTACGAACTCGGACTCGGCCGGGTCCGGACGCTGTCCTACGACGGCCGGGTCGAGGCGGCCGAGCGGTGGTACGCCGGTGAGCCCGGGCCCGAAGCGCCGATCGCGCGGGCCGCGCCGGCCGCCTGCGCGACCTGCGGCTTCTTCGTACCGTTGGCCGGCGGGTTGCGGCAGGCGTTCGGCGCGTGTGCCAACGAGTTCGCGCCGGACGACGGCCGGGTGGTCGCGGTCGACCATGGCTGCGGCGCGCATTCGGAAGCCATCGTGCTGCCGGCCTCACCGCCGCCGCCCCCGGTCGACGAGTACACGATCGACGAGTACGGGATCGACGTCGTCGGCGGCCCGCTCGGGCACGAGCCCGGATCGGTCAGCGACGGCGACACCGCCGAGCCGCTCGGCCACAGCTGAGTTACTTGCGCCGCCGGCTGACAAAACGCAAGCCGTACAGGCCGAGTACGACGCCGATGCCGCAACTCCACAACCAGAACTCGGCGTGATGGCGGCGTAAGTCGTCGCGGAAAAACACCGCGAGTACGACGAACGCGACGATCCACGCAACGATCCCGGCGGCGACGAACGGCCGCTCATCGACCTCGTACGGCTCGGGGTCCGGGCGCCGCGCCACCTTCGGCATGCCTCCACGATATTGCTTGCGGATCATGGAAAACTTCGGCGCGTGACGACGACGGCGCAGACCGCACCCGAGAGCACCGACCCGATCGATCGCTACTTCCGGATCCGCGAGCGGGGATCCAACATGGGCCGCGAGTTGCGCGGTGGCCTGGCGACGTTCTTCACGATGGCGTACATCATCGTGTTGAACCCGTTGATCCTGTCGCTCGGTCACGACAAGTTCGGCCATCAGTTGTCGTTCCCGCAACTGTCCGCGGCGACCGCACTCGTCGCGGCGGTCATGACCATCATCATGGGCGTCGGGGGCAACCTGCCGCTCGCGATCGCGGCCGGGCTCGGCCTCGACAGCGTGGTCGCGTTCCAGATCGCGCCGACGATGTCGTGGCCCGACGCGATGGGCCTCGTTGTGATCGAAGGCCTTGGCATCTGCTTGCTCGTCGTAACCGGGCTGCGCCAGATCATCATGGACGCGATCCCGTTGCCGTTGAAGCAGGCGATCAGTGTCGGCATCGGCCTGTTCATCGCGTTCATCGGGCTGGTCGATGCGGGTGTCGTCGGCCCGGGCAAGCCGGTCGTCACACTCGGCGTCACCGGCGGCAACGAGTTGTCCGGGTGGCCCGTCGTTGTATTCGTCGTCGGCCTGCTGCTGACGATCATCCTGCTCACCCGGCGCGTGCCGGGCGCGATCCTGCTGTCGATCATCGGCGCCACGATCCTTGCCCTGATCATCGACGCGGCCGCCACCGTTCCGGCGCACGATGGTGTCTCGGAGTGGGGTCTGCAGATCCCGAGTTGGCCGGGCAAGGTGATATCGACGCCGGACCTGCACCTGCTCGGCAAGTTCTCCCTCGGTGGCGGCTTCACCCACGCCGGCGTCATCACCGCGATCGTGTTCATCTTCACCCTGATCCTGAGCGACTTCTTCGACGCGATGGGCACGATCGTCGGCATCTCCAGCGAGGCCGGCCTGCTCGATCCGCAAGGCCGGGTGCCCAACATCGGCCGGGTGCTGTTCATCGACGGGCTCGCCGCGGTGGCCGGTGGCGCGGGTTCGGTGTCGTCGAACACCGCGTTCATCGAGTCGGCGGCCGGTGTCGGTGAAGGCGCCCGCACCGGTCTCGCGAGTGTGTTCACCGGACTGTTCTTCGTGATCGCGCTGTTCTTCACACCGCTGTACTCGATCGTCCCGGCCGCGGCCGCGACGCCCGCGCTCGTGGCCGTCGGCTTCCTGCTCATGACCCAAGTCAAGGGCATCCCGTGGGACGACTGGGCGATCGCGATCCCGTGCTTCCTCACGATGGTGCTGATGCCGTTCACGTACTCGATCACCAACGGCATCGGCGCGGGGTTCATCTCCTACGTCGTCCTGCGTACCGTGCAAGGTCGCTGGCGCGAACCGCACCTGCTGCTGTGGGGCATCGCCGTACTGTTCGCCGCGTACTTCGCCCTGCACCCGATCAAGCAAGCCCTCGGCGTCGCCTAACCCAAACCCCTTCGCACTTCGGAGGGCTGGTGACCAATTTCGGCGGGTTCTATCGGCGTGTCGTGGTCACCAGGTCTCCGAAGTGGCGGTGGTGAGGGCCGCGGGTTAGCGGAGGTGGGCGAAGCGGGCCCGGAAGGCGCGGCGGGCGCGGACGAACGCGACGATCAGCAACGCGAACCAGATGCCGATGCCGACGTAGACACCGGGCAGGTAACCGGGCGCGTGGGTCTCGAACGGTTTCGTCGCCGCGGTGTCGTTGGTGATCGCCTTCCACAGTGACGGCGCGAGCAGGTCGGTGACGATGAACGCGATCGCACCGGCCACGAACATCCGCAGCACCCGCCGACGGTGGTGCGACAGCGCCGCGACCGCGACCGCGATCACCGGCAGCAACCCGACTACGAGACCGATCAGGAAGTCGGCCCACCGGGAGTGGCCGGTGACATCGCCCACCCGCTGGGCCCACCACGAGCGGCCGCCGTTGCCGGCGACCAGTAACAGGCCGACGACGAACAGGATCCCGAACAGCCACGGCCGGCGGGACGGCCGGCGCGCGTCCGCCGCCTGTCGGCGGGCAAGCGGGCCACCGGGCTCGAAGGTCACGGGCCCCATTGTGGCTGATCTGCTCCACACCAATCCTTCAGAAATCGCCGGTATCCTCGCCGGATGCACAAAATGTCCGGCGCCGTTGCGATGGGTGTGGTCCTCGCCGTCGTGACCGCATGCAGTGGTTCGTCCTCGCCCGGGAACACCGCGGGCGGTCCGGTGAGCGGGACCCCCGGCGCGACGCCGTCGGCCAGCGGCTCAACGCTCCCGTCGACCGCCGCCTCGGCCTCCCCGGGCGCGACACCGGGAGCCACCGGTACGCCGGCGGCCGGGCACACCGTGTCGACCGGACCGGGCTCCAAGCCGCCGGGCCGCCCGACCGGCTTCACCCAGGCCGGCACCTACGACTACGACATCGACGGTACGGCGACGACCCGCCTCGGCACCCAGAAGCTGAACAGCACCGACACGCTGAAGGTCGACCCGCCAAAGGGCAGCCTGCAGAAGAGCACGCAGGAGAGCCAGCAGGGTCACCGCGACACCACGCTCGCGTCGAAGTCGGGCGGGCTGTTCGTGGTCGACATCAACATCCAGCAGTCCAGCTTCAAGGAAGATTTCAAGCCGGTCGGGACCGCGCTGTACTTCCCCGGCGACTACCACGTCGGCAGCGCCTGGCACTGGGTCGCGCGGTCGACCGACGGCAAGTACCGCCTCGACGTGACCTCGAAGATCAGCGCGTCGACCAACATCACCATCCACGGCAAGACGATGCCAACGGTGGTCATCGACAGCGTGATGCGCTTCACCGGCAACAGCCTGGACCTCACCGACAACCAGCGCGACTGGGTGTCGACGGCGTACGCGCTGATCGTCAAGGAGCACCTCGACACGCACGGGACGATCGCCGGCTTCAAGTACAGCTCGCAGGAGACCCGCACAATTCGCTCGACTACGCCGACCTCGAGCTGACCGCCCCCGCTCCGTCTGAGAACGAGCGTGCGCCAATATCGTTCGCTTAGCTAATGAGTTAGACTAACGATATGCCGACCGCGACCGACACTGCGTTCGCGGGTGCGCTGCGCGACGCGGTCGGCCGGCTGGGCCGGCGGATGCGCCACCAGACGCCGCATCCCGAGCTCTCCCTCGGCCAGCTGGCCGCGTTGCGATCGCTGGAGCGACACCGGTCGATGACCCCCGGCGAACTGGCGGAGCACGAGAAGGTGCAGCCGCCCTCGATGACCAAGATCCTCGCCCGGCTCGAGGCGACCGGTTACATCGTCCGCGAGCCACACCCGGCCGACCGGCGCCAAGTCACCGTGCGGCCCTCGCGGGCGGGGCTCGCGTTGCTGGCCGACGACCGGCGCCGTCGCGACGCGTGGATCGCGCAGCGGCTGCGCGCCCTGGAGCCGGGCGAACTCGACGCCTTGCGCGCCGCCGTACCGGTGCTGGAAAAGCTTTCCCGCGCATGAGCCTGTTCTCCTCGCTGCACGTTCGCAACTACCGGTTGTTCGCCTCCGGGCAGGTGGTGTCGCTGTCCGGCACCTGGATGCAGCGGGTCGCGCAGGACTGGCTGGTGCTCAACCTGTCGCACAACTCCGGCACCGCGATCGGCATCACCACCGGCCTGCAGTTCGCGCCGTTCCTCTTCTTCGGTCTGTTCGGTGGCGTGATCGCCGACCGCTACCCGAAGCGCCGCACGCTCGTCATGACGCAGGTCGTCATGGGCCTGCTCGCACTGTGCCTCGGCCTGCTCGACCTGACCGGCGCGGTCCAGCTGTGGCACGTCTACGCGCTCGCGTTCGCCCTCGGCACCGCGAGCGCGATCGACGGACCGGTGCGCCAGGCGTTCGTCACCGAGCTGGTCGGGCCGTCGCTGCTGCCCAACGCGGTTGGCCTCAACTCCGCGACGTTCAACGTCGCCCGGGTGCTCGGCCCGGCCGCGGCCGGCCTGATGATCGCCTCGATCGGCACCTCGTGGGTGTTCCTCGTTAACGCGATGTCGTTCGTCGCGGTGATCGGCTGCCTGTTCGCGATGCGGGACAGCGAGTTGTACGTCGGCAAGAGCGCCGGCCGCGGTCCCGGTGCGGTCCGCGAAGGCTTGCACTACGTGCGCTCGCGGCCCGATCTGCTCGCGATGATCGCGCTGGTCGGAGTGATCGGCACGCTGGGCTTCAACTTCCAGATCACCTCCGCGCTGCTGACGAAGAACACGTTCCATCAGGGTGCGGAGTCCTATGGCCTGATCTCGGCGGTCTACGCGTTCGGCTCGGTGATCGGCGCGCTGGCGTCCGCCCGGCGTGGGCGGCCGAGCCGGCGGGTGGTGTTCCTCGCCGCCGCGACGTATGGCCTGCTCGAGATCACCGCCGGGCTCATGCCGTCGTACTGGTCCTTCTTCGCCATCCTTATCCCGTTCGGGTTCGCGACGCTGACGTTCTCGACCGCGACGAACACGACGATGCAGACGACCGTGTCGGCGGTCATGCGCGGGCGGGTGATGGCGCTGTACTTGCTGGTCTTCATGGGCGGCACTCCGCTGGGTGCGCCGTTCATCGGCTGGATCGGCGAGACCGCCGGGCCGCGCTGGGCGCTGATCATCGGCGGCCTCGCATCGCTCGTCGCCGCGGTTGCGGCGGCGGCGTACCTCGCCCGGCGCGAGGAGGTACGGATCGAGCCGCACCTATTACGGCGCCGCCCGCACGTGCACGTGCACGCCGCGTCCGGTCGTTGACGTGCGGCTGTTCGCGGCGGTCATGCCTCCGCCGGCTGCGCTCGCCGAGTTGTCGACCGCACTCGCCACCGTTGACCTCGGCGGGCTGCGTCCGGTCGCGCCGGAGCAGCGCCACCTCACCCTCGCGTTCTACGGCGACGTCGCGGACGCGGCGGTGGCCGAACTGACCGAGCGGCTGCACCGGGCCGGCCGCCGTACGCCGTCGTTGCGACTGCGGTTGAGCCAACTCGGCGCGTTCCCGAAGCCGGCCGCGGCCCGGGTGCTCTGGGCCGGGATCGACGGCGACGTCGCCGGGCTGCGGCGGCTGGCCGAACGGTGCGTGGCCGCCGGCACCCGCTGCGGTGTCGCGATGGAATCGCGGGCGTTCCGGCCGCACGTCACCGTGGGCCGGGCGCGGGCGGAGCCGCTCGACCTGCGCGACGTCGTCACGGCACCGGTGGACGGCACGGCGTGGGAGGCGACCAGCTTCGCGCTGGTGCACAGCGTCCTCGGCCCACGGCCGGTGCACACCGTGACCGAGACGTTCGCCTTCGGTCAGCGCGAGTAGTTGGTCGTCCCGAGCGTCGGCACGTAGTCGTTGCTCGACGGGTTGCCGGTGGCCGCGGAGCTTCGCTGGGTCCAGTCGGCGAACGCGCTGGTCCGGCCGGTTCGCGGGTTGCCCACGCTCGACCACGGGACCGTGAAGACCATCGTCCGGCCACCGAGTGCGAACGTGCCGGGGTAGCGGACGAAGCCCTTCGGCGTGTCCAAGTAGGCGAACCAGCCGTCCGGCTCGCCGTCGGCGAACAGCTGGTAGTCGCTCTCCCGCTTAGTCGCGGCGCGGTAGAGGTCGACCCCGATGCCCATCGACTCGCCCGTGGCGGTCGCATGGGGAAGAGCGCCGTTCATCTCGACGGTCACCCGCAAAGACGCGCCGTTGTCGGCGAGAGTGACCGACCGCAGGTCGGCGTACGCCGGCGCGCCCAGCCCGGCATCGCTGGCGCCGTCCGGCATCGTCACGAAGGTGCGGTACGGCGCCTCGGGGTCGGTGCTGTTGCCGCCGCCCGATGTGGAGCCAGGCCCGGTTGAGCCGGCGGGAGCCGAGCCGGCGGGCGCCGTACCGCCCGGTCGGGGCGTCGCCGAGTGGTCGCCGGCCGGAGTGGTCGGCGCGGAGCCGCCCCCGCCCGGCGTGGCCGGCAGCGGCGACGGGCGAACGGCGAGATCGCGGCGAGGCGTGTCACTGGTCGCCGGTGGCCCCCCCGCGGCGGCGCAGCCGCTGGCCAGCGCTACGGCGGCGACGAGGCCGAGAAGGCGGGTCATGGCCCGCAAAGTGTAGAGGCCCGGCCGATAATCGGCCGGGCCTCCACGGGCACTGATTGGTTCAGCTTGTTGCTCAGAAGTCGGCGCCACCGCGCATGTCGTGCGGCACGGTGATGACGTACGGCGCGTGGTCGTCGTTGCCATCGGTGGAGCTGCAGCTGTCGCCGTTGCCCCAGTCGACGCTCCAGTCGACCGTGTAGGTGCGGCCGTCGCCCTTGCCCGAACGCTCGGCACGGAGCTGCAGGCCCGCGGTCGCCGAGCCGGTGCCCTGGGCAACCAGGCTCTTGCCGTCGTCGGTGCTGGCGTTGAAGTCGGGGTCGTGCTGCGGCCCGCCGTCGCCACCAGCGGCGTCGGTGATCGTCGGGGTCAGGGTGAGCGTGACGGTGTTGCCCGAGTCGGTCGACTGAGCGGTGACCGGCTCGTTGATCATCTTGTGGTTCGGCGGCCACAGCTTGAGCGGGCCGACGAGCGTAACGGTGCCGTCGGTCGCGCCGGTGGTCGAGTTCTTGCAGGTGAACTGAACGGTGCTGGCGTCGTACTTGTTGCCGCTCGCGCCCAGGGTGGGCATCGCGATGCCGACGGTGGCGGCGACAACAGCGCCGACAGCCAGGGGCTTGGTGTACTTCACTTTGGTACTCCTCCTCGGTGTGGACCGGCCGCGTGGGCACCGGACGGACGCGCATCCGAGGGAGGGCTTCGTCAGCGGAAGTGCGGGTTCCTTTTGGATAACCCACAAAAAAATTCGGACATTAGAGCCGCTCGACGACCCAATCGATACAAGCCGTGAGGGCTTCGACGTCGGCCGGGTCGATCGCCGGGAACATCGCGATCCGCAGCTGGTTGCGACCGAGCTTGCGGTAGGGCTCGGTGTCGACGATCCCGTTCGCGCGCAAGACCTTCGCGATCTGTGCCGCGTCGACGTCGTCGCTGAAGTCGATCGTGCCGACCACCAGCGAGCGCAGCTCCGGCTCGGTCACGAACGGGCTGGCGTACGGCGACTTCTCCGCCCAGGTGTAGAGCCGGCCGCTGGAGTCCGCGGTCCGGCCCACCGCCCACTCCAGCCCGCCCTGGTCGTTCATCCACTCGACCTGGTCGGCGAGCATCAGCAGGGTGGCGAGCGCGGGGGTGTTGTAGGTCTGGTCCAGCCGGGACTGCTCGATCGCGATGGTGAGGTCGAGGAATGCCGGTACCCACCGGCCGTCGGCCTTCAGCTTCTCGGCCCGGGCGATCGCGGCCGGCGACAACAGCGCGAGCCACAGCCCGCCGTCGCTCGCGAACGCCTTCTGCGGGGCGAAGTAGTAGGCGTCGGTCTGGCTGAGGTCGATCGGCAACCCACCGGCGCCGCTGGTCGCGTCGATCAGCACCAGCGCGCCGTCGTCCGTCGCTTCCGGACGGGCGACGCGGACCATCACGCCGGTCGAGGTCTCGTTGTGCGGCCAGCAGTAGGCGTCGATGCCCTCCTCGGCCCGCGCTATCGCCGCCGACCCGGGCTCGGCCTTGATCACCGACGGCTCGTCGAGGTGCGGAGCGGTCGTCGCCGCGGTGACGAACTTCGCCGAGAACTCACCGAACGACAGGTGCTGCGAGCGCCGCTCGATCAGCCCGAAGGTCGCAATGTCCCAGAACGCCGTGGTCCCGCCGTTGCCGAGCACGACCTCGTAACCGTCGGGTGCGTCGAGCAGTGTCGCCAAGCCTTCGCGGATCCGCCGTACGACGCTCTTGACGCCTTGCTGGCGGTGCGAGGTACCGAGGTACGACGACCCGGTCGCGGCGAGCGCGGCCAGTTGCGCCGGCCGGACCTTCGACGGGCCGGAGCCGAACCGGCCGTCGGCCGGTCGCAGCTCGGCCGGGATGTCGAGCTCGGCCATCAGACCTTCGGAATCTGGTTGAAGCCCTCGACCTCTTCGACCCCGCGGTTGGCCGGGCCGACGTACTTCGCCGACGGCCGGATGAGCCGGCCGGTGCGCTTCTGCTCAAGCACGTGCGCGCTCCAGCCCGCGACCCGGGCGCAGGCGAACATCGAGGTGAACATGTGCGCGGGCACCTCGGCGAAGTCGAGCACGACCGCGGACCAGAACTCGACGTTCGTCGCGAGCACGCGGTCGGGGTAACGCTCCTTGAGCT
>JAVEEG010000204.1 GCA_030840585.1 Frankiaceae bacterium | reverse complement strand
ACGACGAGGGCGGCGGCGGCACGCACACACTCGCGTGGATCTGCTGCGCGAGATCGTGGACCGCCTTCGTCAGCTCGGTGTTGGTCTTGAGCTCCTGCTCCTGCTCGACGAAGTCGTGATCGGCCTTCGCCTGCTGGAACGAGGCCTGCCGGTTCTGCCCGATCATCACGAACGTCGACAGGAAGATGGCTTCCAGCGACACGACCAACGTGAGCGTCGGCCACGGATTCTTCTCGATGAACAGCATCCAGATGACGAACAACCCACCATGCAGGTAGACGAACTTCATCGACCCGGCGAACGACGTGATCGCGTCGGCGACCCGTAGCTGGATGTCGGCGGCCCGGCGCGCCGCGTGCGCGACGACGACCGGATGGTGCTCCTGCGCTTCGGTCATGCGCAGATTGTGGCGTCAGCGACGCCCGCGACCGGTCTTCCGCGCCGTACGCGCCGGTGACTTCTTCGGCACCGGCCGGCGAGCGGCGGTCTTCTTCACGGCCGCCTTCTTCGCTGCCGTCCTCTTCACGACGGCCTTCTTCGCTGCCGTCTTCTTCGCGGCGGTCTTCTTCGCGACCGTCTTACGGGCCGGGGTCGCCTTCTTTGCCGGCGCCCGCTTCGCCGGGGCCGGCCTGCGGACTGGCGCCGCCCGCCGGACAACCGGAGCCGGCTCGACGACCTCGTCCTCGTACTCTTCTTCTTCCTCGACCGGGGCTTCGGGCTCGTCCTCGAACTCGTCCGCGATCTCGACCGGGGCCTCGGCGGCCCGGGTCGGCCGGTCGGCGGCGCGCGGTCGCGGCCGTTCCAGCCAGTCGAGGTCGGCGCGCAACGTCGCGATCAGCTCGGCCCGGTCCGCCGTCGCCGAACGTACGGCGAGGCTGTACCGGCTGAACACGTCGAGGTCGGTGAGCTCTACCCGGTCGTCGTCGGCCATGCCGGTGAGCCTACGAGTTCGCGACTTCGCCGGTGCGCTCGATGGTCGCCGAGCCGAGCACGCGGTCGCCGTCGTACAGCGCAGCGGTCTGGCCCGGCGCGATGCCGCGGGCCGGTACGTCCAGCGACAGCCGCAGCCCGGCGTCCTCGGAAAGCTCGACGTACGACGGGACCGCCTCGCCATGCGCGCGCATCTGCACCAGCGCCCGGACCGGCAGCGACGGCGCCGGGCCGCACCAGGTGGGCGCGCCGGTGAGCACGGTGCTCACGTCGAGATCGGCTGCAGAGCCGACCGTTACGGTCCGGGTCACCGGAGACACGTCGAGCACATAACGCGGCCGGCTGTCGGCGGCCGGCGTACCGATGCGCAGGCCGCGCCGCTGCCCGACCGTGAACGCGTACGCACCGTCGTGCGCACCGACGACCGCACCCGACGCCGCGTCGACGATCGGCCCCGGCTGGTCGCCCAAATGCGAGCGCAGCCAACCGGCCGTGTCACCGTCGGCGATGAAGCACACGTCGTGGCTGTCCGGCTTGTCCGCGACCGCCAGCCCGCGGGCCTGCGCCTCCCGCCGTACCTGCGATTTTTCCGTGTCTCCCAACGGAAAAACGGCCCGCGCGAGCTGCCAGGGAGCAAGCACGGCCAGCACGTACGACTGGTCCTTGCCGGCGTCGACGGCGCGAAAGAGTGACCCGTCGACGAGCCGGGCGTAGTGGCCGGTGCAGACCGCGTCGAAGCCGAGCGCGACCGCGCGGTCGAGCACCGCAGCGAACTTGATCCGCTCGTTGCAACGGATGCACGGGTTGGGGGTGCGCCCGGCGGCGTACTCGGCCACGAAGTCGTCGACGACCTCACGGCCGAACCGCTCCGCGACGTCCCAGACGTAGAACGGGATACCGAGCACGTCGGCGGCGCGCCGCGCGTCGCGGGCGTCCTCGAGTGAGCAGCAGCCGCGCGCACCGCTGCGCAACGCGGCCGGGGTCGAGGACAGCGCGAGATGTACGGCGGTGACGTCGTGGCCGGCATCGACGGCGCGCGCGGCCGCGACTGCCGAGTCGACGCCGCCGGACAGCGCAGCTAAGACCTTCATTGGGAAGCAGAGCGGGCGCGCTCGACCACGGGACCGATCGCGGCGACCAGCGCGTCGACGTCGGCCGCCGTGGACGTGTGCCCGAGGCTGAACCGCAGCGACCCGCGGGCCCGCGCCTCGTCGTGGCCCATCGCCAGCAGCACGTGACTCGGCCGGGCGACCCCGGCCGAGCAGGCCGAGCCGGTCGAGCACTCGATGTCGCGGGCGTCGAGCAGCATCAGCAGCGCGTCGCCCTCGCAGCCGGGGAAGGAGAAGTGCGCGTTGCCGGGCAGCCGCCGGCCGATCGCGAAGTCGGGGTCGCCGTTGAGCTGGGCATCCGGCACTGCGGCCAGGACGCCGTCGACCAACGCGGCGCGCAGGTCGGCCAGCCGCTCGGCCCGCTCCGGCTGCTCCTTCACCGCGATCTCGAGCGCGGTGGCCAGCGCGGCGATCGCCGGGACGTCGAGAGTCCCCGATCGCACGTCGCGCTCCTGGCCGCCGCCGTGCAGCACCGGCGCGACCTCGACGTCGCGGCCGAGCAGCAGCGCACCGGCGCCGAGCGGGCCGCCGAACTTATGCCCGGTCACCGTCAACGCGTCGACCCCGCTGGCGGCGAAGTCGACCGGCAGTTGCCCAATGGCCTGCACCGCATCGGTGTGCACCGGGATGCCGTGGGCATGCGCGACCTCGGCCAGCTCGGCGATCGGCTGGAGCGTGCCGACCTCGTTGTTCGCCCACATGACGCTGACCAGCGCGACCTCGTCCGGCGCCTCGTCGATCGCCGCCGCCAACACCTCCGGCGACACCCGCCCGTTCGCGTCGGCGTCGAGCCAGGTGATCGACGCGCGCTCGTGCGCGGCCAGCCACAGCGCGGTGTCGAGCACGGCATGGTGCTCGACCGCCGAGACGAGGATGCGGCACCGGCGCGGGTCGGCCGCCTGCCGGGCCCAGTAGATGCCCTTGACCGCGAGGTTGTCGCTCTCGGTGCCGCCGCTGGTCAGCACGACCTCGCTCGGCCGCGCGCCGAGCGCCGCCGCGATCGTCTCCCGCGACTCCTCGACCACCCGGCGGGCACGCCGGCCGGCGGCGTGCAGCGACGACGCGTTGCCGACCTGCCCGAGCAGGCCGGACATCGCCTCGGCCGCGGCCGGCAGCATCGGCGTGGTCGCCGCGTGATCGAGGTACACCATCATGGCCAGCCTAACCGCCGCTGGCGACAGGAATACCCAGCGTCAGACGAGCTCGGGTCGAGCCCAGGGCGCGCCGTGCACGTGCGCACCCAGCCAGGCCCACACGGTCTCGTACCAGACCCGCGCGTTCCCCGGCCCGAGCACCCAGTGCCCCTCGTCCGGGTAGTAGAGGTACTTCGACTCGACCCCGCAGCGCTGCAGGTCCCACCACAGCCGCAGCCCCTCGCCGATGGGCACCCGGTAGTCGCGGTCGCCGTGAATGACCAGCATCGGCGTCCGGATCTCGCCGACGAACCGGTGCGGCGACCACTGCTCGTAGCGCTGCGGCTTGTCGTGCGGCAGCCCCCACTCGCGGGCCCAGTACGCCGGGTTGTCGGTCGTGCCCTGGAACTGATCCAGCGCCCAGAGGCTCGCGTGCGTGACGATGCACCGGAACCGGTCGGTGTGGCCGGCGATCCAGTTCGCCATGTAGCCGCCGTACGAACCGCCCATTGCCGCGGTCCGCGTCTCGTCGATGTCGGCGCGCTTCACGACCTCGTCGGTGACGGACATCAGATCGGTGTACGGCGTGCCGCCCCACTGGCCCCATCCACGCTGGATCATCGACCGCCCATACCCGGTCGACAGCGCCGGATCCGGCAGCAGTACGGCGTAGCCCTTGGCCACCATCAGCCACGGGTTCCAGCGCCACGCCCAGGCGTTCCACGAGTTGAGTGGGCCGCCGTGGATCCAGAGCAGCAGCGGCGCCGGATCCTCGGCGGTCGCGCCGGGCGGCAACGCCAGCCACGCATGGATCGACGTACCGTCGTCGACCCCGACGGTCAGCTCTTCCAGCCGGCCGGGGATCTCGACCGCGCCGGGGGCCGGGATCTCCTCGGCCTCGACCGGCGACTCGGCGCTCAGGTCGATCCGGACCGGCCGCGGGGGCGAGTCGAGCGCGTCGCGCAGCGCGTAGATCCACCGGCCGTCCGGGCTGACCGAGACATCGGTGTAGTGCCCGCTACCGGTGAGCCGGGTGACCGCGTCGGTCTCGATGTCGATCCGGAAGATCGGGTGCTGGCCGTGGTCGTCGGACGTGACGAACAGCGCGCTGTCGTCGTGCGCCCACGCGATCCCGGCCGGCCACAGATCCGCAGCCGTGCCGACCGGACGCCCGACCCCGGTCTCCAGTTCGATCAGCCAGAACTGCGGCAGCGGCGGTTCGTCGTACGTCGAATCGACCGCCCGGACGCAGGCGACCCAGCGGCCGTCGTGGCTCACCACCGGGTCGGAGTAGTTCGCCTGCGGGTCGGCGGCGAGCACTCGCCGCTCGCCCGTCACGGTGTCGATCGCGACGAGTTGCGCGCGCGGGAAACCCGGCTCGTCCACGACCGCCCAACCGGTGACGACGGTGCGGCCGTCCGGGGTCAGCGCGTAGCCCTGCTCGTCGAGGGCGCGGCCCGGTACCGGGGTGAGGTCGACGGGTTCCGCCTCGCCGTCCGCGGGCATCGCCGCGGCCAGCAGCCGCAGTTCGCCGGGGCCGAGGTCGTGGTCCCAGTAGCGCACCGGCGACGCGTCGTGCAGCACCGCGGAGACCTTGAGATCCTTGCGCTTGTTCCGCCGTTCCTCGTCCGCGGTGAGGTCGGCCGCGCCGGGCAACGTCTCCGCCGCGACGACCACGGTGCGGGCATTGGTCGCGGTCACCGCGCCACCCACGCCGCCGGGGCGGGACACCGCCTTGCGCGCCTCCCCGCCGGCCGCGTCGAGCAGCCACAGGGCGGCCGGCTCGTCGTCGCCGCCGCGCTTGGAGACGAACACGATCGACCCGTCCGGCAGGAACGCCGGGCCCGACTCGCCCTTCTCCGAATAGGTCAGCCGGCGCGCGGCGCGGTGACCGTTCGGGT
>JAVEEG010000177.1 GCA_030840585.1 Frankiaceae bacterium | reverse complement strand
TATTGGCCGGGGACCGCCGGCGCACCCCGCCCGTCCGGGCGGTGTGCGGACACGTGAAGTCGGCCCGCCGAGGCGTGCCGCTGCGGAGAGTGTACCGGTGGTGAGACAGTGTCCGCTTTGTCCACAGTGACGGTGTCTCGCGGTCGCCGTCCACAACTTGGTTCCGGGCCCTGGAACGGTACGGCGCGCGCGGCGAGGCTGCTGCTCGTGACCTCCGGCCGCCGACTCGCGTTCCTGCCCGCCCTCGTGTGCGCGCTGTTGCTGCTCGGCGTCGCGGTGCCACCGGCGGCGGCGGTCGCGGCGCCCCAGGTTCGGGCACCCCGATGGCTGGCGCCCGTCCCCCGGCCGGTGCACGTCGTCCGAGGGTTCGATCCGCCGGCGCACCCGTGGCTCGCGGGGCACCGCGGCGTCGACCTTGCCGCGGCCGTGGGCTCGCCCGTCCGCGCCGCCGGCCGGGGCGTGGTCAGCGTCGCCGGGTCGGTCGCCGGCACCTTGGTGGTCGCGGTGCGGCACGCCGACGGGCTGGAGACGACCTACGAGCCGGTGCGGCCGGTGGTCCACCGCGGCCAGCTGGTGTCGGCCGGCGACATCCTCGGGGTGCTGGTCATGGCGGGCGGCCACTGCCATCCGGCGGCGTGCCTGCACTGGGGCCTGCGCCGCGGCGCCGACTACCTCGACCCGCTCGGGTTGCTCGGCCGGGCGCGGGTGCGGTTGCTCCCGCTCGGCGCGAGGCCGCCGCAGTGGACCGCGCCGCTGGCCGGCGGGGTGGCCACCGGATCGGTGCTGACCTGGGCGGCGGTCACGACCCGGGCGGCCCGCCGCCGGCGCCGGCCGCCACCGCGCGGTGTCCCGTCCCTCGCCGCGGCCCGGGCACGGCAGTCAGACCGACTTCGGCCAGACGACGACGAGGTAGGCGTTCCAGGCCAGCGAGGCGGCGAGGACCGGAACGGCCAGCCACAACAACGTCGAGGTCGGCCACCGTGACATCCGCCGCGCCAGCGGCACCAGCACCGGGAAGGCCACGAGCAGGAATCGCGGCTTGACGTGGACGTAGTTGCGCTCGCCGATCGCCATCAGCCCGGCCATTGCGGTGTACGCGACCTCGGCCGCGGGCGGCCGGCGTCGCACCCAGACGACGAACGCGGCGAGGAACGCGATGACGACGGCGGCGGACATCACGACCGGAGGTTGATGCGCGGCGCGGCCGCCGGTGACGATCTGGCCGACCGCGCGCAGCCACGACCAGCCGCCGTCGAAGCCGCTGTGCCAGGCGGTTCGTTCGAGCCAGAACCAGCCGTCCAGCCGGCCGGTGGCGACGGCGACGTGGCCGAGCGAGAACAGCAGTCCGGTGGGTGCGAGCAGCGCGGCCGCCAGGTGCCGCGGACCGAGCGCGGTCCGGCGTACGTCGAGGGCGATCGCGATCAGTACGCCGAGGACCAGCCCAGCGGCGGTCGGCCGGGTCAGCCCGGCGACGGTGCAGGCGAGGCCGGCGGCGATCAGCCGGTGGCGTTGCAGCGCGAGCAGCGTCGCGGCCGCGGCGGCGACGAACAGGGCCTCCGAGTACGCCATGTCGAGCACTGCGCTGGTCGGCAGCAGCGACCAGACGACGGTCAGCACGACCGCACCGCGGTCGCCCACCAGCGGCCGGGCCCACAGCGTGATGAGGACGGCGGCGATCGTTCCGGCGACGGCAGTGATGAGGAGGGCGGCGTACAGCTTCGGGATCCCGACCACCGAGATCGCGCGGATCAGCCAGGGGTACAGCGGGAAGAACGCGAGCGGCGTGGTGTGGGTGTACGCCCCGTCCGGCCCGATCGGCGGGACGTGACCGTAGCCGTGATTGGCGATGAGCAGGTACCAGTAGCCGTCGGCCTTGGTCAGCCGGCCGGCCGCATGCATGCCGCGGGCCTGGGCGGTGCCGACGATCGCGGCGAGCATGAGCAAACGGATGAGCACGTACGCGCCGGCGGCGACGACCACCGGATGCCTGAGCAGGTCGCGGCGGGGCCCGGGCGGGCCGGACCGCTCGCGCATGCCGGGCCGGTCAGTCGCGGGAATCGTTGAGCTTGGCCCGCAGCTGGAGGACGGCCTTCGTGTGCATCTGGCAGATGCGGCTCTCGGTCACGCCGAGCACCTGGCCGATCTCCGCGAGCGTCAGACCCTCGTAGTAGTACAGCGTCACGACGATCTTCTCCCGCTCGGGCAGGGTGTTGATCGCGCGCGCGAGCAGGTATTTCGTCTCCTCGGTCTCGAACGCCTGGACCGGGTCCTCGGCCTTCGTGTCCTCGAGGGTGTCGACCAGCGACAGCTTGTCGCCGCGCTCGCCGCCGACGTTGAGCAACTCGTCGAGCGCGATCACGTTGACGAACGAGACCTGGCTGAAGATCGTGTGCAGGTCGTCGAGGCCGATGCCGAGTTCCTCGGCGACCTCAGGCTCGGTGGGCGTGCGGTGCAGCCGGGCTTCCAGCGAGGCGTACGCCTTCTCGACCTCGCGGGCCTTGTAGCGGACCGAGCGCGGGATCCAGTCGATCGCGCGCAACTCGTCGATGATCGCGCCCTTGATCCGGCTGATCGCGTAGGTCTCGAACTTGATCGCGCGGCTGATGTCGAACTTCTCGATCGCATCGATCAGGCCGAAGATGCCGTAGGAGACGAGGTCGGCCTGCTCGATGTTCGGTGGGAGGCCGACGCCCACGCGGCCGGCGACGTACTTCACCAGCGGCGAGTAGTGCAGGATCAGCCGCTCGCGCAGCCGCGGGTCGCCGGAGCCCTTGAAGTCCTGCCACAGGGCGCGGATGGCGGCTTCGACCGCGTCCTTCTCGGCCGCCTTCTCGGCGGCCGCGATCAGCGCGGGGTCCTCGACCAGCTCGGCGTCGTCGTCGACGTCGTCGTCTCCGGCGATCTGCAGGCCGTCCTCGGCGACATCGACGTCAGACGGCGCGGCCGCGGCGGAGCCAACCGGCTCACGCCCGGGGGTGCGCCCGCTCATAACTCGCCCTCAGTCGCTCGATGGACACGTGCGTATAGATCTGGGTAGTTGCGAGCGTAGCGTGACCGAGAAGTTCCTGAACGCTCCTGAGGTCGGCTCCGCCCTCGAGCAGGTGGGTGGCGGCCGTGTGGCGCAGCCCGTGCGGGCCGAGGTCCGGCAGCCCACCGGCCGCGGCGATGCGGCGGTGGACGACACGGCGCGCGGTCCGCGGGTCGAGCCGGCCGCCGCGAGCGCCGAGAAGGAGTGCCGAGCCACTCGGGGCCTGTACCCACCGCGGGCGGCCTTGCGACACCCAATCGCTGACCGCTCGTGCCGCCGGCGCCCCGATCGGCACGACCCGCTCTTTGTTGCCCTTGCCGAGGACCCGAACGGTACGGCGGGACAGGTCGACGTCGTCGAGGTCGAGGCCGCATAGCTCGCTCACCCGCAGCGCGCCGGCGTAGAGGAGTTCAAGCACGGCCTGGTCGCGGAGCAGCTCCGTGTCGTCGACTGGCTGGCCGGACGGGTCCTCGCCGACGTGGTCCCCGGCTAGCGGCCCGGAGGCTGGCCCACCGGCGTGGGCGCCGGTGTCTCGCCCCGGGGCGTTCCCGCTTGCGGGCGGCGGCTGCATGGCGCGGGCGGCTTCGTCCTGGCGGAGGACGGTCGGCAGGTGCCGGCTGGGGCGGGCGGCGACCAGGCGCGCACCGGGGTCGGTGCTGGCCCAGCCGCGGCGGGCGGCCCAGGCCGTGAACGTCCGCGCCGCGGAGGCCCGCCGGGCCAGGGTCGCGCGGGACGCGCCAAGCGAGCTGGATTTGGCCAGCCACGACCGCAGGGTGCGCAGATCGAGCTCCGCCGGCCGGGTCTGCTGGTTGCGGGCGGCGTGCTGGAACAGCGAGGTCAGGTCGCCGCGGTAGGCGCGCACGGTGTGCGCGGACCTGTTCTGCTCCAGCGCGAGATGGTCGGTGAACTCCTCCAGCGCGGTGGCGAACGCGAGCGGCAAGCCCGCGGCTAGGTCGGCGGCGGCTGGGTCGGCGGCGGCCGGGTCGGCGGCGGCCGGGTCGGCGGCGGCCGGGTCAGCGGCGACCCGGTCCGCGGCGGCCGGGTCGGCGGCGGGCGCGTCGAGCTGCCCGTCCGGTGTCTCCGAGCCCGCGGCCATCTGTCCACGCTGCGCGACGACACGCACCGGGTCAAGGCGCCACGCGCGCGCCGCCCGAACCGGCGGGCGAACCGCCGCTGCCGCCCCGCCGCGTGTGGCGTAGCTCCGACAGGCGCCACCGACAAGTGGCGGGAAGACGCCACCTCGGTACGGTCACCAGACGTTGAGGGCGAGCTGGGCGAGCGGGTCGCCGCGATGCCGGCGCTCGTGCCGACCGGTCGGCGTCATGGCCCACAGACCCGCGCGCTCGGCCGCCAGCCCGAGCTGGGCCAGCGCCGCGAGCGATGCCGCCGCCGCGGCCGGCCCTACCCCGGCGGTCGCGGCGATCGTGTCCACCGCGGCCGCGCCACGGACCGGCACCCCCTCGAACACCTGCCGTACCGTCGGCCCGAGCAGATCCCGCGCGGTCGGCGGCGCGATGAGCGGCTCGGCGACTTCGCCCATGTGCCCGCACTGCTCGACGATCTCCTCGACCCGGGTGACGACCACGGTGTCCGGCCGATCCCGGAGCAGCTGATGGCACCCGGCCGACACGGCCGACGTGATCGGGCCCGGCACCGCCATGACGTGCCGGTTGAGCCGCGCGGCGTAGGTGGCGGTCGCCCTCGCCCCGGACCGGATGGCCATCTCGACCACGACCGTCCCGGCCGACAGCGCCGCGATCAACCGGTTGCGGACGAGGAACCGCGGCCGCTGCGGCGCCGTACCCGGTGGATGCTCACTGATCACTGCACCCTCGGCGCAGATGCGGTCGTACAGCGCGCGGTTGTTCTTCGGGTACGCCACATCGACGCCGCAGGCGAGCGCCGCGAGGGTGGCCCCACCGGCGGTCAGCGCGCCGCGGTGAGCGGCCGCGTCGATCCCGTACGCCAGCCCGGACACGACGGCCCACTCGCGCTCGGCGAGCCCGCGGCCGAACTCGTTCGCGACGTACTGCCCGTACGCGGTGGCCACCCGGGTGCCGACGACGCCGATCGCCCGAAGGTCCGGACCGGCCAGCGAGGCTGGCCCCCGCACCCACAGCCCCAGACAATCGAGGCCCTCCCAGGCGAGGTCGTCCAGCGGGCGCGGCCAGTCGGGATCGCCAGGACAGACGAACCGCGCCCCGACCGCGGCGGCCCGATCGAGGTCGCGCTCGGGGTCGGCACTCGACAGGCGGTGCCGCAACCCGTCGACATCTACGCCCGGCAACGGGCGGCCGTCCCGCACCTCCGCCACGAGCTGCGACGCCCCGACCTCGCGAACTCGCATCACCAACGCCCGCACCGCCGGCTCCGCGATCCGGGTGAGGGTGACCCGCGCGAGCCGTTCCGCATCGCTGACCGGCGACCCGCCACTCATGCGGTCGCCACCCAGCTTCCGGCGACGTCCGCGATCGCCGGACCGGCTCGCAACGACAGCGCCAGCCGAACGTCGTCGGAGATCGGCTGCGCACGCCCGGCCAGATCGGCGAGCGTCCAGGCGACCTTTAACACCCGGTCGATACCGCGGTTGGACAGCACACCGGCCTCGACGATCCGCCGCAACGGCCGGCCCGCTCCGGGCGCCACCGGCCACCGCCGCCGCAACACCGGACCCGGCACCTCGGCGTTGGTCGACCACGGTGTCCCGGCGAGCCGCGCCGCCGACCGCTCCCGAGCGGCCAGCACCCGAGCGCGGATGGACGCGCTGGACTCCGCCGCTTCCCGGAGCGGGACCGCACGCGGGCCCACCACACCGGAGTCGACGATCAGTGCCCGGCTGACCGGCAGCAGGTCGATCACCAGGTCGAGCCGGTCCCGGAACGCGCCGGAGATCTTCGACTGGTAGGCCCGCGCGGTCGCGCTCGGACAACTGCAGGCGGACAGCGCCGCGTCTTGCCCGGCGGCCGAACATGGGCACGGATTCGCGGCGAGGACGAGCTGGAAGCGGGCCGGGTAGCTCACCACGCCGCTCGCCCGCGCAAGGGTCACCGTCCCGGCCTCGAGCGGCTCCCGCAACGCGTCGAGCACCCGGGGCGAGAACAACGGCGCTTCGTCGAGGAAGAGCACGCCACGGTTGGCCAGCGAGACCGCCCCGGGCAACGCCAACCCAGTGCCGCCGCCCACGATCGACGCGACCGTCGCCGTGTGGTGCGGCGCGCAGAACGGCGGCCGGGTGATCAACGGGGCGCCGGGGTGCAACCGCCCGGCGATCGAATGCAGGCCGGTGACTTCGAGCGCCTCGTCGGCACTGAGGTCGGGCAGGATGCCCGGCAGTCGCTCGGCCAACATCGTCTTCCCGACCCCGGGCGGGCCGAGCATCATCACGTGGTGCCCGCCGGCCGCGGCCACCTCCATCGCGTGCCGGGCAGGCTCCTGACCCAGCACGTCGCGGAAGTCCGGCGGCTCCGGCGCCGGCACCTCGAGCACGGGGGCAGCAGGGTCGTCGTCCACCAACTCCCGCTCGCCGCGCACCCACGCGCACAACTCGCCGAGCGAGGCGACGCCGGCCACCGCCGCGTCGCCGGCCAACCGGGCCTCGCCGACGTTGGCCCTCGGTACGACGAACTGCCGCGCGCCGGCGCGGTAGGCACCGATGACCGACGGCAGCACTCCGGTGACCGGGCGGACCCGGCCGGCGAGGTCGAGCTCGCCGATCACCACCCAGGACTTCAGCCGGTCGGGTGGCAGTGCCTCCGCCGCAGCGAGCAGGGTCGCGGCGATCGCGAGGTCGAACCGGCTGCCGGTCTTGGGGACGGTCGCCGGCGACAGCGAGACCGTCGTCCGCCGTAACGGCCACTTCTCGCCGGAGTTGGTGATCGCGGCGCGGACCCGGTGCTTCACCTGGCTCAGCACCCGATCGGACAGCGCGGTCAAGGTGAACTCCGGCACCCCCGGCCCCACGTCGACCTCGACGTCGATCAGGTGCGCGTCGATGCCGACCAGCGCGACCGAGCGGGTGCGGGCGAGCGCCATCAGAACGCACCACGCAGGTGCTCGACCGCGGGCGCCCCCGCCTTCGGCAACAGGACACTCACGACGTCGAACCGCACGTCCGCCACCGCGCCGACCGGATGCGCCCGCAGCCACAGCATCGCCAACCGGCGCAGCCGGTCGGCCTTGGTGCGCGTGATCGCCTCGGCCGGCGTCCCGAACAGGTCGGTGCGGCGGGTCTTCACCTCGCAGATCACCACGACATCGCGTTCGCGCGCGACGATGTCGATCTCGCCGTCAGCGCACCGCCAGTTGGTCGCGACGATCGTCAGCCCGGCGTCGCGCAAGTGCCGAGCGGCGAGTCGTTCGCCGTACTGCCCGAGTGCGTCTTTGGCCCGCACGCCCATCACCTCCGCCGGCCACGATGCGGGCCGGCGGAGCGGAAATCGAGGCGGTCAGCGCAAGTTGTGGACGCCGCGCACGGATGTGGACGGTGGACGCGGCATCAGCTGCGCGTGTCGACCTCACCGTCAGGTTTGCCCGGCGGAGCCAGCGCGGTGATCGACACCCCGTCGACCTTGCCGCTCTCCTCGCTCGTCCCGGACGCCGCCTGCACCGACGGCACCGCGACTCCTTGCGAGTCCCCCGGCGTCGGCACACCACCGTCGACCGGTGGCGCCGCCGAGCGCTGCATCGACTCGGCACCGGCCTGATCGTCGACCTCGGACGGGTACGGCGGCGTGCCCTGGTCGCCCCGGGCACGCGAAGAGCCGCCCGCCTGCGCGGAGGTCTCGGGAGACGTGCCGAACGGCTCGTTCTTCTGCTGGTCGGGTGCGGGTGGGCGGGCGCCGCTGTCAGCGGCAGGGTTATCGGTCACGCCTTCGCCGTACCCACCTCAACCCGAGCGTTATCCGGATCGGCCGCCGGGCTCATCATCCGGAACCTGAAGGTCACTCTTCGCGAGCTCCTCCACGTTCACGTCCTTGAACGTCAGCACCCGCACGTTCTTGACGAACCGGGCCGGCCGGTACATGTCCCAGACCCAGGCGTCCTGCATGACGACCTCGAAGTAGGTCTCGCCGCCGTCGACCCGCTCGTGCACCGTCACGTCGTTGGTCAGGTAGAACCGCCGCTCGGTCTCGACGACGTAGCTGAACAGCCCGACGACGTCGCGGTACTCCCGGTAGAGCTGCAGCTCCATCTCGGTCTCGTACTTCTCGAGGTCCTCCGAGCTCACGCCGTCTCCACCCATTCGTCGTCGTCCGCTTCAGTCTCGCGCACGCCGGATCCGGCAACCAGCGCGCCGCGCACGTTGACGTAGGAGAACCGGTGCTCCGGGCACGGGCCGTGGCGGCGCAACGCCTGCTGGTGCTCCGGCGTGCAGTAGCCCTTGTGCTCGTCGAACCCGTAGTCAGGAAACCTCTGGTGCAGGTCGACCATGAGCCGATCCCGGGTCACTTTGGCCACCACCGACGCCGCGGCGATGCAGGCCGCGACCCGGTCGCCCTTCCACACCGCCAGCCCGGGAACGTCGAGCCCGGGCACCGGGAACCCGTCCGTCAGCACGTACGACGGTGCGACGGTCAGCCGGGCCAGTGCGCGGCGCATCCCGATGATGTTGCAGACGTGCAGCCCGCGGCGGTCGACCTCCTGCGGCGGGATCACCACGGCGGTCCACGCGACCGCGCGGCGGACCACCTGCGCGTACACCCGTTCCCGCGCGGCCGGCGTCAGCAGCTTGGAGTCGGCCAGCCCAGGCACCTGGCCGCGCTTGCCCTCGGCAAGGATCACCGCGCCCACGACCAGCGGCCCCGCGCAGGCACCCCGACCGGCCTCGTCCGCTCCGGCGACCGGCCACAGGCCGCGGCGGGCCAGCGCGCGTTCGTACCCGTACAACCCGGCGTCGCGGCGGATCGTGGTGACCGGCGCACCCTCGACCGGCGCGGGTCGCACCGGAGTTGCCGATCTCGTCGTGCGGGGCATCGCAGGCAGCGTACGACGGCGCGAGCTCAGCTCGCGGCGGGACGGCGCGACCGGCGTACCCGCCGGCGGTGAGCCACCCGGCGGCGTAGCAGCGTCAGCGGTACGGCGCCGACGAAGCCGAGCACCAGCGGATCGGACGTGGCCGCGAGTGCGGCCGCCAGGCCCTTCTGGTGGAACGTCCCGGGCACCGGCAGTGTCTTCCAGTCCGACGGCGGCCAGACCACGACGAACGCGCGGCCGATGACGTCGCTGGCGGGGATCGTGCCGTCGTGGTCACCGCGGTGCAATCGCGAGTCGGCGCTGCCGTCGCGGTTGTCGCCCATTACCCAAAGGCGGCCCTTCGGGACCGTCACCGAGCCGTCGAACCCGTTGGCGTTGCACTGATGCGCACCGGGGTAGATGTAGGGCTCGACCAGCCGCACGTTGTTGACGTAGAGCTGGTCGTTCGTGCAGCGAACCGTGTCGCCGCCGACCCCGATCACGCGCTTGATGAAGTCCTTCGAGCTCGGCGCCGCGACGCCGATGGCAGACCCGATGTCGTGGAAGAACCGGCCGATCGGGTTGCTCGGCGTGTGCGAGACGAACTCCGGCGTCTCCTGCCAGCTCGGCGGACCCTTGAACACGACGATCTCGCCGCGGTGGATGTCGCGAATCCGGTAGATCAGCTTGTTGACCAGCACCCGGTCGTACGGATGCTTCTTGTGGTCGGCCTGGTTCTGGTTCGGCCCGCCCTGCAGCGTGTTCTCCATCGAAGAGGACGGGATGTAGAACGCCTGCACCAGGAACGTCTTGATCAGCAGCGCCAGCACCAGCGCGATGAGCACCAGGAACGGCAGTTCTTTCCAGAACGACGTCTTGCCCGGCGGGGGTGGCGGCGGCGTGGCGCGGGTCTCGGCCGGCGCGCCGGACTCAGCGGTGTCTGCGGCCGCCGGCGACTCGACCGGCTGCTGCGTGGGTTCGGAGGGATGCACGGGCTGGCTCGACCGCAGCGTCAGCGGGCCGGAACCGCGTCGCGCTTCTCCTTGATCTTCGCCTTCTTGCCGCGCAGCTCGCGCAGGTAGTACAGCTTCGCGCGGCGCACGTCGCCGCGGGTGACGACCTCGACGTGGTCGACGATCGGCGAGTGGACCGGGAACGTCCGCTCGACGCCGACACCGAAGCTCACCTTGCGGACGGTGAACGTCTCGCGCACGCCACCGCCTTGGCGGCGGATGACGACGCCCTGGAACACCTGGATCCGCTCGCGGTTGCCCTCGACGACACGCACGTGGACCTTCACGGTGTCCCCCGGACGGAACGCGGGGACGTCGCTGCGCAAGGAGGCAGCATCGATCGAGTCAAGGGTCTGCATGGGACGGGTCCTCACCGTTCGGCTCATCGTCAGGCGGCGACCATCTACTGTGCCACAGCCCCGCCGTGCTGCGCGAACGAACGTTAGGAGAGCAGGTCCGGCCGGACCCGTTTCGTCCGCTCCAGTGCCTGCTCCCGCCGCCACGCCGCAACTGCCGCGTGATCGCCGGACAGCAGCACCGCCGGTACGTCGAGACCCCGCCAACTCGCCGGGCGCGTGTACGCCGGCGCCTCGAGGACACCGGCTTCGAACGACTCCTCGACGACGCTGTCCGCATTGCCCATGAAGCCGGGCAGCAGCCGCGCGACCGCCTCGACGATCACCAGCACAGCGGCCTCACCGCCGGCGAGCACGTAGTCGCCGATTGAGACCTCCTCGACCCGCAACCGCCGCCGCGCGTCCTCGACCACCCGCGCGTCGATGCCCTCGTACCGCGCCGGCGCGAACACCAGATGCGGCTCGGTTGCCCACGCCCGCGCATCCGCCTGGGCGAACGGCCGGCCGGCCGGAGTCGGTACGACGAGAACCGCACCGTCGGGTGCGACCGCGTCGAGTGCGCGGCCCCAGGGTTCCGGCGACATGAGCATCCCGGGACCGCCGCCGTAAGGGGCGTCGTCGACGGTCCGGTGGACGTCGTCGGTCCACTCGCGCAGGTCGTGCAGGCGCACATCGAGCACGCCGCGCTCGCGCGCCTTGCCGAGCAACGACACGTCGAGCGGCGCGAAGTACTCCGGGAAGATCGTGACGACATCGATCTGCACGCGTCGCTCAGAGCTCCAGCAAACCCTCGGGCGGCGTCACGACGAGACGTCCGGCGGACACATCCACGGTGGGCACGATGGCGCGGACGAACGGTAGGAGCAACTCGGCGCCGTCGGATCGCCGTACCGCCAGCAACGGCGGGCCGGGCGGATGCAAGACGTCATGTACGACGCCGAGTTCGGTGCCGTCCGTGGTCTCGGCTCGCAGCCCGACGAGGTCGTGATCCCAGAACTCGTCGTCGTCGGCCGGGGCCGCACTCGTCGATGAGTCGGCGACGAGCCAGGTGGCCCGCAACGCCTCGGCCGCGGTCCGGTCCGGGACCTGCGCGAACCGCACCAGCAGCCGGCCGGAATGCCAGCGGGTGTGCTCGATCGTCAACGGCCCGCGTTCGGCCGGATCGGTGTCGAGCACCGCGCCGACGGCGAACCGGGTATCGGGATCGTCGGTACGTACGTCGACCGCGACCTCGCCGGTGATGCCGTGCGCGCGGGCAATCCGGCCGACGATCAGCCGCACAGCAGTGGTCAGCGCACCCGGTCGACGTCGACGAGATCGACCCGAACGCCGCGGCCGCCGAGCGCGGCGATCACGGTGCGCAGCGCGCGCGCCGTCCGGCCACCGCGGCCGATCACCTTGCCGAGGTCCTCCGGGTGGACGCGGACTTCGAGGACCTTGCCGCGGCGCAGGTTGCGCAGGTCGACCTGGACGTCGTCCGGGTGGTCGACGATGCCGCGGACGAGGTGCTCGAGGGCCTCCTCCAGCATCAGCTGTCGGTGCTCTCGCCAG
>JAVEEG010000145.1 GCA_030840585.1 Frankiaceae bacterium | reverse complement strand
GCCCGGAGCAGGCGCACGCCATGGTCCGGGCCAGCGGCTGCACGACCGCGAAGGTCAAGGTCGCCGAGGCCGGGCAGACGCTGGCCGACGACGTGGCCCGGGTCGAGGCGGTCCGCGACGCGCTCGGGCCGGCTGGCAAGGTTCGGGTCGATGCGAACGCCGCGTGGTCGGTCGACGAGGCCGTGGTCGCGCTGCGGGCGTTGGACGCGTTCGACCTCGAGTACGCCGAACAACCGGTCGCGACCCTCGACGACATGGCGCTGCTGCGCCGGCGGATCGACGTACCGCTGGCCGCCGACGAATCGGTCCGGCGGGCCGAGGATCCGTTGCGGATCGCCGGCCTCGGCGCCGCCGACATCGTCGTGCTGAAGGTCCAGCCGATCGGCGGGGTCCGGCGTTGTCTCGAGGTCGCCGCGAGGTCCGGCCTGCCGGTCGTCGTGTCGTCCGCCGTCGAGACGTCGGTCGGCATCGCGGCCGGAGTCGCGCTCGCCGCCGCACTGCCGGAGCTGCCGTACGCCTGCGGGCTCGGCACGGTCTCGCTGCTGGCCGCGGACGTGACCGCCGAGCCGCTGCTGCCGGTCGGCGGGTTCTTGCCGGTCCGCCGGGTCGCCCCGGACCCGGATCTGGTCAACGCTGCAGATGAGGTCAAGACCCATTGGCTGGCCCGGATGCAGGCGGCCGCCGATGCCGCCTGAGCGCGCCAACAATGCCGGGCACGCGTTCGCGCTGGTGCTCGTGGACGAGCTGGTCCGGCACGGGGTCCGCGAGGCCGTGCTCGCGCCCGGCTCGCGATCGACGCCGATCGCGCTGGCGCTGGCCGGCGACGAGCGGGTCCGGTTGCACGTACGGATCGACGAACGATCGGCCGCGTTCCTCGCCCTCGGCCTGACCAAGGCGTCGGGCCAGGTCGTGCCGGTGCTGTGCACGTCCGGGACCGCCGCCGCGCACTTCCTCGCCGCCGCACTCGAAGCCGACCAGTCGCACGTGCCGCTGCTGCTGCTCACCGCGGACCGGCCACCCGAGCTGCGCGGCACCGGCGCCAACCAGACGATCGACCAGGTCGGCCTCTACGGCGGCGCGGTCCGGTGGTCCGCCGACGTCGGCGTGCCCGAGTCGCGCCCGGACGCGGTCCGCTACTGGCGGTCGATCGTGAGCCGGGCCGCGCTCACCGCGTCCGGCCAGCTCGGCGGCACACCGGGTCCGGTGCACCTCAACCTGCCGCTGCGCGAACCGCTCACGCCGACCGACGACGGCGCTGGCTTCCCCCATCCGCTCGACGGCCGGCCCGAGGGGAGGCCGTGGACCGACGCCGCGCCGGTGCCCGACGGCGGCTTGCCGATCGACGTACGCGACGTGATCGTGGCCGCCCGGCGCGGGGTGATCGTCGCGGGCGACGGGCTGTCCGGCGCCGACGTCAACGGCGTGCTCGACTTCGCCGCAGCCCGGGGCTGGCCGGTCATCGCCGAGCCGCACAGCAACGCGCGGCGCGGCCCGAACGCGCTGTCCGCGACCGATGCGCTGATCCGCGAACCGAGCGATGTGTTCGCGCCCGATCTCGTCGTCGTCGCCGGCCGGATCGGGCTGTCCCGCGCACTGCTCGCTTACGTCGGCCGCAACCGCAACCTCGTCATCGACGGGTTGGGCCGGTGGCCGGACCCCACCCGAACCGCCTCGTACCTCGTTGCCGCCCCGCCCGCCGGCCTCCGCGACGTACGCGGCGAGCCGGCCGGCGACGAGTGGCTGAGCGGCTGGCAACGCGCCGCGACCGCGGTGGCCGGCGCGATCGACGCGATCCTCGACAGCGAGCCGGCGCTGACCGAGCCGCTGGTCGCCCGCGAGGTGGCTGCGAGCGCGCCCGACGGCACCGCGCTGGTGGTCGCGTCGAGCATGCCGATCCGCGACCTCGACCTGACGATGCGGCCGCGCGACGGCATCCACATCTACGCCAACCGCGGCGTCTCCGGCATCGACGGCTTCGTCTCGACCGCGGCCGGAATTGCCTTGGCGCACAAGGGAAAAACGATCGCACTGGCCGGCGACCTGTCGTTGCTGCACGACGTCAACGGGCTGCTGATCCGCGACGGCTACCCGATCGACCTCACCCTCGTCGTGGTCAACAACGACGGCGGCGGCATCTTCTCGCTACTCCCCCAAGCCGACGCGTCGGGCACGTTCGAGCGCCTCTTCGGCACCCCGCATGGGGTCGACCTCGCCGGCGCCGTCACGGCGTACGGCGCGACGCACCGGCTCGTACAAGACGCCGCCGAACTGCGCACGGCGCTGGCCGGGCCCGGCAGCGGCCTGCGGGTCGTCGAGGTCCGCACCGACCGGGCCGCGAACGCGGAGCTCCACCGGCGCCTCGCCGCACTGAGCGTCTGACCAGCTGAACCGGGACACACCGGGACGCGACATACCACTTACGCCCATTGACCCCGAACTGTGCGAGGCGTTAGCGTCCCGCGTCAATCGTCCGGCCCCAGACCGTATGGACGCCGTTTCTTTCGGGAGAGGCAGAGAATGTCGCAACTTGTTCTGCGCCACCGCAGGTCCATGCGGCTGGCCACGACGGTGACCGCCGCCGTCGCAGTCCTGGGGCTCCCCATGCTGAGCGTGCCGACCGTCGCCGGTGTGGCGTTCGCCGACGAGCAGCCGACCACCAACGGCCACGGGCACGGCAAGGTCGTGTTCCCGACCCGCAGCCAGGCACCGAAGGCCGGTAACGCCGGCGCCGCGTCCGGCACCGGCCAGCTGCGTTACGGCGGCGGCAACGACGGCATCGGCGTGACGACCGGAACGCCGAAGGTCTACCTCGTCTTCTACGGCACCCAGTGGGGCACCGCCGGCACCGACGCGAACGGCAACACGACGTTCACGGGTGACAGCAAGGGCGAAGCGCCGCGGGTGCAGCAGCTGTTCAAGGGCTTGGGCACCAACGGCGAGACGTGGTCCGGCGTCATGACGCAGTACTGCGAGGGCGTCGCCGCCGGCTCGACCACCTGCCCGTCGACCGCCCCGCACGTCGGCTACCCCGCGGGCGGCCAGACGCTCGCCGGCGTCTGGTACGACAACTCGGCCGCGTCGCCGAGCCAGGCGACCGGGCATCAACTCGCCGCCGAGGCGGTCAAGGCCGCCGGACACTTCGGCAACACCACCGCGGCGAGCAACCGCAGCGCGCAGTACGTGATCGCGTCGCCGACCGGAACCCACCCCGACGGCTTCAACACGCTGACCGCGAACTGGTGCGCGTGGCACGACTGGAACGGTGACACCGGCCTCGCCGGTGGCGCGGCCGCCTCGTCGTACGGCGATGTCGCGTTCACGAACATGCCGTACCTCACCGACA
>JAVEEG010000138.1 GCA_030840585.1 Frankiaceae bacterium | reverse complement strand
GCCGAGACGCAGGCCGCGACGATCGCCCAGCCCAGCGGCGCGAAGGCGTTGACGATGACGAGCAGTACGCCGGGGATGCTCGCGTCGATGATGCCGCGGCGACCGCCGAGCATCTCCGCGATGTCGACGCCCTCCCACACACTCGCCGGCTCGTCGGTGTCGGCCGGTTCGCGCGAGGGCGACTGCGGGAGGGTCACCCCGTCAGTTTGGCAGTCTCCGGTGCCTGCGCGCATAGGTCGGGACGCGACTCCGGCACCCGGGTCACGGCCAGCCCCACCGCCGAGGCCGCAGCCGCGAACGTGATTGCGTTGTCGATCGCGGCGCAACCCGGGTCGTTGTTGAAGTACACGTACACATCGTCACTGGCGTCGGGGAAAACCTCGGCGAGGGTTCGCGCCCAGGCGGCCAGCTCGGCGTCGGTGTAGAACGGCCACGGATCGGTCGCGCCTTCGTGGAAGCGCAGGTAACCCCAGTCGGCGGTCCGCCATAACGGGGTGATCGCGCCCTTGCGGTCGGCCCAGCACAGCGCCGCGTTGTGCGCTTCCAGGCACCGCCGTACGTCGTCGGTCCACCAGCTCGGGTGCCGCGGCTCAACCGCGATCCGCACCGACGGCGGAAACGCGCGCAATGTCTCGTCCAGTGCCTCGACGTCGACCTGGAGATCCGGCGGCAACTGCACCAGTACGGGGCCGAGCTTGCCGCGCAACGGCGCGACCCGATCCATCAGCATCGCGACCGACGGCGCCGGATCGCGCAACCGCTTGATGTGGGTGAGGTAGCGGCTCGCCTTGACCGTGATTACCGCGTCGTTCGGCGAGCGCGCATACCAGCCGGCGAAGACCTCGGCCCGCGGTAGCCGGTAGAACGTGACGTTCAACTCGACGGTGCGGAAGTCGTGCATGACCTTCTCGAACCACCGGGTCTGCGCGAGCCCGCGCGGGTAGTAGCGGTAACGCCAGTCGCGGTATTGCCAGCCGCTGGTCCCGATGAGCACGGTCACGCTGTCCAGCGTTCCCCGTTCGGGCCGCAGAACGCCGAATTACTTCCGCTTCGTCTGCAGCGCGGGCTTGTTCTCCAGGTGGGACAGGCCGTTCCAGGCGAGGTTGACCAGGTGCGCGGCGACCTCGTCGCGCTTGGGCTTGCGGGCGACCAGCCACCACTGCCCGGTCAACGCGACCATGCCGACGAGTGCTTGCGAGTAGAGCGGGGCGAGCTTCGCGTCGTACCCGAGCTTCTTGAACTGCGCGGCGAGGACGTGCTCGACCTGGGTGGCGATGTCACTGATCAGGCTGGCGAACGTGCCACTGGTCGACGCGACGGGTGAGTCGCGGACGAGGATGCGGAAGCCGTCGGTGTCGCGCTCGACGTAGTCGAGCAATGCGCCGGCGGCCTGCTCGAGCAACTCGCGCGGGTGCTCGCCTTGCAGCGCCGCTTCGATGCGATCGAGCAGTCGCCGTACCTCGCGGTCGACGACGACGGCGTACAGGCCTTCCTTGCCACCGAAGTGTTCGTACACAACCGGTTTTGAGACTCCGGCGCGGTCCGCAATCTCCTCGACACTGGTCGCGTCGATGCCCTTCGCGGCGAACAGCGAGCGGCCGATGTCGAGCAGTTGCTCGCGACGTTCGCGGCCGGTCATGCGGACCCGGGTCGTGCTGGGAAGCGGGACTGCGGCCTCCGTCACGAGGTTCGCACCAGCTTGGTGGCTAACCGTTCTCGTGACGGCCAGCGCACCTCGCGCACCATCCGCAGCTTCTCCATGACCCAGATGATCCGGGCGGACGAGTCGAGCTGGCCGCGCAGTACGCCGTGCCGGGCCGCGGTCGGGTCGGCGTGGTGCAGGTTGTGCCACGACTCACCCATCGAGATGATCGCGAGCCACCACACGTTGCCGGACTTGTCCCGGCTCTTGAACGGTCGCTCGCCGATGGTGTGGCAGATCGAGTTGATCGACCACGTCGTGTGGTGCAGCATCGCGACCCGGACCAGGCTGCCCCAGAAGAATGCGGTGAGCGCGCCCTGCCAGGTGAAGCCGCTCCAGAGGAAACCGACCAGCGGCGGCAGCAACAGCGTCACGCCGGTGAGCCGCAGGAATGCGCGGTCGACCTTGACGATGTCGGGATCGGCGAGCAGGTCGGGGGCGAACCGTTGCTGGTTGGTCTGCTCGATGTCGAACAGCCAGCCGATGTGCGCGTGCCAGAGGCCCTTGGTGAGCGCCTTGACGTCGTCGCCGTAACGCCAGGGCGAATGCGGATCGCCGTCGCGGTCACTGAACGCGTGGTGCCGGCGGTGGTCGGCGACCCAGCGGATCACCGGTCCCTCGATGGCGAGGCTGCCGGCGACCGCGAGCGCGATCCGGACCCAGCGGCGGGCCTTGAACGAGCCGTGGGTGAAGTAGCGGTGGAACCCGACCGTGATGCCGTGGCCGGAGATCGCGTACATGACGACGCCGATGACGACGTCGTGCCAGCCGAGCCCCCAGCCCCACATGACCGGCGCCGCGGCGGCGACGGCGAGCAGCGGGACGACGATGAACAGGCCCAGGATGAATTGTTCGAGCCGGGCCCGGCCCAATGTCCCCGGCAACTCGGAGAGCGGGAGCGGTTGGCGTGGTTCGGCGATCGTTGGCGCGCTCATTACGGCAGCGTAACTTACGCCACCGTAGGTTGTTGCGGCGGGGTGTTCTCCTCGTGCGAGTGCACTGAACGGTTGTCATCCGCGGAACCGCGGGTGCCGGTGCCGCGTCCGACCGGCGTGCGACCTGGTCCTGCTTGGCTGCTCGCCGCCGGCCTGCTTGTCGCTGCCTCTGGTTGTGGTTCTGACTCGGCGGGCGGAGGGTCCGGCGGCGGGACCGTGAGCGGAGTGGTGCTGAGCGCGCCGAGCTGCCCGGTCGAGCGGGCCGGGACGCCGTGCCCGCCGCGACCGGTACCAGGCGCGGAGGTCACCGCGGCGCGTGGCGCGGACACCGTGGCGCGGGTCCACGCGGACACCGCCGGCCGGTTCACGATCTCGCTGCGGCCCGGCGGCTACACGATCACGGCTCGGATGGTCGGTGTGATCGGGACCACCGCGAGTGCGGACGTCACGGTGACGGCCGGCGCTGTCGCGACCGTCACGTTGACCGTCGACAGCGGGATCCGCTGACGCCGTAGCGGGTTGTGGACGGCGGCCGGATTCCGTCGGTGCCCGCTCGCACGGTGGAGGCATGGCCCTCACTCGCGATGAGCGAACGATCGCGTGCGCCCGCTTGCTCCGCCGTACCGGCAAGACGTACGCCGAGATCCGCGCCGCGCTGGGCATCGAGGTCAGCGACGACCGGCTGAAGACCTGGCTGCGCGGCATCCCCCGCCCACCAGAGACCCGGCGCTCGCGTGCGCTGGTCGAACTCAAGCGCGAATGCCGCCGGCTGCGGCTGACCGGCCTTTCCCACGGCGAGATAGCCGCGATCACCGGAGTCTCCGCGGGGTCGTTGGGCTTGTGGCTGCGCGATCTGCGGGACGCGCCGGCGGTCCATGCCAGCGCCAGGCGCCGCGCTGAGGTCGGTCCGCGGCTGGCCGGAAAGAGCCGTTCGCACGCGGCCGCCGCGCGTCGTAGCCAACGCCAAGAGGCTGCCCAGCGAAGGCTGGGCGCGATAACTGAGCGGGACGTGTTGGTGACTGGCGTCGCGCTCTACTGGGCCGAAGGAACGAAAGCCAAGCCGTGGCGCCCGACCGCGAGGCAGGTCGTCTTCACCAACAGCGACCATGACGTAATCCGGGTGTTCCTCGCTGCGTTGGATCTGCTCGGGGTGCCGCGGGAGGACCGCACGTACCGATTGCATATCCACGAATTCGCAGACGTCGACGCCCATGAGCGTTGGTGGGCCGAGCGCCTGGGCCTGCCGCGGTCCGCCTTCCTCGGCGCGACCTTGAAGCGCCACAAGCCAGTGACCAGGCGGCGCAACGTCGGCGTGGACTACCACGGTTGCTTGGTCGTACGGGTGCGTCGTTCCAGTGGCCTGTACGACGAAATCGAAGGGCTGTGGCGGTTGCTCGTCGGTAATCCCGTGGCGCCGCCGTAGCCTGATCGCTGAAGCATTCCCGGGTGGTCTAATGGCATGACACGGCCCTTTGGTGGCTTGAGATCGGGGTTCGAATCCCTGCCCGGGAGCAACGCTAGGCTCGTCGATGCCCCCTGCCGCTGACCTCGCGGAGCATTTGTGACCGACTTCCGACCGGCGGTAGCCGTCGTACTGGCCGCCGGCCAGGGCACCCGGATGAAGTCCTCCACGGCCAAGGTGCTGCACGGCCTGTGCGGCCGGCCGATGGTCGGGCACGTGCTCGCCGCGCTCGCGGAGATCAGCCCGGAGCGGACGGTCGTCGTCGTCGGTCACGCGCGCGACCAGGTGACCGCCGCCCTCGCCGAGCAGGCGCCGGACGTCGTACCCGTCGTCCAGGAACCGCAGAACGGCACCGGCCACGCGGTCCGGTTAGCTCTCGAGGCCGCCGGGCCGGTCGAGGGCGCGGTCGTCGTCGTACCCGGTGACGCGCCACTGCTGACCGCCGCCACGTTGCAGCGGTTGCTGGCCCGGCACCAGGAGACGCTCGCCGGTGCCACGTTGCTCACGGCGACGATGCCCGACCCCACCGGCTACGGCCGGATCGTGCGCGACCCTGACGGCCACGTCACCGCCATCGTCGAGGAGAAGGACGCCGACGAGCGCATCCGCCAGCTCGACGAGGTCGGCACCAGCGTCTACGTGTTCGACGCGGCGAAACTACGTGCGAACCTCGGCCGGCTGACCACCGAGAACGCGCAGGGCGAGGAGTACCTCACCGACGTGATCGGGCTGCTGGTCGCCGACGGCGATGTCGTCGCGAGCGTCACCGCCGACGACTACCGCGAGACGTTGGGGGTCAACGACCGGGTGCAGTTGGCGACCGCGCGCCGGTTGATGCGCGACCGCATCGTCGAGCACTGGATGCGCGAAGGCGTCACGATCACCGACCCGCAGACGACTTGGATGGGCGTCGGCGTGCGACTCGAACCCGACGTCACCGTGCACCAGAACACCCAGTTGCACGGCAGTACGACGATCCGCCGCGGCGCGGTCATCGGGCCGGACTGCACGTTGACGAACACCACGGTCGGCGAGGGCGCGACGGTGGTGAAGGCGCACTGCGACGGCGCCGAGATCGGACCGAGCGCGACCGTTGGCCCGTACACCTATCTGCGTCCGGGCACCCGGCTCGGCGCGCGGACCAAAGCCGGCGCGTACGTCGAGATGAAGGCGGCCCAGGTCGGCGACGACAGCAAGGTCCCGCACCTGTCCTACGTCGGCGATGCGGTCATCGGCGAGCGGACCAACATCGGCGCGGCAACCGTGTTCGTCAACTACGACGGTGTCGAGAAGCACGAGACGACGATCGGCGACGACGTACGTGTGGGATCGGACACGATGTTGGTCGCACCGGTAACCGTGCACGACGGCGCGTACACGGCGGCCGGTTCGGTGATCACCGACGACGTACCGCCCGGCGCGATCGGCGTCGCGCGAGAGCGGCAGCGCAACATCGAAGGCTGGGTCGAGCGGCGACGCGCCGGCACGAAGTCGGCCGAGGCGGCCCGGCGGGCACGCGAACGCGACACAATGACGGCAGTAGAAAACGACCAGGGGGAGAGCTCGTGAGCGGCATCAAGACAAGCGGCGAGAAGACGCTGATGCTGTTCTCCGGGCGGGCGAACCCGGAGCTCGCCAATGAGATCGCCCGCGAGATCGGCATGGAGGTCAGCCCGACCGACATCCGCGAGTTCCCGAACGGTGAGATCTACGCCCGGCCGCAGGAGTCGGCGCGGGGCTGCGACGCGTTCGTGATCCAGTGTCTGGGCGCGCCGATCAACCAGTGGATCATGGAGCAACTCATCATGGTCGACGCGTTGAAGCGCGCGTCGGCCAAGCGGATCACCGTCGTCATGCCGTTCTATCCGTACGCCCGGCAGGACAAGAAGCACCTCGGTCGCGAGCCGATCACCGCGCGGTTGATGGCCGATCTGTTCCGGGTCGCCGGCGCCGATCGGTTGATGTCGGTCGACCTGCACACCGCGCAGATCCAGGGCTTCTTCGACGGCCCGGTCGACCACCTGTTCGCGATGCCGCTGCTGGCGACGTACGTCTGCGAGAAGTACCCCGCGAACGAGTTCACGGTGGTCAGCCCGGACACCGGCCGGGTCCGGATGGCCGAGCGCTGGTCCGATCGGCTCGGCGGCGTACCGGTCGCGTTCGTGCACAAGACCCGCGACCCGCGCGTGGCCAACCAGGTGGTCGCGAATCGCGTGGTCGGCGACGTGAGTGGCCGGCGTTGCCTGCTGATCGACGACATGATCGCGACCGGCGGCACGATCGTGAAGGCGGTCGACGTACTGCTCGACGCGGGCGCGACCGATGTGGTCGTCGCCGCGACGCACGCGGAGTTCTCCGAGCCGGCGGTCGACCGGTTGAAGAACAGCCGGGTCAGCGAGGTCGTCGTGACCAACACGTTGCCGCTCGGCGACGACAAGCGGTTCGACAAGCTGACCGTCCTGTCGATCGCGCCTCTCATCGCCCGCGCCATCCGCGAGATCTTCGACGACGGCTCCGTGACAAGCCTCTTCGACGGCAACGCCTAACGCCGACGCGGAACGGCTACATGCAGATGAAGCCGCTTCGCTCCAACTTCTTGCGGTCGACGGTCAGGTACGGCGACACCAGCGTGCGGGGACCAGTAGCGGTCTCGCGAGCGATCGCGGTCCACTGCAACGCGGGGCGCTTGAGCACCGGGGCGGACGCCGTATAGCGGGACGGCGCGGAGTTGCCCTCGACGTACGGCGCCTTCGAAACCTCCGAAGCGTGCGGGCCGGTGTAGCGCAGGATGTAGAGCCCGAGGTCGATGTCGACGACGTAGATCAGGCCGTTCTGCACGACCGGGTACGACCACATCGCACCGGTCCACGGCGCCGCCGACGACGTCGGCTTGGTCGTGTCCGTGGGCAACGTGCCCGCGCCCTTGCCCGGCGACGGGAAGAACAGCCGGCTGTCCCGGCGGTCCGGCGTGAAGGTCGCCCGCGGCACGAACGCGCCGTCCTCGTGCAGCTTGCTCGGGTCGGTCAGGTCGACTGCGCGCAAGCCACCGCTGTACCAAGACAGCAACGCGACGTCGTGGAACAGCGTCGGGTTGTGCGAGGAGAACGTGCCGTTCTTCTTGCCGCAGTTCTTCGGGTCGTTCTCCGGCAGGCTGAACGTGCCGTCGAGCGTCGCGCCGCCGTCGCCGTTCGCGTCCATCTTGCCGGTGCGCAGGATGCCGAACGGGCAGCCGTGGCCGGCGTTCGCGTAATCCTCCTGGGTGAACAACATCTCTTGCCGGCCCGGGATCTGTACGGCGCTGTGCACGTTGTGTCCGTAGTCGAGCTTGCCGATGCCCACCGGCCGCGCGACGCCCATCGAGTCGGCCGCCGGGTTCGCCAGCAGTGACGTGTCCAGCGTGTAGAAGCCGTAGTCCCACGCAGCCATGTACGCGCGAGTGCCGTCGTCGGACACCGTCAGCGAGTGCGTGTAACCGGAGCCACTCTCGTCGGCGAAGTCGACCGTTTTCTGCGCCTGGTCGATGCCGAGGTCGAACACGCCGGCCAGCGTCGGCCTGGCCGGGTCGGCGAAATCGATCACCATCAGGTCCGGCGAGTAGATCGTGAACGTCACATAGGCGAGCGACCGGCCGGGGTGCTTCGGGTCCTTCCAGAGGAAGAACTCGTGCGGCGCCCGCGGCCCGAAGTCGTACGTCGACAGCAGCTTCGGGTGCAGGCAGTCGGAGTGGATGTCGTAGACCTTCAGGTAGTTGATCGGCGTGCCGCCGGGAGTCCAGCCGTCGATGAAGGGCGAGTACCCCTCGACGACGAGGATGCCGAGACCGGCGTCGGCGCGCATCTCGCGCTGGGTCGACAGCGCGATCGGCGGGATGATGCCGACCTGCTTCGGCTTCGCCGGGTTCTTGACGTCGACGATCGCGATACCGCCGTTGGGTCGGGTGCCCTCGCTCGCACTCGACGAGTAGTAGCGGTCGCCGAGGTAGACGCAGCGACCGGCGACCGCGATCGGGGAGTTCATCCCGCGCTTCGCCAGGTCGGTGTGGCCGACGAGCCGGAAGCCCTTAGCCAGCCCGGGCACGCTGGCCGCGCCGATGTTCGACGGCGTGGAGGCGCCCGCGGGCGCGATCGCCGCGACCACCGCGGCGGCGAGGTTGACGGCGAGACCGGCAGCGACGATTCGGGAACGCATGTGGGGGAATTCGGCGCCGAATGTCCGGGTCCTGCCCATCGTTTTGGGCGTCTGGTGCCCCGTTCATTAGACTCCTGGGCTGCTCACCGTCGTTTGAGGAGTCAGCACCGTGTCCGAGGTACGCATCAGCGCCGAACCGCGCACCGAGTTCGGCAAGGGCGGCGCTCGGCGCACCCGTCGCGCGGGCAAGGTCCCGGCCGTCCTCTACGGCCACGGCACCGACCCGCGCCACATCTCGCTGCCGGCCCGCGAGTTCGAGCGCGCGCTGCACACCGAGGGCGGCGCGAACGTCCTGCTCTCCCTCGACATCGAGGGCGGCAACGAGCTCGCGCTCCCGAAGTCGATCCAGCGCGACCCGGTCCGCGGCAGCGTGGAGCACGTCGACCTGATCCTCGTCCGGCGCGGCGAGAAGATCACCGTCGAGGTGCCGATCCAGCTCACCGGCGACGTCGTCTCCGGCGGTCTCGTCGACCACCAGCTCACGACGCTGTCGGTCAGCGCTGAGGCGACCCACATCCCCTCGGGCTTCGAGGTACCGATCGGCGGGCTCGAGATCGGCGGCTCCGTGCACGCCAAAGAGGTCGAGCTGCCCACGGGCACCGAGCTGGTCACCGACGGCGACGCCGTCGTCGTCCACGTCCTCGCCGCGCCGACCGCTGAGCAGATGGAGGGCGACCTCGACGTCACGGCCGCCGAGCCGGCTGCCGCGGCCGAGGCCGCGAGCGGCGACGTCGTGCCGGACACCGAGTCCGGCGAGGGTGGCCCGGCCGAGTCCGCGGACACCGCAGCCGCGGAGTAACTCGCCGTGGGCGACTCGCCCTGGCTGGTCGTCGGGCTCGGCAATCCGGGCCCCGCGTACGTCGGCACCCGCCACAACGCCGGCGCGCTCGTCACCGACCTCCTCGCCGACCGCGCGCGCGCGTCGTACAAGTCGCACAAGGCGCGCGCGGACGTGGTCGAGACGCGGTTCGGCGAGCAGCGGGTGGTGCTGGCCCGGCCGCGGTCGTACATGAACGAGTCGGGTGGCCCGGCCGCCGGGCTGCGTGACTTCTTCAAGGTGCCGCTGGAGCAGTTGATCGCGGTGCACGACGAACTCGACCTGCCCTACGGCGGCCTGCGGCTGAAGTTCGGCGGCGGCGACAACGGCCACAACGGGCTGAAGTCGTTACGACGCTCGCTCGGCAGCGGCGACTTCTACCGGGTCCGGGTCGGCATCGGCCGGCCGCCGGGCCGCCAGGATCCCGCTGACTGGGTGCTCAAGGACTTCTCCGCGGCCGAGCGCAAGGAGCTCGACCTGCACCTGGAACGGGCCGCCGACGCGGTCGAGGCGCTGATCGCGGACGGCCTCGCGACCGCGCAGAACACCTACAACGACTGACAAACCCCGCCGGTAACCTGGAGGTTCCCCATGAGCCTCGCCGGACTTCTCGACGCCACCCTCGCCGACCCGGCGTTGCGGCAGGCGCTCGCGTCGCTGGGCCAGCCGGACCTCGATGTCTCGGCGCCGGCCGGGTTGCGGCCGCTGTTCGTCGCGGCGCTGGCCGCGCGGGCCGACCGGCCGGTGCTCGCGATCACCGCGACTACCCGCGAGGCCGAGGATCTGGTCGCCGCGCTGACGTCATTCCTGCCGGCGCAGACGGTCGTCGACTACCCCGCCTGGGAGACGCTGCCGCACGAGCGGCTCTCGCCGCGGGCGGACACGGTCGGCAAGCGGCTCGCGGTACTCCGCCGGCTGCGCCACCCGCGGCCGGACGATCCGAGCTCGGGGCCGGTCACCGTCGTCGTCGCGCCGGTCCGCAGCGTGCTGCAGCCGCAGGTGCCCGACCTCGGCGACCTCGAACCGGTCGCGTTGAAAGCCGGCGACGACGCGGAGTTCGACGACGTCGTACGGCGGCTCGCCGGCATCGCGTATGCGCGGGTCGACATGGTCGAGCGGCGGGGTGAGTTCGCGGTCCGCGGCGGCATCCTCGACGTCTTCCCGCCGACCGAAGAGCATCCGCTGCGGGTCGAGTTCTGGGGCGACACCGTCGAAGAGGTGCGCTGGTTCCGGGTCGCCGACCAGCGCAGCCTGGAGGTCGCCGAGCACGGCCTGTGGGCGCCGCCGTGCCGGGAACTGTTGCTCACCGACGAAGTGCGCGCGAACGCGCGCGAGCTCGCGGTCAAGCACCCGCAGCTCGCGGAGATGCTGGACAAGCTCGCCGACGGTATCGCGGTCGACGGGATGGAATCGCTCGCGCCGGCGTTGGTCGGCCGGCTGACGTTGTTGCTCGACGAACTGCCGGCCGGCACCCACGTGGTGCTCTGCGATCCCGAGCGGATCCGCGCCCGCGCGACGGACCTGGTCCGGACCAGCGCCGAGTTCCTCGACGCGTCGTGGGCCGCGGCGGCCGGCGGCGGGCAGGCGCCGATCGATCTCGGCGCGGCCAGCCTGCGCACGCTGTCCGACGTACGCGGGCACGCAACGGAGCTCGGGCTGCCCTGGTGGAGCGTGTCGCCGTTCGTGGCCGACGTCGAGCTTGACGACAACTCGGTGGTGTCGTCCGCGACCGCCGCGGACTCCTATCGCGGCGACACCAAACGCGCGCTCGATGACATCCGCGAATGGGTCCGTTCGGGCTGGTCGGTCGTGGTCGTCACCGAAGGGCACGGGCCGGCCGAGCGGCTGGCCGAAGTGCTGCGCGGCGAGGACATCGCGGCCCGGTTGGAACCCTCGGTCGACACCGCGCCTGCGGCCGGCACCGTGACGGTGTCGACCGGTTGCCTCGGCGCCGGCTTCACCTCCGCGGCGCTGCGGCTGGCGGTCGTGACCGAGACGGATCTCGCCGGCCAGCGCAGTACGACGAAAGACATGCGGCGGCTGCCGAGCAAGCGCCGTAACGTCGTCGATCCGTTGCAGCTCAAGGCCGGCGACTACGTCGTGCACGAGCAGCACGGCGTCGGCCGGTACGTCGACATGGTCAAGCGCACGGTCGCCGGCGCGACCCGCGAGTACCTCGTCATCGAGTACGCGCTGAGCAAGCGCGGCCAGCCCGGTGACCGCCTGTACGTCCCGACCGACGCGCTCGACCAGGTGACCCGCTACGTCGGCGGCGAGCAGCCGACGCTCGACAAGATGGGCGGCGCCGACTGGCAGAAACGCAAGGGCCGGGCGCGCAAGGCGGTCCGCGAGATCGCGGCAGAACTCATTCGCCTCTATGCCGCGCGGATGTCCGCACCCGGGCATCAGTTCGGCCCGGACACGCCGTGGCAGCGCGAGCTCGAGGACGCGTTCGCGTACGTCGAGACGCCGGACCAGTTGGCCGCGATCGACGAGGTCAAGGCCGACATGGAGCAGCCGCATCCGATGGATCGGGTCATCTGCGGCGACGTCGGTTACGGCAAGACCGAGATCGCCGTACGGGCTGCGTTCAAGGCGGTGATGGACGGCAAGCAGGTCGCCGTACTGGTGCCGACGACGTTGTTGTCGCAGCAGCACTTCTCCACGTTCGCCGAGCGGTTCGCGTCGTTCCCGGTGACCGTGCGGGCGCTGTCGCGGTTCCAGACCGACAAGGAACAACGGCAGATTCTCGAAGGGCTCGCCGACGGCAGCGTCGACGTCGTGATCGGCACTCACCGGTTGCTGCAGCCGTCGGTGGTGTTCAAGGATCTCGGCCTCGTGGTCGTCGACGAAGAGCAACGGTTCGGCGTGGAACACAAAGAGTTCCTGAAGCGAATGCGTACGTCGGTCGACGTGCTCACGATGTCGGCGACGCCGATCCCGCGGACGCTGGAGATGTCCATCACCGGCATCCGCGAGATGAGTGTTATCCAGACCCCGCCGGAGGAGCGCCACCCGGTGCTTACCTTCGTCGGCGCGTACGACGAGAAGCAGATCGGCGCGGCTATCCGCCGTGAGTTGTTGCGAGACGGCCAGGTCTTCTACATCCATAACCGGGTCGAGTCGATCAACAGAGCTGCGGCACGGCTCGCCGAATTCGTGCCCGATGCGCGGATCGCGGTAGCGCACGGCCAGATGAACGAGCATGAGCTCGAACGGATCATGCTCGGCTTCTGGGAGAAGGACTTCGACGTTCTTGTCTGCACGACGATCGTCGAGAACGGCCTCGATGTGTCCAACGCCAACACACTGATCGTCGAGCGGGGCGACCTGCTCGGCCTGTCGCAGTTGCATCAGTTGCGCGGCCGGGTCGGCCGCAGCCGCGACCGCGCCTATGCGTACTTCCTCTACCCGCCGGACCGGCCGCTGACCGAAGAGGCACATGACCGGCTGGCGACGATCGCGCAGCACACCGATCTCGGCGCCGGCATGCAGGTCGCGATGAAGGACCTCGAGATCCGTGGCGCCGGCAACCTGCTCGGCGGCGAGCAGTCCGGGCACATCGCCGCAGTCGGCTTCGACCTCTACGTCCGGCTGGTTGGCGAAGCGGTCGCCGAGTTCAAGGGCGAGGCCGACGAGCAGGTCACCGAGGTCAAGGTCGAACTGCCGATCGACGCGCACCTGCCGCACGACTACGTCCCGGGTGAGCGGCTGCGGCTGGAGGCGTACAAGAAGATCGCCGGCGCGCACACCGAGGCCGATCTCGACGCTGTCCGTGCCGAGCTGCGCGACCGGTACGGCGAACCACCGCAGCCGGTCGAGAACCTGCTGGCGGTCGCGGCGTTCCGGGCGCACGCGCGCCGGTTCGGGCTCACCGACGTGGCGATGCAGGGCAAGTACGTGCGGTTCGCGCCGCTGGAATTGCGGGAGTCGCAGACCGTCCGGCTGGGCCGGCTGTACCCGGGTTCGATCGTCAAGGCGGCGACCAACACCGTGCTGGTGCCGGCGCCGATGACCGCGCGGGTCGGCGGCCAGCCGGTCCGGGACCGACCCTTGCTCGACTGGGCCCGGGAGTTGCTGGGTAGCGTCGTCACCGATCTGGCCGCCGTCGCGGCGGCCGCAAAGCAGGGAGAATGAGCGTCGTGAGAACTCGGTCGGCTCGGGTAGCCGTCGCCGCCGTCGCCGCACTGGCCGTCGGTCTCGGTACGAGCGCGTGCACGAGCAGCCCCGGCGCCGCGGCGCTGGTGGGTGACGATCGGATCTCGGTCGCGACCCTGCAGGGCGTGGTCAACCGCGCTCTTGCCGATCCGCAGGCCGAGCAGCAGCTCGGTCAGGATCGGGCGAAGTTCACCCGCGAGCAGCTCGGCCGGCTGATCAACAACGTGCTCGTCGGCCGGATCGCCGCGCGCGACGGCATCACCGTGTCGAAGGCGGACGTCGACCAGCAGCTGGCGCAGTTCGCGCAGTCGGCCGGTGGCGAGAAGCAACTCGAACAGCAGGCGGCCGCGTCCGGCGTACCGGTCAAGGACCTGCGCACGTTCATCCGCTACTACGTCATGCAGCAGAAGATCGCCGACCGCCTGATCGCCGACGTGACCGTCAGCGACGCCGATCTGCAGGCCGCGTACCAGAAGAACATCGACCAGTTCGACCAGGTCAACAGCCAGCACATCCTGGTCGCGTCGAAGAAGCTGGCCGACTCGATCCTCGCGCAAGTCAAGGCGAAGCCGTCGCTGTTCGCGGCGCTGGCGAAGCGCTACTCGATCGACACCGGCAGCAAGACCAAGGCCGGCAACCTGGGCTTCCAGGCCGCTTCGACATTGGTGAAGCCGTTCGCCGACGCCATCTTCGCGGCAAAGCCGGGGACGTACCTCGAGGTGCACTCGCAGTTCGGGTGGCACGTCGTGCACGTGATCGCGCACCGTACGACGCCGCTCGCCGCGGTCGCGGATCAGCTCAAGGCACAGATCTTGCAGCCCAAGCGCCAGCAGTTGGTGCAGCAGGCGCTGGCCGCGGAGGGCCGCAAGGAAGGCGTGCACGTGAGCCCGCGCTACGGGACCTGGAACTCCGCGAACGGCACCGTGGTCGCGCCGTCGTCGAAGGGCGACCTGAGCAGCCCGGCGCCGAGCCCGGCCTCCTCTTGACCCGAGCTTCCTGACGCCGTGGCCGCGCGACTGGTCCTGCTGCTCACCAGCCCGCGGGTCGCGCCGGGCCTGCTGACATACGACGCATGGACCGCGCTGCGGTCTGGCGCCGTCATGACTCGCGACCAGGACCATCCGCAGCGGGACGCGTTGGCCGCCGCCGGGATCGTGACCGAGGCCGTCGACCCGGCGCACCCGCCGGTCGCGGTGGCCCGGATCCTGCTCAGCGCGGCGCGCGAAGGCGGCACGGCGGTGTGGCTGGCCGCCGCCGGGGGTGACGAGGACATCGCGCACGCGCTGGCCGAGCAGGGCGTCCAGGCGGCCGAGCGCGGCGAGGACGTCGCGCTCGAAGTCGTCTACGGCAGTTGGGACGTGCCTGGGGCGCGCCTGCTCGACGTCGTCACCACGATGGACCGCCTCCGTTCGCCCGGCGGTTGTCCGTGGGACGCGCAGCAGACGCACGAATCGCTCGCGCCGTACTTGCTGGAGGAGGCGTACGAGGCCTTCCAGGCGATCGAGGATGGCGACGGCGCCGCGCTGCGGGACGAACTCGGCGACGTGCTGCTGCAGGTGGCCTTCCACGCCCGGCTGGCGGCCGAGGCCGCCGAGGGCGAGCGCTGGTCGATCGACGACGTCGCGGCCGGGTTGGTCGACAAGCTGGTCCGGCGGCACCCGCACGTGTTCGGCGACCGGACGGTCTCCGGCGCCGACGAGGTCGTGGCCAACTGGGACGCGATCAAGGCGACCGAACGGGCCGGCAAGTCGAGCGTGGCCGGCGTACCGATGGCGGCGCCGGCGCTGACCCTGGCCGCGACGCTGCAGCGCAAGGCGGCGAAGCTCGGGCTGCCGACCGGCGAACCGCAGCCGGCCGACCTGGCCACGCTGACGCAGGCGTTCATCGACGGCCCCGGCCAGGACACGGCGGCCGCCTTGCTGTGGGCGCTGGTCGACACCATGCGCATCCAGGACATCGACGCCGAGACGGCGTTACGACGCAGAGCCCGCGCCTTCCGCGACAGCGTCGTAGCGGCGGAGGAAGCCGGGCAAACGTAAAGGCGCCGGACGAGCCAAGCCCGTCCGGCGCCTTTAGCGGTTCGAGAGTTGTCTACTTGGTCAGACCGCACGCGGTCGGGAAGCCGCCGACGTCCGACGGCGCACCACCCGGAACCTGCGAGGTGAAGTTCACGGCCGGGAACTGCACGGTCGCGGTGACGGTGTCGGGCACCGAGCGGTACTGGTCGACCACCACGTAGTAGGTGTGGCCCGCGGCCGGCGGGTCGATCGTCACGGTCTCGCTGGTGCCGGCCGACGCGCCGCAGTGGCCGACGTCACCGAACTTCGCGTCGAACAGGTACAGGTCGAGGTCCTCAACCGGGTAGGTCCACGACAGCTTGACGCTGATCGGGCCCTTCTTCACACCCTTGGCCGGCTTGTAGACGAACTTCCAGGTGAAGCACCGCGTGGCGGGGCAGTGCATGTAGTCGTCCGGCCGGACCGGTGCCGGGCCGGCGGCGGCCAGGTCGGTGACGAGGTCCACGTCGTTGCTCTGCGGCGTCGTCGTGCCCTTGAAGGTCAGGGTCTTGACCTTCTTCCCGTCAAGGGTCGGCGTGGCGGCGCTGGCCGGGAATGCGGTGACAGCAATGGCGGCCGCGGCGACGGCGGCGAGGAACGGTCGGACGCGCATGGGGTTGCCCTTCAGTCGGATACCGGGCGGATTTTCGCCGCCGGTGGCCCGATTCCTGCCTCGGCGGGGCAACCGATCGCGACAGTTTTACGGCGATAGGGTCGCGGGGTGCCAACTATCGAAGCTGTGGCCGCCCGCGAGATCCTCGATTCGCGCGGCAACCCGACCGTCGAGGTGGAGGTGCTGCTCGACGACGGATCGGTCGGCCGGGCCGCGGTGCCGAGCGGCGCGTCGACCGGTGCGTTCGAAGCGGTCGAGAAGCGTGACGGCGGCGAAAGGTATGGCGGCAAAGGGGTTTCCAAGGCCGTCGCCTCGGTCGAAGACGACATCGCGCCGGAGATCCTCGGCTACGAGGCGACCGAGCAGCGGCTGCTCGACCAGGCCCTCTGCGACCTCGACGGCACCCCGGACAAGAGCCGGTACGGCGCCAACGCGATCCTCGGCGTTTCGCTCGCGGTCGCCCGGGCGGCTGCCGACGCCAGTGAACTACCACTGTTTCGCTACATCGGCGGATCGCACGCGCACCTGCTGCCGGTGCCGATGATGAACATCCTCAACGGCGGCGCGCACGCCGACACCAACGTCGACATCCAGGAGTTCATGATCGCGCCGATCGGCGCGGCGACGTTCGGCGAGGCGCTGCGGATGGGTGCCGAGGTCTACCACGCGCTCAAGGCGGTGCTGAAGGGCCGCGGCCTCGCCACCGGCCTCGGTGACGAGGGTGGGTTCGCCCCCGACCTGCCCACCAACCGCGAGGCGCTCGACCTGATCCTCGAAGCGATCGGCAAGGCCGGCTACACCCCCGGTCGCGACGTCGCGCTCGCCCTCGACGTCGCCGCGACCGAGTTCTTCGCCGACGGCAGCTACCGGTTCGAAGGCGGCAGCCGCGGCGCGGACGAGATGACGGCCTACTACGACGAGCTCGTCGGGACCTACCCGATCGTGTCGATCGAGGATCCGCTCGCCGAGGACGACTGGGGCGGCTGGCAGCGGCTCACCGCCGTACTCGGCGGCCGGGTGCAGCTCGTCGGCGACGACCTGTTCGTCACCAACCCGGCCCGGCTGGAACGCGGGCTGGCCGAGCACACCGCGAACGCGCTGCTGGTGAAGGTCAACCAGATCGGCACGCTGTCGGAGACCCTCGATGCCGTGGATTTGGCGCACCGCAACGGTTATCGGGCCATGATGAGCCACCGGTCCGGCGAGACCGAAGACACCACGATCGCCGACCTAGCGGTCGCGACGAACTGCGGCCAGATCAAGACCGGTGCGCCCGCCCGCAGCGAGCGGGTGGCGAAGTACAACCAGCTGCTGCGGATCGAAGAAGACCTGGAGGACGCCGCCCGCTACGCCGGCGCGACCGCCTTCCCGCGGTTCACCGCCACCGAGGGTCGGGTCTAGCCGCAAATGGCCGGGCCTCGTTCCAGCCGCGGCGGCCGGTCCGGCGCCGCCGGTCGCGCGCCGACCGCTCGCGCTGCGGGCGCGTCCCGGGTCCGCCGATCCCGGGCCGGGCTACCGGCCCGCACGCCGCCGCCCGCGGTCGTCCGCCGGCGCCGTACGACGCTGACCGCGCGGGCCGCGGTGCTCGCGGTCGCGGTCGCGTCGGTGGCGCTCGCGATCGCGCTGCCGTTCAAGATCTGGCTCGCCCAGCGCGGCCAGATCGCCGACCTGCAAGCGCAGACCCGGGCCCAGCAGCAACACGTGGCCTTGCTCGAACAACAGCAGCAACGCTGGTCGGATCCGGCGTACATCGAACAGCAGGCCCGGCTGCGGTTGCACTACGTGCTGCCGGGCGAGAAGGCGTACGTCTACCTCGGTCCGAAGCCGGGCGGGGCCAAGCCGGCGGCGGCGAATTCCGGCGGGCCGGCCGCGACCGCGCCGTGGTACTCCCGGCTGTGGCAGACCGTGCAGGTCGCCGGCACCGCTCGCAAGTGATCGACCCGAACGACCTGGCGGTGGTGGGCCGGCAGCTCGGCCGCCAACCGCGCGCTACCCGAGCCGTCGCGCACCGCTGCCGCTGCGGGCTGCCGGATGTCGTGGAGACCGCGCCCCGGCTGGAGGACGGCACTCCGTTCCCGACGCTGTACTACCTCACCTGCCCCCGGCTGGCCGCCGCGATCGGGCGGCTGGAGGCGTCGGGAATCATGCGCGAGATGACCGCGCGGCTGGCGACCGACGCCGACCTTGCCGCGGCGTACCAACGCGCGCACGAGAGCTATCTCGCCCGCCGCGACGCGATCGAGCCGCTCGGTACGACGGTGACCGCGGGCGGGATGCCGACCCGGGTCAAGTGCTTGCATGTCTTAGTTGCGCATTCGCTTGCCTGCGGCCGAGGTGTGAACCCCTTGGGTGACGAGGCGCTCGCTCTGTTGCCCGATTGGGGCGTTGACGGACCGTGCGTGGAGACGTCGTGACCCGCGTCGCGGCGCTCGATTGCGGCACGAATTCGTTGCGGTTGCTCATATCTGAGCTCGACGGTGACAAGCTCACCGACGTCGTCCGGGAGATGGAGATCGTCCGGCTGGGCGAGGGTGTCGACCAGACCGGCCGGTTCGCGCCCGCCGCACTCGACCGGACGTTCGCCGTACTGGAGCGCTACGCCGCCGAGATCGCCGAGTACGGGGCCGAGCGGGTGCGGATGGTCGCGACCAGCGCGACCCGGGACGCGGCCAACCGGGACGAGTTCCTCGACGGTGTGCGGACCCGGCTCGGCGTCGAGGCCGAAGTTGTGTCCGGCGACGAGGAGGCCGCGCTGTCGTTCGGCGGGGCCACCGCTGAGTTGCGTGGCACTGGCCAGTTCCCGGCGCCGTACGCGGTGTGCGACATCGGCGGCGGCTCGACCGAGTTCGTGGTCGGCGACGACACCGGCGTGCTGGCGGCGCGATCGGTCGACGTCGGTTGCGTGCGGATGACCGAGCGGCACCTGCGCGACGATCCGCCGAGCGCCGCGCAGATCGCTGCCGCAACGGCCGACATCGACGCGGCGATCGCGCTCGCGGCGGCGACCGTCCCGCTCGGAGATGCCCGGACGCTCGTCGGGCTGGCCGGCTCGGTGACGACGGTCGCGGCGCTCGTCCTCGGGCTGCCGGCGTACGACCCCGAGGCAATCCACCACGCGCGGTTGTCCGCGGCCGAGGTCGCGGAGACCGCGGCGGCGTTGCTCGGCATGGACCGGGCCGAGCGCGCGGCTCTCGGCCCGATGCACCCGGGCCGGGTCGACGTGATCGGTGCCGGCGCGCTGGTCCTCGACCGGATCATGCAGGTGGGTGGGTTCGCCGAGGTCGTCGTCAGCGAGCACGACATTCTCGACGGCATCGCGCTCTCCCTCGTCGACGGGGCGTTGCTGGAGCCGGGGTGGTAGTCGCGCCGGGCAGCGGCTGGCCCGGTGACCTCGCCAA
>JAVEEG010000112.1 GCA_030840585.1 Frankiaceae bacterium | reverse complement strand
GTCAGGCCGTAGGTCAGCAGGTAGAACAGCGAACCGGACAGCCCGGCACGGTTCAGCGCGATCACGCCGACGAGGATGAAACCGGCGTGCGCGACCGACGAGTACGCGAGCATTCGCTTCACGTCGGTCTGCGTCACCGCGAACACCGAGCCGACCAGCATCGTCAGGATCGCGACGCCCCACGCGACCGGCCGCCAGTCCCAACCAAGGCCACCGAACGCGACGTAGAAGACCCGCAGCAACGCACCGAACGCGGCCACCTTCGTCGCCGCGGCCATGAACGCGGTGATCGGCGTCGGCGCGCCTTGGTAGACGTCCGGGACCCACGAGTGGAACGGCGCCGCGCCGATCTTGAACAGCAGCCCGACCGCGAGCAGGCCGAGGCCGAGCACCAGCAACGTGTCACTGTGCTGGCCGCTCGCGGCAGCGTCGTGGATGTCGCCGAGCGACACGCTGCCCGCGTACCCGTAGAGCAGCGCGAGCCCGTAGAGGAAGAACGCGGACGAGAACGCACCGAGCAGGAAGTACTTGACCGCCGCCTCCTGCGACAGCAGCCGCCTGCGCCGAGCCAACCCGCACAGCAGGTACAGCGGCAGCGACAGCACTTCGAGCGCGACGAACAGCATCAGCAGGTCGTTCGCGGCCGGGAACAACTCCATCCCGGCGACCGCGAACATCAGCAGCGGGAAGATCTCGGTCTGCGCCCGACCGAACCCGGCGGCCCGCCGCTCGTCGGCCGAACCGGGTACGGCGGAGGCCTGCGCGACGAACGCACCGCCTCCCACCTCGGGTGACCGGTCGGCGATCAGCAGCACGCTCGCCAGCGACACCAGCGCGACCGTTGCCTGGATGAACAGCGCCGGTCCGTCGACCGCGATCGCGCCGTCGGCGGTGAGGACGTGCGTGTGCGCGACGACGCAGACGGCGACGAACGAACCGATCAGCCCGAGCACCGCAACGCCGACCTGGATCGGCCAGCGCAGCAGCCGCGGCGCGAACGCGTCGATGAGCACGCCGAGGACGGCCGCGACCGAGACGATGAGGATCGGCGAGATCGCGGCGTAGTCGATCGACGGCGCGGTGAACTCGGCCGCAGCGGCCACAACACTCACCGGGGGCCTCCCAAGACGGCGGGCACCGACGGCGCCGGGTCGTGCGGCCGCACGGTCGAGAACGTCTGCTTTACGGCCGGGTTGATGGCGTCGAGCAACGGCTTCGGGTAGATGCCGAGTACGACGATGATGGCGAGCACCGGCGCGATCACCCACGCCTCGCGGCTCCCGAGGTCGCGGAAACTCTCGATGCCCTCGCGTACCGGGCCGTGAATGGTCCGCTGCACCATCCAGAGCACGTAGACGGCAGCCAGCACGATGCCGAAGATGGCCACCACCGCGAACCAGCGGTGCACCGTGAACGTCCCCACCAGCACCAGGAACTCGCTGACGAAGGTGGACAGCCCCGGCAGCGACAGCGCGGACAGCCCGGCGATCAGCACCGCCGCACCGAGCCACGGCGCCACCTTCGCGGCACCGCCGAAGTCGTCGATCATCCGCGAGCCGCGACGGGTCGCGAGGAAGCCGACCACCAGGAACAGCGCGCCGGTCGAGAACGCGTGGTTGACCATGTACAGCGTCGCGCCGGACCCGCCCTGCGAGGTGAACGCGAAGATGCCGAGCGCGATGAAGCCGAAGTGCGACACCGACGAGTACGCCACCAGCCGCTTCATGTCCCGCTGGCCGATCGCCAGCAGCGCGCCGTAGAGCACGCCGGTCACGCACAACCCGAGGATGTACGGCGCCAGCTCGCGCGCGGCCCAGGGGAACAGCGGGATGCAGAAGCGGAGGAAGCCGAACGTGCCGACCTTGTCGAGCACGCCGACGAGCATCACCGCGACGCCGGTCGGCGCCTCGGCCGCGGCATCGGGCAGCCAGGTGTGGAACGGCCAAAGCGGCGCCTTGATCGCGAACGCGATGAAGAAGCCAAGGAACAGCGCGACCTGCTCGCCGTGGCCGATGTGCAGGTCACCGGAGAGCAGCGCGCGGTAGTCGAACGTGCCGTGCTTGAGCCGGTGCGCCGACACGACGAACAGCGCGATCACCGCGACCAGCATCAGCAGCCCGCCGGCGAGCGAGTACAGCAGGAACTTGACCGCGGCATAGGACCGCCGAGGTCCGCCGTACGAACCGATCAGGAAGTAGATCGGGATCAGCATCGCCTCGAACAGCACGTAGAACAGGAAGACGTCGAGCGAGCCGAAGACACCGAGGATGATCGCCTCGGTTGCGAGCAGCAGCGCGAAGAACGTATGAACGCTGCGCTTGCCGTCTTTGGGTTGCCCCTCTTCCGCTTCGTGCCAGGACGCGAGCACGATGACCGGCGTGAGCACGGCGGTCATCAGGATCAAGACGAGCGCGATGCCGTCGACACCGACGGCATAGTGCGCGCCGAAGGCCTTGATCCAGTCGTAGCTCTGGACGAACTGGAACCGCGCGCCGTTCGTCTTGAATTCCAGGCACATCGCGATCGTGCCGACCAGCGTCACGAGTGAGGTGCCGAGCGCGATCTGCTTGACCGTCTCCTTCGACTCGCGCGGCGTGAGCATGATGCCGAGCGTTCCGATCAACGGCAGCACCGCGAGGATCGTCACCCACGGGAAGCTGCTGCTCGAGGTCACGTCCACGCCACTCACCCGACCCGCGCGATCATCAGCGCGGCCGCGATCACCGTCGCGCCGGCGAGCATGGACAACGCGTAGGAGCGGGCGAACCCGGTCTGCGACCGGCGGGCCCGGGCTGACGTGCCGCCGACCATCGCGGCGAAGCCGTTGACCGCACCGTCCACCCCGCGACCGTCGAAGAACACCAGCGCGCGGGTGAGGTAGGCGCCCGGACGCATGAACACGTTCTCGTTCAGCGCATCGCCGTAGAGGGACCGGCGGGCGGCCCAGGTGACCGGCGTGACGTTGAGCGGTTGCTCGACCGGGACCGGCTTGCGCGCGACCAGCCACCAGGCCGCGGCGACACCGCCGGCAATGACGATCAGCGTCAACGCGGTCAACACCAGCGGCGCGATCGTGTGCACGCCTTCCTCGACGCTCTTGCCGACGGCGGGGGTGAGGAAGTGTTGCAGCGACGCGCCGAGCACCATGAGCCCGCCCGCGACCAGCGAGCCGACCGCGAGCAGGGCCATCGGGCCGGTCATCACCGACGGCGACTCGTGCGGGTGCGTGTCCTTCGCCCAGCGGCGGTTGCCGAAGAACGTCATGATCATCAGTCGCGACATGTAGAACGCGGTCAGGCCGGCACCGAGCAGCGCGACCAGGCCGAGGATCCAGCCCTCCGGCCCGCCCTTGTCCAGCGCCGCCTCGATGATCTTGTCCTTCGAGAAGAATCCGGAGGTCAACGGGAAGCCGATGATCGCGAGGTAGCCGGCGGTGAACGTCCAGAACGTCACCGGCATGACTTTTCGCAAGCCGCCGTAGCGCCGCATGTTCACTTCGTCGTTCATGCCGTGCATCACCGAGCCGGCGCCGAGGAACATGTTGGCCTTGAAGAAACCGTGGGTCAGCAGGTGCAGGATGCCGATCGCGTAAGCGCCCGGCCCGAGGCCAACCGCGAGCATCATGTAACCGATCTGGCTCATCGTCGACGCGGCCAGCACCTTCTTGATGTCGTCGTACGCGCAGCCGATGATCGCGCCCATCACCAGCGTGACCGCGCCGACGATCTCGACCGCGAGGCGCGCGTCGCTGGACAGGTCATAGATCGGGTGCGACCGGGCGATCAGGTAGACGCCGGCGGTGACCATGGTCGCGGCGTGGATCAGCGCCGAGACGGGGGTCGGGCCTTCCATCGCGTCGAGCAACCACGACTGGAGCGGGAACTGCGCGCTCTTGCCGCAGGCACCGAGCAGCAGCAGCAGACCGATCGCGGTAACGGTGCCGCGGTGCGCGCCGTGCAACCCGCCGCCGTAGAACAAGTCGTTGAAGGACACCGAGCCGAACGTCGTGAACATCAGCATGATCGCGAGCGACAGGCCGAGGTCACCGACCCGGTTGACCAGGAACGCTTTCTTCGCCGCGACCGCCGCGCTCGGCTTGTAGGTCCAGAACCCGATGAGCAGGTACGACGCGAGACCCACGCCTTCCCAGCCGACGTACAGCAACAGGAAGTTGTCGGCGAGGACGAGCAGCAGCATCGCCGCGACGAACAGGTTGAGCTCGCCGAAGAACCGCCGCCGATCGGGGTCGTGCTCCATGTAGCCGATCGAGTAGATGTGGATCAGCGATCCGACGCCGGTGATCAGCAGCACGAACACCGCGGCGAGCGGGTCGAACAGCAGGTTCACGTCGACGTGGAACGACCCCGCCGGGATCCACGAGAACAGGTGCTGGTCGACCTGCTTGTCCTGCGCGCTCTTGCCGAACAGGTCGAAGAACAGCACCAGCCCGATCACGAACGACGCGATCGGCGCGGCGCAGCCGAGCAGGTGGCCCCACTTGTTCGTCCTGCGACCGCCGAGCAACAGGATCGCGGCGCTGACCGCCGGGAACAGCACGAGCAGGAACGTCAGCTTGAACGGCCCGGTCGCCGGGATGAACCCAGGCGTGTGGGCGACAACAGCAGCGTTCATCACTGGGCTCATCGTCGGGGCCTCAGTACTTCAACAGGTTGGCGTCGTCGACCGAGGTCGAGCGGCGGGACCGGAAGATGGACATGATGATGGCCAGCCCGATGACGACCTCGGCCGCGGCGACGACCATCACGAAGAACGCAATGACCTGACCGTCGATGTTGCCGTTCATCCGGGCGAACGTGACCAGCGTCAGGTTGACCGCGTTCAGCATCAGCTCGACGCACATGAACACGACGATCGCGTTGCGCCGGACCAGCACGCCGAGCGCGCCGATGGTGAACAGCACGGCGGAGAGGTAGAGGTAGTAGTCGGGGCTCACGATTCCAGCTCCCGCTCCGCGACGTCGGTGTGTGGCCTGGCCGCGCTGATCTGCAGGTACTCCGGCACGCTGGTTACGGCGATGCTCCCGTCCGGCAGCAGCGCCGGGGTGTCGACCGCGTCGTGGTCGGCGTACACACCGGGACCGGGCAGCGGCGCGAGCTGCGCGCCGCCGCGCTCGACCCGCTCGAGCATCCGCTCGCGCTGGGTCCGCCGCGGCTCGGTGCGCTCCCGATGCGCCAGCACCATCGCGCCGAGGCCCGCGGTGATCAGCAGTGCGCTGGTCGCCTCGAACGCGAACACGTACCGGCTGAACAGCAACTCGGCGATGACGACGACGTTGCCCTTCTCGCCCTGCACGTCGGCCAGCCCGTGCGAGTGGAACGTGTCGAGCGTGCCGGCCAGCGCGACGATCAGCAGTACGGCGAAGCCCAGCGCGATCAGCGTGCCGGCGATGCGTTGACCTCGTAACGTCTCGACCAGCGAGTCGGCCGAATCGACTCCGACGAGCATGAGCACGAACAGGAACAGCATCAGCACCGCGCCGGTGTAGACGACCACCTGCACGACGGCGAGGAACGGCGCCGCCTCGGCGGTGTAGAACGCCGCGAGCGACAGCATGACGAGCGCGAGCAGGACGGCGGCGTGCACCGCGCTGCGGGCGAAGACGAGACCGAGCGCGCCGATCACCGAGATCGGGGCGAGGATCCAGAACACGACGGCCTCGTGCGCGGGCGCACCGCCGGCGGCGAGGATCGCCCCGTTGATGGCGCCGCTCATGAGTCCGCCCGATCGGCGTGCAGCCGGCCTTCGACGTTCGGGTCGCCGGCCACCGGGCTGATCCCGCCACCGAGGTAGTAGGCCTTCTCGTCGTCGCCGAGTCGCATCGGGTGCGGCGGCGACTCCATCCCTGGCAGCAGCGGCGCGAGCAGCTGGTCCTTGGTGAAGATGAGGTCTTCGCGGCTGTCGTCGGCGAGCTCGTACTCGTTGCTCATCGTCAGCGCGCGGGTGGGGCAGGCTTCGATGCACAGGCCGCAGAAGATGCAGCGCAGGTAGTTGATCTGGTAGACGCGGCCGTAGCGCTCACCCGGCGAGAAGCGCTCCTCCTCGGTGTTGTCCGCGCCCTCGACGTAAATCGCGTCGGCCGGGCAGGCCCAGGCGCACAGCTCGCAGCCGATGCACTTCTCCAGTCCGTCGGCGTGCCGGTTGAGCACGTGCCGGCCGTGGTAGCGCGGCGCCGTCGGCACCTTCTCTTCCGGGTACTGCTCGGTGACGATCGGCTTGAACATCGTCTTGAAGGTCACGCCGAAGCCGGCGATCGGCGCGAAGAACGACTTGATCGAACCACCACCCTCAGCCACCGGGCACCTCCTCGATCTCGTGCACGGGTCCAGCCGTGGGCAATGCTCCGGTCAGCACCGGCATCGGGTAGTTGTTGCGATCGGTCGCGTCGTCGGGAACTTCTTCCTGCGCCTGCTCGACAGTCTTGTTCTCCATGAAGAACGACGCGACCAGCACGATCAGCGCGAGCGGGATGCCGACGTACGCGAGCACCTGGAAGCGGGTGTAACCGAGGTTCGTCAGCTGCTTGAAGCTGGCGACGATGAGGATCCAGACCAGGCTGGCCGGGATCAGGATCTTCCAGCCGAGCGCCATGAACTGGTCGTAGCGCAACCGAGGCAACGTGCCGCGCAGCCAGATGAAGCCGAACAGCAACGTGAACATCTTCGCGAGGAACCACAGCACCGGCCACCAGCCGTGGTTCAGCGCGTTGTGGTCGATCAGCGACAGCGGCCACGGCGCCCGCCAGCCGCCGAGGAACAGCGTCGTCGCGAGCGCCGACACCGTCGTCATGTTGATGTACTCGGCGAGGAAGAACATCGCGAACTTGATCGACGCGTACTCGGTGTGGAACCCACCGACGAGTTCGCCTTCGGCCTCGGGCAGGTCGAACGGCGCCCGGTTGGTCTCGCCGACCATCGCGATCAGGTACGTGACGAACGACGGGAACAGCGGCAGCGCGTACCAGAGGTTGTGCTGCGCCGACACGATCTCCGAGGTGGACAGCGATCCCGCGTATATGAACACACCCGCGAGGGCGAGCCCCATCGCGACCTCGTACGAGATGACTTGGGCCGCCGAACGAAGTCCACCCAACAGTGGGTACGGCGACTGCGACGACCAACCGGCGAGCACGATGCCGTAGACGCCGATCGACGCCATCGCGAGGATGAACAGCACCGCGACCGGCAGATCGGTGATCTGCAACGGCGTCTTGTGTCCGAAGATCGACACCTCCGGCCCGACCGGGATCACCGCGAACGACAGGAACGCGGGGATCGCCGAGACGATCGGCGCGAGGATGTAGAGCGGCTTGTCGACGATCGCCGGGATCAGGTCTTCCTTCAGCATGAGCTTCACGCCGTCGGCGAGACCTTGGACGAGACCGAATGGGCCGACCCGGTTGGGGCCGGGCCGCTGCTGCATCCGGCCGACGATGCGCCGCTCGGCCCAGATCATCAGCAGCGTCGTCAGCACCAGGAACAGGAAGATGACGACGGTCTTGAGCAGGATGAGCCACCACGGATCGTGGCCGAACGCACCGAGATCCGCGCCGCCCGATGTTGCCGCCAAGAACCTCATACGCCGATCCTCACGACCGCGCCGGCGGTGACGCCGAGCTGCTCGTGCACGTGGCAACCGTCGGACATCGTCGGCAGCCACACGACCCGGTCGGGCAGGTCGGCGATCGCGTACGGCACCGTGATCGAGCCGCGATCAGTGCTCACCGTGACCGTCTCGCCGGCGCCGATTTCCTTGGCCAGGCTCGCGCCCAGCAGCGCGACGGTCGGGCGGCGAGTGCCGGCGAGGTATGGCTCGGCGTCCTGCAGCCGGCCGTCGTCGAGCAGCTGATGCCAGGTCGCGAGCACGGCCTCCCCGGTGCCGGGCTGCGGTGCGGGGACCGGCGCGACCTTGGCCGGCGCTGGCCGGTCACCGGCGTACGAGCCCAGGCGCTGGATCTCGGCCTGGGCGGCCTCGACGTTCGGCAGCCCGAGGTCGACGTGCAGCACCTCGGCCAGCCGGTGCAGCACCCGCCCGTCGGCGAGGGCGCCGGTGGATTCGAGCGTCGTACCGAACGGCCGGACCCGGCCCTCCCAGTCGACGTACGACCCGGACTTCTCCACCGCCGGCGCGACCGGGAGCACGACGTCGGCGCGGTCGGTGACCGGCGACTCGCGCAGTTCGAGCGAGAGCACGAACGGCGCGTTCTCGATCGCGGTGATCGCGAGGTCGGGGTCGGGCAGGTCGCGGATGTCGACGCCGGCGATCACCAGCGCGATCTCCCCGGCCGCCGCCGCGCGCAGGATCTCGTCGGTGCCGCGACCGACGTGCTCGGAAATGTTCTCGACGCCCCACCCCGCGGCCATCTCGGCCCGCGCGGCGGCGTCGGCCACCGGGCGGCCGCCTGGCAGCAGACCCGGCAGGCAACCGGCCTCGACCGCGCCGCGGTCACCGGCCCGGCGCGGCACCCAGGCGAGCTTCGCGCCGGTCTGGTCGGCCAGCGCGGCCGCGGCGGACAGCCCACCCGGCACCGTCGCGAGCCGCTCGCCGACGAGGATCACCGCGCCCGGCTGTTGCAGCGCGGGCTCGTTGAGCGAACCCAGCAACGACGCCTCGTTGCCGGGCACACAAGCCAGCAGAGTGCCCTGGCATTTGCGCAGCCCGTTGGTCGCGAACGGCGCGACGTCGTACAGCTTCAGCGATCCGGTCAGCGCGGCCTTGCGCAACCGGAGGAAGAGGATCGGCGACTCCTCTTCCGGGTCGAGCCCGACGGTCAGCACCGCAGGCGCCGCTTCGATGTCGGCGTACGTCGTCTCGAGGTAGCGGCCGGCCACGCGGTTGGCCAGGAACTCGGTCTCCTCGGCCGACTGCGGCCGGGCCCGGAAGTCGATGTCGTCGGTGCCGAGGACGAGCCGGGCGAACTTGGCGTAGGCGTAGGCGTCTTCGACGGTCAACCGGCCACCGGTCAGCACGCCGACCTTGCCGAACCACTCGTCGAGGCCATGCCCGGCGCGGTCGAGGGCCTCGCTCCACGACGCCTCGACGAGGTAGCCGTCGGCGTCGCGGACCAGCGGCTCGCGGATCCGATCCTTCGCGTTCTGGTACTGGAATGCCCAGCGGCCCTTGTCGCAGTTCCACTCTTCGTTGACGTCCGGGTCGGCACCGGCGAGGCGGCGGAGCACCTTGCCGCGCCGCCAGTCGGTGCGCTGCTGGCAACCGGACGCGCAGTGCTCGCAGACCGACGGGGTGGAGACGAGGTCGAACGGCCGGGCGCGGAAGCGGTACTGCGCGCCGGTCAATGCGCCGACCGGGCAGATCTGCACGGTGTTGCCGGAGAAGTAGGAGTTGAACGGCTCGTCCTCGTAGACCGCGACCTGCTCCAGCGCGCCGCGTTCGAACAACTCGATGAACGGGTCGCCGGCGATCTGCTGGCTAAAGCGGGTGCAGCGCGCACACAACACGCAGCGCTCGCGGTCGAGCAATACCTGCGACGAGATCGCGATCGGCTTTTCGAACGTGCGCTTGTCGTCGCGGAACCGCGACTCGCTCGGGCCGTTGGTCAGCGCCTGGTTCTGCAGCGGGCACTCGCCGCCCTTGTCGCACACCGGGCAGTCGAGCGGGTGGTTGAGCAGCAGGAACTCGATCGTGCCGCGCTGCGCCTTCTCCGCGACCTCGGACGTCAACTGCGTCTTGACGACCATGCCGTCGGTGACCGTCGTCGTACATGCAGTCAGCGGCTTGCGCTGCCCTTCGACCTCGACGATGCACTGCCGGCAAGCGCCGAGCGGTTCGAGCAGCGGGTGGTCGCAGAATCGCGGCACCTGGATGCCGAGCCGCTCGGCCGCGCGGATGATCAGCGTGTTCTTCGGCACGGTGATCTCGATGCCGTCGATCGTGCAGGTGACCATGTCTTGGCTCATACGTCCACCACCCCGCCCCCCACCCAAGAGCGGAGCCGGCCACGGCCGGCGCTCATGCGTTCGCCCACAACGTTGAAGCGGCGGGGTCGAACGGGCAGCCGCCTTGTTCCCAGTGCGCGACGTACTCGTCCTTGAAGTACTGCACCGACGAGGTGATCGGGCTGGTCGCGCCGTCACCGAGCGCGCAGAACGAGCGGCCGAGGATGTTGTCGCACGCGTCGAGCAACGTGTCGATGTCCTGCGCGTCGCCCTCGCCCTTCTCCAACCGGTCGAGGATCTGCACCATCCAGTA